>JANXYM010000075.1 GCA_025350045.1 Methanomicrobiales archaeon | reverse complement strand
AAATGACCGGCCGGTTCTCATATCGCTTGTCGGCGCATTTCAGGGAAATCCATTCACACCTACTTGCGCTCACAGGACCGGCTGAATAGTTACAAAAAACAATTAGAGACAAGAACGCGTTGATATTCGGTTCATTTATTTTTTAGTTTTTCTATGAGGGAAGAGACCTTGTCCTTTGCTGCTGTCGTCCCGTCATCGCGATCTATGCCAATAGTAACAGCATCCCCTTCCTTTGCACCGGGCGGAAGAAGCGATGCCGGCACGGTCATGCTTGTAGGCACTTCTTCAGCGCTGATCAGCACTGCAATGCCCTCTTCGATACGGTCAATGATCGCTTTCATCTCATTTCACTCTGATTTCTGGTCAATGATCCTTCCGTTTCCGTCTTTTAAAATTGCGATGTCACCACTGTTGCCCCAGACAGGCTCCATTTTACCCATGAAAAGTGCGGTGTTGTTCAGCATCCCCGAGCCTGAAAAGATCGTGACTGTTTCACCGGGCACAAGGAACATTGCCGGGAAGGTATACAGGGTACTCCTGCTGTTGTCAGAGAGGGTCCAGCCTGCGAGGAGTACGGTATCATCTCCATGGTTGGCCAGCTGGACCCATTCGCCATTCACATTCTGCCGGTCATCTCCCGGAGCATTGAACTGTGTGGCGCTGATCACTACAGCAGTTGCATTGCCTATCTGGGGAACAGCAATCGATGGCCGGGGAACAGAGATGTTGACAACCGCCGGGAGAGTTGGCAACGGGGGCACGATTACGGTGGGGGAGCCAGTAACCTGAGGCTTGGGTGTAGCACCCGGGGCCGGACCCCCGGGTCCCTTTTCGGTCTTTACCGCATAGGAAGTACCGTCGCTCTTCACCAGGATCGTCCCGTCACGATCCGTCCGGTAGATGGTAGCACCGGCACCGGTAAGGGAATCAACTGCCTGTTGGTGCGGATGGCCGTACGGATTATTCTGGCCCAGTGAGATGATCGCTGTCTCCGGATGCGCCCGTGCAATGAATGCAGGGGAACTCGAGTGCAGGCTGCCGTGATGCCCGACTTTGAGGATCTGGGCATCGAGAGCGTACCCGGACTTCACCAGCGCAGTCTCAGCTTCACCGCCGGCATCTCCCGTGAACAGGAAGTTGATCGTTCCATAGGATATGCGCAGTACAATGGAATTGGTATTCAGGTCGTCGCCAAACCTTTGCTCGGGCGGGGAGAGAACAACAATCCGCAACGCAGGGTCAAGATCGATCGTGTCTCCCTGAACCGCTACTTCGTAGGGGATATTTTTCTTATCGATCGTTTCCAAGAACCGCTCATAGAGCACCGATGAATGAGGAATACCGGAATCAAGCACCTGCCCAACCGGGAAAGTTTCCAGCACCTTCTGCATGCCGCCGATATGATCGGAATGAGGATGGGTGGCAACGAGCAGATCAATCCGGGTAACACCAAGCGCTTTGAGATCGTTAACTACGCGATCACCCATATCAATCTCACCGGCATCGATCAGGATCGTCTTATCCCCAAAGATGATGAGCGATGAGTCACCTTGGCCGACATCGAGGAAATATGCGGAGAGTTTGCCCTCGTTCTCCGCTTGCTGGGAAGGACCCTTCAGATCGAAACCCGGAATGCCGAGATCGCCAAGGCAGCCCGTGACGGCAATACACGACAGCAGGAGAAAAATGATGCTAAGGGCTGCAACCGCACGGTGCAGACCGGTTATTAGTGGATTCTTATTCATATTATGCGGATTGTGAGCGGTTGACAAGCTCGTGGGCTGCCTTTGCTGCACCGGCAAGAATCTCTTCTTCGCCCGGGATCTCACGGTTCAGCATCAGCACCCTGCCATCGCAGATGGTGGTCTCAACCGCTGCCCCGCTGCAAGAGTACACAAGGTTGGATGTAACATTATGCAACGGAGTATTGCAGGAAGTGCGGGCAGAAACGAGCACGATATCTGCCGGAGAGCCAATAGCGAGCGTCCCGGTGCCAAAGCCCAGTGCCTTTGCACCATTGGCGGTTGCCATAGCAAGTGCCACCGGTGCCGGGAGTACGGTCGGATCGTTCCAGAAAAATTTCTGGAGAAGGGCGGCAGTCTTCATCTCCTCGAACATATCGAGGTTGTTGTTGCTGGCGCAGCCATCGGTGCCGAGGCAGACATTCGCCCCGGCAGCCATCAGCTGGCGGGTGGGCATGGCCCGGTTGGTGGCAAGCTTCATGTTACTCGCCGGGTTATGGGAAACAGATACACCACGTTTCCCGAGCAGGGCGCACTCTTCATCCTCAAGCCAGCAGCAGTGGGCGGCGATGGTTTTTTGGGTCAGGATACTGCATTCGTCCAGCAGTGCAGCCGGGCGCTTGCCGTGCTGGGCAATACAGTCAGTGACCTCATTTTCCGTCTCGGACAGGTGGATGTGGATACCAATCTTCTGCTCTTTGGCAAACTCTGCGCACCACTTCAGGCCTTCGGGTGAGACCGTGTAGATCGCATGGGGTCCGGCTGCTGCCCTGATGCGCGGATTGTTCATCACACGGATCTGTGCGGCAAGCTTCTCGGTGGCCTTGCACTCACTCTCCCGTTTTTCAGGATTAAAGAGATCGATGAACCCATAACAGAGAACCGCACGGATGCCGGCCTCGTCTACGGCCCGTGCTGCCTCGTCCATCATGAAGTACATATCATTGAATGCGGTAGTGCCGGTCTTTATCATCTCAAGACAGGCCAGCTTCGTCCCCCAGTATACATCGTTACCGGTAAGGTGGGCTTCAAGAGGCCAGATCTTCTGGCCAAGCCAGTCCTGCAGGATCATGTCATCCGCATACCCGCGGAGCAGTGACATGGCCGCATGGGTGTGGGTGTTGGCAAGACCGGGAAGGGCAACCGCGCCATCCCCATCAATCACCAGATCTGCTTCACCCTTGTGCTGCACCCGGACACCTTCCCCTACCGCTGCGATTGCACCCCCTTCGTTCACAAAGATATCTGCAGCCTTTCCATCCACCATCACATTCGCAATCAGGATCGATTGCCGTTTGTTGAAAATATCATCCTTATCACCCATAATACGCTCCATCCGGCCTCATGCCATATTTTTGATTATCGTGTTTACCAGTTCTGCGGTGCGGTGCCGGTATGACCGCGAGATCTCGAGAATTTCGTCAAAGGTCAATGTCCTATCGGCCAGACCGTTTGCATAGTTGTCCACCATGCAGAGTGCAGCAAAATCCATACCCAGTTCGCAGGCAAGGGTGGCCTCGGATGCGATGGTCATCCCTACGAGATCGGCTACCCGGGAAAGAGCCAGTATCTCGGCAACCGTCTCAAAACGGGGGCCTTTTGTCTGCACGTACACTCCACCGTGCCGGGCTTCAGGTATGTGGGCTGCGAGATTTTTTGAAAGAACCTCAGACAATACAGGAAGCACATGTTCGATCGCATGGTCATGGATCGAGGGGATATCGGTCATGCTCACGTAATCGGTCGGGATGACAAGGGATCCGGGGGTTATCTCCCGGTTCAGCGAACCCGAAGAACCAAATGCAACAATCCGGTCCACGCCTTCGATCGCGAGCGCGGCCAGATTCGCCCGGTAATTGATCCTGTGCGGGGGAAGATCCTGCTGGTGACGCATCAGCATCACGATATCCCCGCAGAGAAGTTCGGCGTTGCCAAACGGGGTGTGTACCTGCCGTTTCCGGAGCTCAGGCAACTCAGAAAACAGGAGGCTTGTGCCCCCGAGAATCCCCAGCATCAGCTCCGTCCTCCGTCCCGGGGGGACCGTTTACCCGCAAATGTGCTCGATACAGACTGCATGCGATACCTGCGCTTGAGAGTAATTGTCGCGGGAGGCACTAATATTTAGCGAATTTAAAAAAAATTATTCCGCAAGCGTAAATTCCTTAAACGCACTATCATCTGGTATGGGCATGTTCGATACGGTCAGCGATGATACGATCCGGCGTGGGGAATGCACGGACATCTACTTTGAGCGCACGGAAGAGACGCTCCTGGCGGAGGGGATAAATCCACAGGTTGTCATGGAAGTGACAGCATCTTCACTTCCTGATACATGGGCAACGTTCTGCGGCCTTTCCGATGTGATCACACTTCTCGAAGGAGTACCGGTAACCGTGGATGCACTTCCGGAAGGTACTGTCTTTTACAAAAATGAACCGGTGCTGCGAATATCCGGTAAGTATCGTGACTTCTGTCGCTACGAGACAGCCATCCTCGGTTTTCTCTGCCACGCCTCCGGCATTGCAACTGCTGCTGCCCACGTCAAGCTTGCTGCCAATCACCGTCCTGTCTATTCATTTGGCTCGCGCCGGCAGCACCCCTCTATCGCCCGCATGATAGAGCGTGCGGCATGGATCGGCGGTGTGGACGGGGTCTCGAATACCTGTGCACCGGAGGGGATGCCGGTAGTCGGAACAATGCCTCACGCCTTTGTGATGTGTTATGATACGCCGGAGGATGCATGGCGATCATTTGCCAAGCATGCCCCTGAAGATATTCCCCGGATTATGCTCTCCGACACCTACTGCGATGAAAAGTCCGAATCGCTCCGGGCAGCAGCCTGTGGTGCAACCGCTGTCCGGTTGGATACCCCCCGCTCACGCAGGGGAAACATGCGCACAATCATCGAAGAGGTGCGCTGGGAACTGGATACTCACGGCTACTGTTTTGTGAAAATATTCTTATCGGGCGGAGTTACCCGAGAAGAAGTGATCGAGTACCGTGATATCGTGGATGCATTCGGGATCGGGGGTACGATCGCAAATGCACCCGTTATTGACTTTGCACTCGATATCGTGGAGATTGAAGGAGAAGCAAAGGCAAAAAGGGGCAAGCGGAGCGGTGTGAAACAGGTGTATGAACTATCATCAGGCAAGCGCACGGTGCTGCCAGTGGCAAGCAAAATGCCCTGTGGTGCAATTCCGCTGATTGAACAGGTTATAAAAGACGGTACAATAACAAAGCGATCGGATATGACAAATGCCCGGTTAAAGTTGCTCACCTGGCTCAAATCTCCGGGTGCATCGGAAAAATAATTGTTATTCCGATATCTTTTTCATTTTATCTCCCGCCGTTCCAAAGCCCAATTCTTTTAACCTATGGCATCCTACTAATTGGGAAGCGGGCTGGTAGATCAGTGGTAGATCGCTCCCTTGGCATGGGAGAGGCCGCGGGTTCAATTCCCGCCCAGTCCATTCATTTTTTTATCCTGGGCCATACAGGTTGTGGAATCTTTTCATAAGATGATCATTCCGTAAAGGGTCGAGCGGATTGAGATTATCGAATATCTTCCCCATAACTATTTTGTCTTTGAATACGACAACATGAAAACAATCATTCCGGTTCTGGATGTATCTTCCGCGTTTTGACGGGATCATTTGCAGGCATCCATTCCTCTATACTTTTTATCACATCAGCACCAATGAGGGATTATCAAGGTGAAGAGGTACGATGACCCTGTTGCAGTTTTCAGTTGAAGGGGTATCCTGTGCCATCATCGTTGGAAAGACCGTATTTGTCGAGAGGATGGTCCGTGTAACTCCACAATCCAAAGGTGAATTCGGGACCGTTGGAGTTATCGATCTGCACGGCAGAACGGTTCCTGTCTACCAGGTACGGACACATCTCGGGTTTCCTGACAGAAATCCCCGCCTTTCGGATGTCCTGATTGTAACAAAGTCAGGAGATGACTGCGTTGCCCTCTGGGTCGATCATACCTCCGGCATCAGTCCGGATACCACTCTTCCTCTCGAAGACGCTTCCGTACGGGAAGATGAACCTGTCGTACAGGGGGTAAGCATTACAGCCGAGGGGCTGGTCATCATCCGCGATCTGGCGGGTTTTTTAAAGAACAGCAATTCGCAACAGATTCGTGCTGTACTCAGCGCCATAAAGGTTATTCCCTGTGAGGAAAATGAGATCCCGGAAAAAGAGAGGGTTTCTACAATCCTCGCAGAGCGGGCACAAAAACTCTCTCAACCGGCAGCCAGATCGAAGGGTATTGTCCGGATCGAGGTCCTGAAATTCCGGCTTGCCTACCAGGAATATGCCATTGGCATGAAATTCATACGGGAAGTGGTTCTTACCGGTGGGATCACCCCGGTTCCCGGAACACCAGAATACATCTCCGGTATCTGCGCAATCCGCGGAGAGATAGTCTCTCTCGTGGATCTCCGTGCGCTCTTCTCCATCAGCGGAAGAGGTCTTACGGATTTAAACCGGGTCATTGTGATCACTGACGGAACAATGACCTTTGGCATTCTTGCGGATTATATCACCGGTATTGCTACCATCCCGGCCAGTAGTCCCGCTGCACCAGCACCGGCCCCATCCGGAGGGGAAGTCCCTTACCAATTAGGAGTTGTCGATGGAATTGTTGTACTGGATGGGGCAGCGCTTCTTGCCGATCCCCGTATGCTTATCGATGAGACCGTATCCTGAACCACCCTGTTGAACCATTCATACTGATTTTCCCGATCTGCTGCAATAAAACTGGCCATGGTCCCTGTAGTTAATATCAGTAATATTAAACAATATGGAATCAGTCTATTGATTACCAGAATGTGAATGGGTACTGGAAGGGCACAGGATAGTATGCAGTTTTTCTCCAACATGAAAGTCGGGACCAAGATTCTCGTCATCTGTCTTTTTTTGGCAATCATTCCGACACTGTTACTCGGACTGGTCGCGTATACCAGCTCAAGCAGCGTTATCAGTGAACAGACCCAGGCCTTGTTAGAAACACAGACTAAGGATATGAAAGGGTGGACCAATGATGTCTACAAGCTGACGAGAAATAAGGTCAACAGTGACCTCAATGTGGCAAAACAGAATTTCTACGGCAAGGGGATACCTGAAGTCATTAACGACAAAATGACCCTGATCGACAGCAGAGGCAACCGTTACGTGGTCAATGACAACTTTGAGACGGTTGACCAGGTGCAGGCAATGGTCGGGGGGGCTGCTACGGTGTTCCAGGTTTACAACAACAGTTACGCGGTTCGCATCTCGACCAATGTTCTGGACACCAATGGAAAGCGTGCTGTCGGAACCCGCCTGACTGACGATGTGTATAAAGTTACCGTGAACGATGGCGTAACCTATTACGGAAGACGTGACCTGTTCGGGAAAAACTACGTTACTGCCTATGAACCGATCAAAGATCCCAGCGGAAAGATCATTGGCGTTCTGTTCGTGGGAACGGAAGAAGGACAAACCCTCGATGTGGTCAAAAAGAGCATACGCGAGACCGTTGTGGGGAAAAATGGGTACATGTACGTCATTGACAGTGCAGGAAATGTACTGGTCCATCCAAGCGCTCAGGGACAGAACTGGGCAGATAAAGATTATATAAAGCAGATGTTTAAGAACAAGGAAGGTGCAATCCCCCATGAAGTTGACGGCACCGAAGTCCTTGATGCCTACACGTACTATGAACCGCTTGACTGGTATATTGTATCCCGCGCTGAACTCTCGGACTTTACCGGGCCAATAGATACCATACGAAACACCATCTTCGCCCTGATGATTGCATCAATGGCCATTGGTGCAACCATTGCGATTCTCTTTGGCCGCTCCATATCCGGACCTCTGCAATCGGTAGTGGTCATGATCAAGGAACTCAGGAACGGCCACCTTTCCGTGCGTCTCAATATCCGAAGGGAGGATGAGATCGGGATCATGGCGGCCACCATGGATGAATTTGCCGATGATCTCCAGACAAACGTTGTAGGAAATATCAAAAAGATTGCCAAGGGCGATTACATAGAGGCTTTTGCAGAACCGGTCGATGACCGCGACGAGATCCGGCCTGCCCTCCGGATGATGGTGGAGTCCTTGGATCACCTGCATAAAGAAACGATCAAACTCACAGATGCAGCCCGGGCAGGAGACCTTTCCGTTCGCGGGAATGAAAATGCATTCCGGGGCGGGTACAGGATGATCATCGCCGGGTTCAACAAGACCCTTGAAACAATTACCGAGCCGGTGAACGAGGCTATGCGCCTTGCAAGGTTCTATGCATCCGGTGACTTTACCGCAAGGTTTGATGAGAAGATCCCGGTTGCCGGTGAATTTGTTGCCTACCGGGATGCACTCAACACGATAGGTATCGAGCTTCAGCGCTTAATGAAGCTGATCAACGAAGAACTCTACGAAGGGGTTTCTGTTCTTTCATCGGCCTCAAGCGAGATCCTGGTCGTTACCACCCAGCTCGCAAATGCCAGTTCACAAACAGCTAGTACGGTCAATGACACTTCAGATACCGTAGAAGGCGTAAGGAAAAAGACCGACATTGTGATTCTCAAGTCAAAATCCGTATCGGAAAAAGCTATGAAAGCCATCACCGTATCAGGAGAGGGGCAGAAATCCGTGCAGGAGATTCTCGATGGGATGAACCATATCCAGCGGCAGATGGACACGATCGGTATGAGTGTGATCAAGCTCTCTGAACAGAGCCAGGCTATTGGGGAGATTATTGCAACGGTGACGGATATTTCAGAACAGTCCAACCTTCTTGCAGTCAACGCATCTATTGAAGCAGCAAAGGCCGGGGATTTTGGGAAAGGATTTGCTGTAGTCGCCCATGAGATCCATAACCTTGCCGAACAGTCAAAACAGGCAACAGCAAACATCCGCACTATTCTGACGGATATCCAGCGGGGTGTCTCTTCAACAGTGGTATCTACTGAGCAGGGAACCCGGTCCGTTGCGGACGCAGTCAGGCTGACTTCCGATGCACGCGAAGCAATCGAGGTCCTTACCCGTTCGATCGCTGACTCTTCGCGTGAAGCCATAGAAATTACCTCATCCATCCAGGAACAGGCTGCCGGTGTCGACCAGATCTCGCTCGCCATGGAAAAGATACGGGATGCTGCACAGAAAAATCTCGAGATTACCCGGAAGGCAGAAAAGACCGCAGAAGATCTGCATGAACTCGGCGTGCGCTTAAAGAAACTCACCGTTCAGTACCACGTCTGATCTCACTGCTTATGACCGGTCCGGACGATGAATTTCAAAAAAAACTCCTTGCCACATTCAGGGAAGAGGCAGAGGAATACGTAAACACCATTACCAATGGGCTTCTTGAGCTGGAAAAGACCGGGCCGGAAATCTCCCCCCATGTGACCGAGAGGGTTTTTCGAACGATTCACAGCCTCAAGGGAGCTGCACGGGCGGTCAGCTTAAAAGAGATAGAACTGGTTTGCCAGAATCTTGAAAATGTATTTGCAGCCATCAAGAATGGAGGATATTGCCCCGATGCCGATGCGTTTGATATCTTCCATAATGCCGTAAAAGTAATCCGGATACAGCTGCAGGGGGCACAGGCTCAACAACCCAGCTCTTCTGAAGTCATACAAATGATAAGAGGATTGATTGCACCAAAAAAGAGTACGGGGTACGATCCGGATACCCACCAAAGAAATCCTGATGTCACTTCCCTCAGTACTTCTCCCGTAATCCGTGTTGTAGATTCACCCGGCCCACATAGGGATAGGACCCGGGTAAGTGACACTTTTCCGGGAAGTACTTCGGATAAAACCAAGCCATTGGCTTCAGAATCGATACTGGCCCGGCCACCCATCCAGAAAGAAGGGCAGTATCCGGGAACCGGTAGCAGTGCCACCGTAAGGATTGCTGCACATAAACTCGACCGACTGATTGCAGGCTCTGATGATCTCCTTACCACCCGGCTCTTCATCACTCACCGTATGCGGGAACTTGAAGAGATGATGACCCGGTTTGCCCAATGGCGCTGGAACCACGCTTTGGTCTCATCCGATCTCTACCTGCTCCGTGAGGCAATCGCCGGTACCAAAAAAACGACACTTCCTCCCGATCTTGTTGTCCCGCTCCGTCATATGCTCGAGTTCCTGGAATATGACCGGGAATTTATGACATATCTCAGGCACGATCTGGGGGCCCACATCCGTGCAACAGAACTAGACCGGTCAGCACTCGAGACGAGCACCTCGGAAATTTCTGATCTGATCCATGATGCGGTACTGGTGCCAATTGCCGATATTCTGTTGCCATTTTCTGGATTCGTGCGGGAATATTCACGCAGTACGGGAAAACGAGTCGATCTCATCATAGAAGGTGAAGAGATTGAGATGGACCGTCGTATTCTCGAATCGCTCAAAGATCCCCTGATGCACCTGATCAATAACAGTATCGATCATGGGATTGAATATCCCGATATCAGAGAGGAACAGCACAAACCTCAGCGAGGTATCGTCCGTATCCGTATAGTCCCCGTATCGGGAAGCAAAGTTGGCATTGAAGTATCCGACGATGGTGCGGGAATTGACTGCAAGAAGGTGCGGGATGCAGCAGTGGAAAACGGAATAATCACATTACGGGAGGCCGGAAAACTGACCGATGAGGAGGCAATGTGGCTTATCTTCCGATCCAGACTCTCCGTAAAACCTGATGTCACGGATATATCAGGAAGAGGTCTTGGTCTTGCAATTGTTGAAGATACGGTGACACGTCTTGGAGGGAGTGTGATCCTCACATCGCAACTGCGGAAAGGAACCAGCATCATCATGAGAGTGCCGGTAAGGCTTGCAACATTCCGTGGAGTCGTTGTTCGATCAGGAAGTCACAAGTATGTTCTTCCCATGCAGCAGGTCCGGCAGGTCTTCAGATCAAAGCCGGATGCAGTCATCTTCCATGACAACCGGCCGGCATTGACCCTCAACGGAGAGATTATAAGCATCATCCGTCTCACCGATGCTCTTGGAATAAGCAAATATCAGCACACTTCTGAAAAATTATTACCGGTTCCCATTATTATTATTATTATTGCTTATGGAGCCGGGCAGATTGCCTGCATGGTAGATGAGGTGTTACAGGTCCAGGAGATTGTCGTACGACCGCTGGGAAGCCAGCTGCGCAGGGTAAAACGCATCACCGGAGCTGCGATTCTTGGCGACGGCACAGTCGCCATTGTACTGGACCCGATTGAACTCATCCAGGAAGCGATCAAAACCGACCATTCCCTGTCATATCCTGACCATTTCCCTTCACTTTCAGGTAAAATTCTCATAGTCGAGGACTCTGTCACTTCAAGGACGTTCCTGGCAATATCCTTGAACAGGGAGGTCACGAGGTGATGACCGCACGTGATGGCATGGAGGCATTCGCAATGCTTAAGGATGATAAGTTCGATATGGTCGTGTCTGATGTGGATATGCCGCGCATGAATGGATTTACACTCACAGAAAAAATCCGTGCGGATACCCGGCTTGCCCGGTTGCCGGTAGTTCTGGTTACTGCACTTGATACCAAGGAAGACCGGGCACATGGTATTGCAGTCGGGGCTGATATTTACATGGAGAAAAGTGGTTTTGAAAAGGAGCGTTTTTTATCCGTAATTCATGAACTGCTCCAAGGAGATTCCTGAAATGAAGAGAAATGATACCCTGAGGATGGAGGTCTCATTCCTATGAACGGCACAATACCAAAAAACCCCATGAAACTACTCGTGGTAGAGGATAGCAGGACTCAGGCAGAATATCTGCGCCACATTCTTGAAAATGAAGGATACCGGGTGGTCCTTGCAGCAAATGGCCTTGAAGCATTGGAACAGATAAAAATCGATCGCCCTGACTTGGTACTATCGGATATTATCATGCCGGAGATGGACGGATATGAACTCTGCCGCAGTATCCGCTCTGACTCCGCAATTGCCTCAATTCCGGTGATTCTCGTCACCCAACTCTTCGACCCTGTAGATGTGATCAAAGGTCTTGAAGCAGGTGCCGACAACTTCATCATCAAACCTTTTGAGCCCCAATACGTCAATTCCCGTATTCACAGTGTCCTCCAGACACTCTCCCGGCCGGATCCGGACAGTCGATCAGGAACGGGTATTGAGGTTTCATTTGCAAACAGCAACCATACCATCACTGCCGGCCGGCTGCAGATCCTCACTATCCTGCTATCCACGTATGATCTGGCAGTTAAGAAAAATACTGAGCTGCTCGAAACCCATGAACGTCTCAATGCGGTGAATGAGGAGCTGCAGGTTACGGTAGAAAAACTTGAGCGGGCAAATGATGATCTGTTCAAAGAGAATGCCGAACGAAGAAAGGTTGAAGATGCACTGGAAAAAGCTAACAAAAAACTCCAGCTGATGGCAAGTATCACTAGGCACGATCTTCTCAACCAGCTCATGGCACTTCATGAGTACATTGAACTTGCACTCCTGACAAAAAATGCGGAACCTGAAAAAGCCTGGAATCATATCATCACTGCAGATGGAATTGTCAACCAGACGGTCAACACGGTCCGGTTTACCGGGGATTACCAGAAAGTCGGCATCAAGTCGGCGGTCTGGCAGAGTGTCCGTACGCTGATAGACAATTCCTTAAAACACACCTCACTTGGCTCGGTGAAACTGGATAATGCAATTCCTGCAGAGATAGAACTGTATGCCGATCCGTTAATCGAGAAAGTCTTTTCCAATCTGGTCGAAAATGCCGTGCGGTACGGGGGTACATCAATGACTACCATCCGTTTCAGTTATGGATGTAAAAACGATACCTGCACGATCATCTGCGAGGATGACGGCAATGGAGTATCAGATGATGAAAAGGAGAAGATTTTTACCTACGGATTTGGGAAAAATACCGGTCTGGGGCTTTTCCTTTCCCGGGAGATTCTCAATATCACTGGTATCGCGATAAAAGAGACCGGTGCACACTATAAGGGAGCACGGTTCGAAATTACCTGTCCGCGGGCCACCATCCGAACTTCGGAATGAACGTAAATACCCCTCGGATGCAGGTCTGTGTTGCGGGGGTAAGATTTGTACGGGTAAGAATGTGAAAAAATCAGGAATGAGCATTGTACTGGCACATGATATTTTAGTTTGATTCATGGATTACCGGGTCAATGATCCTCCAATCATTTTTTTAATACTACAAAAGACAATCTTATGGAAAGTTCAGAATAAATTTTAAAAAAGGCAGGTGCCCCCGGAAATGAAGACGTTTCAATTATTCAATTCTTCATCTCTCTTCACCCGTACGCGAGCTCTTACTCTTGCGGTTGCGACAGTTATTGCATTGGCAATAAACCTCATAGGTATGATCACCGGAATCACGGTTCTGCTTTCCCATATAATCTACATCCCCATTATTCTTGCTGCGTACTGGTTTCCCCGCCGGGGTCTTGTTTTTTCTACGCTTATTGCTGTTGCCTATGGTGCATTGATTGCCCTAATCCTGCCCCTTGATATTCTCCTGATCATAGCCACCCTTTTCCGGATGACCTTTTTTATTCTCATCGGAGGAGTAGTTTCATTCCTCTCTGCAAAACTGCGGGAGTCTGAGCAGCAGCTTCATGAGATCATCGAATTTTTGCCCTACCCGACATTCGCTGTAAACCGTAAAGGAGAAGTGATCGCTTGGAACCAGGCGGTCGAAGAGATGACGGGCGTGAAAAAAGCGGAGATTCTTAAAAAGGGAGATTATGCTTATTCCGTGGCATTTTACGGTATAAAACGTCCCGCCCTTTTAGATCTCATCCTTTCACCCAATCCTGAAACGGAAGCCTGGTATCCCCAGATAAAAGAAGAGGGCAAAAAACTTGTTTCTGAGGTATTTATCCCTCATTTCAAAGAAGGGAAAGGGATTCATCTGAGGATTGCTGCAACCGCACTTGTTGACGGAAACGGAAATATCACCGGTGCAATTGAATCGATACGGGACATAACCGAACAGGTTATGACCGAGTCGGCACTCCAGAATACCAGCAGCCGGCTCAATACCATCGCCGGGATCGTGCGCCATGACATTTCAAGAAAACTTGCAGGACTGTACGGGATCCTTTCAATTGGTGTGATGAAGTTCGATGATCCGGACGTCCTGTTCTTTATTGAAGCGCTTAAGGATTCAGCCCAGGGAATCCAGCGCCAGATCGATATATCCCGCGAGTTTAAGGATATCGGCACATCACCCCCTACATGGATTCCAGTGCAGGAAACGGTGCTTGATGCTGTCGGACGTCTTGGTATTGGCGGAGTCTCGTTCAGATCATGGACTGAACGGTTGGAAATCTTTGCCGATCCCCACCTGCCAGCGGTTTTTTTCCATATTTTTGATGCAACGATAAAAGACACTGATGGGGTGACTACGGTCATCATCACGTACCATATAAGGGAAAACGGTGCTGCGATACTTATTGAAACGGATGGTGCAGGTATTGAAACGGGCATCAAAGAATCGCTTTTCACCCAGAGAGATGAACGGTATGGAAACGGGTTGTTCCTTGCCCATGAGATTTGTTCAATCAGTAATATGACTATCAGAGAAACGGGAACTCCCAAAAAAGGCACACGGTTTGAGATCCTGATTCCCGCAGAAGGATACCGGATAGTATGATAGAAAAAGAGGGGATCCCTGCAACCAGAAAAAACGGCGCCGATATCTCAAAAGACACGTTACAGAAGAATGGCTGTCACCAGGAGAGCGGGATACGTGTGCGTGAACTTAAGGCAATTGAATTTCCTGCAGCTGATACGATATGGGTAGAGTACCACGAGACAACCGGGAATCCTGTAACTGACAGGATCTTTGCGGCCTTTGCAGGAGACCAGATTGTCTCTTTAGCCCGGTGCCGTCGTCATCCGGATGGTATGGACATAGATGGAATTTTTACTCCGGCGGAACATCGCAGGAAAGGCTATTCGCGGCTCGCAGTCGGGGCACTCGTGGAAGCCTGCCATAATGATAACCTGTATATGCATGCTGTCCGTCACCTGATCGATTTTTACACAAAACAAGGGTTCATACCGATCGCAGAAAAAGAGTTACCGCCAACTATACGCGAGCGATACATCTGGGCAGGAGGGAACCTTGAAGGAGCAGAGGTTCAACCAATGTACCGGAAAGCCGGATTATTTTTTTAATTGAAAGATTCCGAAATATCGACATTATCGCATTTCGTCAGGATCATGCAACGATGAGATGCGTCTGCACTACTGATGCCTCACGTTTTTATACTTGAATACCAGAGGGTCTATTCAGACCCCTTATGCGTATCCGTGATCTAATTCTTCCCGAAGACAAGGTCTTTTTTACTCTCTTTAAAGAGATGGCGGAGATGATAGCTCAAGCTTCCATCACATTAAACGAGATTACTCATGAACTTCCGAATGGCACAGAAAAATCTCACCGGGTGCGGCAGCTGGAGCATAAATGTGACGAGATCACCCGTCATGTGTACGAACAGCTGAACGAATCGCTCATCACCCCACTCGAACCCGAAGAGATTTCCCGGCTGGCACCAGTCATGGACGATGTCATGGACCGCATTGACCGGGTCACCCAGCAGATCTGCAATTACGAGCTCGCCGAGAGCAACGAGACATTAAAGGAATTTTCCTACCTGATCATGCTCTCTGCCACCGAGATCGTCGATGCAGTGACGGCCCTTGAAAGCCTGAAAAAGCCTGAGGATGTGAAGAGCCATGCAACCGAGATAAACCGGATATATAACCTGTCGATAGAATTGCAGGCAAAAGCAGTGCTCGATCTCTTCAAGACAAAGGATCTGCTGCTGATCATCAAGCTCAAGGATATTTATGAAGGGCTCGGCCGGGTGATGGAGAAGTGCAATGATGTCGGGCACGCACTCAATGACATCGTGATGAGCCACGCATGAACGGCATGGAACCCATCATCCTGTTTGGCATCATTCTTGCACTTGCCTTAAATTTTGTAAATGGTCTCAATGACGCCTCGCACTCGATTGCAACGGTTGTAGCCACAAAGGCACTATCCCCCATCAAGGCAGTGTTCTCCACGGCGATCTGCAATATGCTCGGGCCGTTTGTCTTCTCGATCGCGGTTGCAACTACCATCGGAACAGCGATCGTTACCTCCGGTGCACTTACCCCGCTGTCTATTGTCGTGGCAATGGGGGCATCGATCGTTTTGGTATTTGTCGCAACCCGTATGGGAATCCCGCTCTCCAGCAGTCACGCTCTGGTGGGAGGATTACTGGGAGCTGGGATCGGGGCGATTGGTTTTTCCGCGGTGATCCTTCCCAGTATTGACACCGTGTATCAGGTTTTTTTCTATGCGATTCTCGGGGCGATTCTCGGGGCTCTTGTACTTGCTATCATCTGTGCAGCGTTTGAAGGAGATATCAGGTACGGGATCCTGCTGGGAGGTGTTTGTGGAGCGGGAATAATCATTCCGGTGCTGATGGTTGGCGGGGTAATACAGCTCCACGGCCTTTTTGCGATCGTGCTCTTCATCTTCATATCCCCACTCCTCGGCATGTCGGGTGCATTTCTCTTTAATGTCCTTGTCACCCAGCTCATCAAACACTCGCGGCAGAGCAGGGCGAAACACATCTTCCAGCCCCTGCATATCCTCGCATGCCTCGTGCAGGCAACAGCCCACGGTGCAAACGATGGCCTGCATGCTGCTGGGGTTATCACCGCCCTGCTGGTCTCTTCCGGGATGCTGCTTGCTTTCGAAGTGCCACTTTGGGTACTTCTTGCATCAGCAGTTGCCATCGGCCTTGGCACCTGTTTTGGGGGGTGGCAGGTGGTCGATAAAATGGCAAAGGATATCACCAAGATCCGGCCATACCAGGGATTCTGTGCGGCAACTGCCAGCAGTGCCATTCTCGTGATGGTCACCCAACAGGGTATACCCGTCTCTTCTACCCACGCAATCAATGGCGCGATAATTGGCGTCGGGGCAACACGGGGTAAAAACGCAGTCCAGTGGAAGGTCGTACGCGAGATGATGACCGCATGGATAATCACCATCCCGCTCGCGCTGGCAGTGTCATGGACAGGATACATGGTTGTCAGTTTTGCTTTGACCCGGGTATATTGACCTGCATAATTTCGCTATATTTTTTAAGAACAGCAACCGATTACCAGTAGGTTTGTTATGGGTCTTCGTGAGTTGTTGATACCAAAGGATAAGATATTTTTCGACCTGTTTGAAAAACAGGCGGGGGTTATTAAGGAGGCTGCCTGGCAGCTCGTCGCCCTTACCGAGGATTTTACGGATGTCAAGCAGAAGCGCCACGAGATCGAGAAACTCGAGCATAAGGGAGACCAGATCACCCATGATATCTACCTGCAGCTGAACAATACATTCATCACCCCGATGGATCCCGAAGAGATCTCAAAACTAGCTTCATCTCTTGACGAAGTGCTGGACTATATCGATGGCGCCACTGAGAAGATGTATTATTACAATATTGAGGGTACTGATTCCCACATGATCGAACTGGCAAAACTGATCCATATGTCCAGTATCGAGATCGAAAGTGCGGTAAAAGCTATCCGTTCAATCAAAGATCCCCGGTATATTGAAGAACGTTGTATTGAGGTAAACCGGCTGGAAAACCTGGCTGACGATGTGCTTGCGCATGCGGTAACGGAACTCTTCAAGACTACAGACGCTATCACGATCATCAAACTCAAGGATATCTACGAGCATCTTGAAACGGCTACGGATAATTGTGAAGATGTCGCAAACATCCTCTCAGATATCGCAATACGGCACTCGTAAGGGACCGAATCACACTAAGGAATTTGCATGATAGAGGCACCGTTCTTCCTGGTTATTGCGATCATCGCCATTGCGCTGATATTCGATTATACCAATGGGTTTCATGATTCTGCAAACTCGATCTCAACCGTTGTCTCGACAAAAGTGCTCTCACCAAGAAATGCGGTTGTCTTTGCCGCATTTTTTAACTTTATTGCAGCGTTCGGATTTGGGGTCGCAGTCGCAAGTACCATCTCCAAAATCATTCAACTCGAGGTTGTCGACACCATTATGGTTCCCTACATCATTCTCGCCGCACTCACCGGTGCAATTGTGTGGAACCTTATCACCTGGTTTTTTGGCCTGCCTACTTCGTCATCCCATGCACTGATTGGAGGGATTGTCGGTGCCGGCATTTCAGCAGCAGGGATAGTAGCGATCAAGTGGTCCACTGTTGAGCTCGTGGCGACATTCATGATCCTCTCCCCTCTGATTGGTTTTGCAATTGGATTTTTGTTCATGGCACTCGTGCTCAACATCACCAAGAATGCCCATAAATCAACTGCTGAAACTCATTTCAAACGGCTCCAGCTCTGTTCAGCGGCAGCCTACAGTTTCAGCCATGGGACCAATGATGCCCAGAAGACGATGGGAATAATTCTCCCGCTTCTTTTTTCCATAGGATATTATGGCGCCACGGTTGATCCCAACCACTTACCCGTCCCCCTGTGGGTTATTCTGGTTTCGTATGCCGCAATTGCCCTGGGAACCCTTTCCGGGGGATGGCGGATTGTAAAAACCATGGGTTACAAAATCACCAAGCTGCGCCCGGTGCACGGATTTGCTGCAGAAACTGCTGGCGCTGCAACGATTCTCGGCGCTTCAGTTATGGGAATTCCGGTGAGCACGACCCATGTGATCTGCACTTCGATCATGGGGGTGGGCACCACCATGGGTGCAAGTACGGTAAAATGGGGGGTCGCACGCAGCATCGCTCTTGCATGGATCCTGACAATCCCGATCAGCGCCCTCATCGGTTTTGTTTCATTTGCAGTGATCCGGCTGATTGTCGGATCGTAAAATTATTCTCTGCTCTTTTTTACCGGGCTCGTGAAAAACCGGCACCGCGAACTGATTGGGCACACTTCACACCGGGGCTTCTTCGCATCGCAGCATGCCCTCCCATGGGCTATCAGGACATCGGTGAGATCACCCCATTGCTCCTGCGGGAAGAGTGCCATAAGATCCCGTTCAATCATCGTGACATTATCGGTATTGGAAAAACCAATCCGCTGTGCCAGCCTTCGTACATGAGTGTCAACTGCAATCCCTTCGTTCCTGCCGAGCGCGTGGTAGAGCACGATGTTTGCAGTCTTCCTGCCAACCCCGGGAATAGTGAGCAACTCGTCCATCGATTCGGGAACCTTTCCTCCAAATGCAGAAAGTAAGGTCTGGGAGGCAGCGATGATATTGCGGGCTTTTGCGTGATAATAGCCAAGACTGTGGATGATGTGCTCCACCTCTTCCGTCTGTGCTATCGCGAGGGCAGACGGCGTTGGGTATTTCGTAAAAAGCGGCTCTCGTATCTTCAGCACTGCACGGTCCGTAGTCTGCGCTGACAGGATCGTGAGGATGAGCACTTCAAAGGCAGAACCTTTCGAGATAATAGCGGGAGAATCCCGGGCATCCGGATAACGCTTGACAAGAAGAGAATATATCTGCGCTGCGTCCTGTTTTTTCATAGCCAATGGGGTAGGGCGGATTCGAACCGCCGTCAAAGCGTCCCAAACGCTCTAGGATGGACCAGGCTACCCTACTACCCCGCGACATCATAGATGTGCCGCTATGATAAAAATAGGTAATGGTCTCCCACGGTCAAACGGGGAGGGGAGATTTGTTGTTTTCCGAAACGACAGTTCCGGTGAATGTGCCGTTGAGGATGGCATTTTGCAGGTTTTCCGGGTCTGTCCCATCCAGTACAACCAGAGGAATATGGCTGCGCTCGACGATCCGGGCAGCGATGATGTCGAGCACGTTGTTGGATCCTGCACCAAGACCAATCTGGCTGACAACCATCAGCAGCTGCTGGGGAGTCAGGGTCTCAAAGCGTTGTGCACCCGGATGCTTGTTCGGGTCTTTGTCATAGATCCCGTTTACCGAGGTGGCGTTGATAAAAACCGATGCCCTCACGCGTTCAGCGAGTACCGCGGCGACCGCATCGGTGGTCTGGCCCGGTGTAATACCCCCCATCACCACAATCTTATGGGATTCGGCAAACTTCTTTGCCTCGGAATGACTCTCCGCAACTTTCGGGTAGGCTGCATCCCCAAGGGCCGCGATCAGGAGCGTGGCATTGAGCCTGGTGACCAGTATACCGATCTCATCGGAGGTTCCCTCATCCACGCCGAGATTTCGGGCAGCAACGATATAATCCCGGGCTGCACCGCCACCGCCAACTACAACGAAGAGCCGGTGGTGCTCTGCAATCTCCTTGAGTACCGGGACATAGCTGCTGATCCGGTTCTTCTCAAGAGATGGGATCAGGATCGAACCGCCCAGCGAGATGACGATATTCCTCATTGCACTAGTTTTTGTACCTGATGCTCATATAGAGTTGTTTACTATGTTTTACTGCCCGAACTGTAAGAGCCAGGAGATATTTCCCGTTGCCGGCGGGTGTGTGGGACAGGTATTTCTCTGCAAGGACTGCGGATACCGTGGTTCGTTTGTGCTCGAGATCGATGGCGCTGATGCTTTCAGGGAGATAGAAAAAGAGAATAAAGACCATCTCAAATAACACTCCGGGGATCAGGGTATGCACGAGGCACGCCAGTATACAAAAACAGAAAATAATGCGGTAAAGTGTTCGCTGTGCAGCCACCGGTGCACGATCAGTGACGGCAAGCACGGCATCTGTGGCGTTCGGGTGAACGAACAGGGTTCGCTCAAGGCAATGACGTACGGCAGGATCAGCGCTGAAGCGGTTGACCCGATCGAGAAAAAACCTCTTTTTCATTACCTGCCCGGCACCCTGTCGTACTCGCTGGGATCTGTCGGTTGCAACTTCCATTGCGAGCACTGCCAGAACTGGCATATCTCCCGGGCGGAACTGGATACAGCCATGCTCCGTTCGCTGGAACCGGCTGAAGGAGTGAAGCGGGCGATAGCAAGCGGGACTGCAAGTATCTCATGGACCTACAACGAGCCTACGATCTGGCACGAGTACGCATTGGATATGGGCATGATTGCCCGGGCAAAAGGACTCGGAACGATCTATGTGACAAACGGGTACATCACGGAAGAGGCTCTCCGCGAGCTCGCACCCATGCTCGGTGCCTTCCGGGTGGATCTCAAGGCATTTACCGATGATTTCTACAAAAAGATCTGCGGTGCGAAACTCCAGCCGGTGCTCGACTCCGCACAGCTGGCCCGGGAACTGGGTATGCATGTCGAGACCGTCACGCTGGTGATACCGGGACTCAATGACAGCATGGAAGAACAGGAGGGGTTGATCCGCTGGGTGATCGAGCATATCGGGCCGGAAACTCCGATGCACTTCTCTGCGTTCCACCCGGATTATAAGATGATCAACCGCGGAGCGACACCTGTGGCAACGCTGGAAAAGATCTACAAAAGAGCAAAAGAACTGGGCCTCCGGTTTCCGTACCTTGGCAACGTGTACCATAATCCCGGTGAGAACACGTACTGCCCCTCCTGCAACACGATGCTGATCGAGCGGCAGGGATTTTCCAGCCGCTTTATAGCACTTGACGGTAATGAATGCACACACTGTGGAGAAAAAATCGAGATAGTGCGTCATGACTCCTGAACACGGTACCCCCGGTCAAAAAAATTTCGACACCGAGCCTCGTTTTATCGCTGACCGTATGCACGGCACGCTCACCCGTTACCTGCGGTTCATGGGGTATGATACGACCAGTGCCAACGGTCTGGCCGAGGGCAATGCAAAGGAGGACACACTCCTCCTCGAACTCGGTCTTCAGGAAAAACGCATCCTGCTCACCCGGGACGCTGAATTAGCCCGGCGCGGCAGGGACCGGGCAGTGCTCGTCCGGTCAGAAGACGTGATTGAACAGGTGCAGCAACTCATTGAACTCGGTTTGATCAAACGAAGAGTGATGATGAGCAGGTGTTCGCTCTGCAACACCCCCGTAAGGGAAGCGTTCGAATGCGAGATAGCGGGTGCTGATTATGCGCCAAAGGACTGGCGGGGATTGTCTTTCCACTGGTGCGAGCAGTGTAAGAAACTCTACTGGAACGGTTCGCATGGTCGTATGCTGGAGGATCGGATTGGGGGGGAGAAGGAAGGGTGAGTGGGAGGCTTTTGTAAAGAATTTTAACCCATGTCACAAGCAGGAACGGCCAGCGATACCGGAGTAGCAGTTAACAATAAAATATGTTACAAAAGAAGTTTTCTCATAGTTTTAAGATTGCGATGAATGATGACCAGCCCCGCGGCGGATCAATTTCCCAAAAATATTAACGGCAATCCGCCCCGCCGTGCCTAAAGAGAGGCCATGAGGCGGGGAATCCTCCTTACGCCATCACGATTTCAACGATTCTGGTAATTTAATATGAACCTGACATGAAAATATGTACAAAAAATGATACCGGGTCCGGTTTAGTTACTGCCCGGCAGGATTTCAGCAAGTGTGCTTGTCTGTGAGATTGGCTAAATATATTGAGTTCCATACCCAATACCACAGATAAATTTCAGGTTTTATTTTAGTATTTCACTCCCCGATCATGATATCCGTAATTATACCTGCATACAATGAAGAGGCCACAATACAACGATGCTTGTTGGCGCTGTCTCACCAGACCGTTCCCCGCAGTTCCTATGAATTGATCGTCGTAGACGGGAACTCCCGCGACAAGACACGGGAAATTGCCGCAGAGTATGCAGATCTTGTCTTTATCCAGGAATCGGAGCGGGTCCCCGGAGCACGCAATGACGGGTTTGCCCGGGCAAAATATGCGATCGTCGCAACAACGGATGCAGACAGCATAGCAGCGCCGGACTGGATTGAGCAAATCCTCCATTCGTTCAAAGATCCAAAGGTGGTTCTTGCCTTTGGCCCGGTGACCGCGATTGAAGCTACGCCAAAAAACCGGCGCTATGTCCTGTTGTTCGATATCCTGATGCGGTTTGGTGCGGTAACCCACCTCTATTATTACACGCTGGGTTGCAACACCATCTTTAATCTCGAGGCCCTGAAGCGTGCCGGACTGTACAGGGTTATGGATGCAGGAGACGATCTGGAAGTGGCTACCCGTATGCGCAAAGAGGGACGGGTCATCTTTAATCCCGGCCTGAAAATCGGGTTCGATTTCCGGCGATATGACCAGTACGGGTTCTGGCAGACGATCTTTGAATGGTACTGGATAGTCCTGTGCGGTGGCATATCCAAGCGGTTTACCTATACAAAAAGGGAGTACAAAAACCAGAGTTCCCAGAAAAAGACCGAGAACAGCCTCAATGCAAAAAAAGAGGAAAGATAATCAACAGAGCTTTTTCGGGCATTTATCCGGTTTTCCCGGGCTCTACTTCTGTTTTCTGGTACTTCAGTTCACGCTTGAAAATGGCAAGCCCTGCAGCGGCGCCGAGTATGATATTTAAGTAAAATGTCACAAATCGCCAGAGGATGACAAAGATCCCGATCATTCCCGAGGGTATGATCAGGGCATAAAGCGACGATGTGGATAGTTCGGTTACTCCTGATGCGCCGGGTGTGAGCGGGATCATCATGATGATGGCAATGAGGATCTGGAAGAAAAAGGATTCAAGAATATAAGGGCCAAGACCCAGGCCCATCATAATGACCGAAGCAACGAGAAACTCGCTGATCCAGAATAATGCAGTTACGATTCCCCCAAAGACCAGACCTCTCCAGGCAGTGCCGGTAAACCGGGTCATACTCTCAAATAAATTGTCAATCTCATGATCTGCCCGCTCTGTTACCGACTGGAGCGATGAGGAGAATCTGCCGAGGCAGGGTGCGATCCAGTGGACCAGTCTCATTAAGTAAATTTTTGTCCGTTCCGGATACTTTATGGCTAGAACAGGAATAATGAGGAAACTGATCAGGAAGATCCATGCGATGATGACAAGGATAACCAGGGTCGGGTTAAAAATGCTCTCGATATACCCGGTCATCAGGATCATGAGCAGGATCCCCATGACCGTGAGGATGATCCCGTCAAGGACCCGCTCCATAATTACTATTGCAGTAGCATCACCGATTTTTACATTGGCCCGGTAGAGTTCATGCACCCGGACCGGTTCGCCACCTGCCTGCCCGGGTGTGATGGTTCCGGCAAGCAGCCCGGCGAGGACCATGTTCACGCAGTACGTGAGTTTTACCCGGTAACCAAGCGAGCCCGACATCAGCTGAATCCTGATGCCCCAGAGCACCAGCGCAACGATACGGAACAGGATGGCAAGTCCCAGGAACCAGAGATTGAACGAGAGAATATAGCCAATCGTTTCCTGGTTGAAGGTAGTCGCAAAGATGATGATGATGACAGTCAGGGAAAAGAGGATGGTAAGTGCAAACCAGGCCCGTGTTGATAATTTCACCATATACCTCTGCAACCCTGTTATGTATCCTGATCGTTAGTTACGTTTGACATTGTCACGTTGTAAGGTTTTTGATCTTCGATAAAAAAGGAAAATTTTGGGAAGTGCGATAATCCTATCAAATCTCTTTGACCAGAATATTAAAAAAATCTTCAGACGCATTCCGCTCTATCCACGGACGGTGACCACACTTCTTGAGGAGTATGAAAGTAAAGTCAGAAAGTTCCCGGGTGAGCGGGTCATTCACTCCTTCAGCCGGGTGGGGATCCCAGTCCCCATGAATCGCTACCACCGGGCACCGGATCGAATGCGCCATACGAATGAGAACCTGGCTCCGCCGCAGTTCTGCTGCTTCGTCCCAGACACCCTTGAAAATATCGTACTGGCAGTGGAATGCCTCATTTTCAAGGCTGATCGGGTCGAACGAATCCGCAAGCGCAAGAAGGCACCCCAACTTTCCGAGCAGGGCATTCTTATCAGGAGTCGAAGGATCATCAATCTGTTCAAGCAGCACCTGCGCTTCAGCATGTTCCTTAGGTTTGAGCCGGTCAAGACGGGTTTTGGTAATAGCAGTTGCATATCGCTCTTCAAACGGGGCACTACTGACAAGGATCAGCTTACTGACAAGCGCGGGATACCGGGCAGCAACCATCCATGAGAGAAATGATCCCCAGGAAAACCCGATGAGGGTTAAAGGCACCCTGCCATGCTCTGACAGTACCGATCGAAGCTCCTGTATCTGCCCTTCAAGCGTCATCTCGGTCTGGAAGGGTTCAAGCACACATTTTACTGCCGAAAGCTCCCTTGCCACGTGTGCCATTTCACCCGGAGCACCCGGGCCACCATGAATCACCGCAACCGGATAGGGTCCTGGTCCCCATTTGCGTACCGGCCTCATACGAGTATCCGGTTATCCCCCGGGGATATATATTGTCCCCGTATCGACCGGGAAGGAGAATGAGGGGGATGTTGAGTCAAGGCCTTTTATTGGACCTTTTTCATCAATACCAGTAACCCGGCAAGAATCTGCACTGGTGTCGGGGGATTGCCGGGTATCTTCAGGTCAACCGGGAAGATCTTGTCCGCTCCACCAAGCACCGCATACGTTCCCGCAAAAATCCCGCCAGTACAGGCATCATCCCCAACGGCCACGACAAATTTCGGAGAGGGCATTGCATCGTACGTCTTTCTTGCGGCGATTGCCATGTTGTGCGTCACTGCACCGGTCACCAGCAGGACGTCTGCATGGCGGGGTGAAGCGACAAAGGTGATGCCAAAACGTTCCACATCATAAAATGGGTTGTTGAGATTGTTGATCTCGATCTCTGTGGTATTATCGCTGCCGGTATCCAGTTCGCGGATCGCAAGGCTCCGGCTGAATACTCCATCTATCGCAGTTTTGATCTCGCGACCGATAGCCTCTACTTCGTCATCCTGCACCGGGATATCTTCGGTCACTTTCTTTTTCAGCAGGCAGGTTAATGCGTTCACCATGCTCTTCTCACCTCACAGGTCCGTCCCCGCATACGAAAGATTCATGCTCTTGTTGATCACCGGGAAATCCGGGACAATGTTTCCCTGGACTGCGTGTTCGATTGCCAGCCAGTTACCAAACGATGCGGTCCTGACCTTGTACCGTTCAATGACGCCGGCCCGGATCCACACCCAGCAGAGATTCTGGCCTCGGGCGGATTCAACCAGGGTAAGTGTGTACCCATCACAGATCGGAGCACCGACCCTTATTTCTCCTTCGGGAATTGCCGCGATCAACCGTTCGATCAGATCGAGCGAGTCCATGATCTCCGAGGCTTTGATCGTAAACCGTGAGAGCACATCCCCATCCCGGAGCCGCTGCAGATGGGGAGCGAACCGATCGTAGATGCCATACGGGTGATTGATACGGACATCGACCTTCCCTCCCGATGCCCGTGCAGAGGGCCCGGTAATGTTGAGCGGGCGCAGCAGTGCCGGGCGGATTACACCGGTAGTAGCGAATCGATCGATGACAGATGCGGTGGAAAGCACAATCTTCAGCCCAATCTTGTACCGGTTCCGCAGCTGGTGAACAAAAGCATCAAGCTCATCGAGCTGTGCCCGGGAGAGGTCACGGTTCATCCCGCCCAAAGAGACCATCCCGCGCAGAAATCTCGATCCCGTCAGCCGATCATTCTCACGGAAACATTCCTCGCGCAACACCGAAAACTGGCTGGCACCTAAGGGAAACGCGACATCAACAAGCATCCCCGCCTGATCGCCAAGGTGTGAACAGACGCGTTCCAGCTCAAGGAGGATCGTCCGCAGGTACCATGCCCGTTCGGGAACCGGCATATGAGAGATTTGCTCGACAGCCATGCAGAACGCAGTTGCATTTGCCACTGACTCATCACCGCTCACCTCCTGGGAAATACCAATGCAGTCCTCCGGTGATTTGCCCTCGGCAAGCTTCTCGATGCCCCGGTGCTTGTAAAACATCCGGCATTCGAGATTGAAGATCGTCTCCCCGATCACGCTGAACCGGAAATGACCGGGCTCGATGATCCCTGCATGTACCGGCCCAACCGGAATCTGGTACACCCCTTCCCCTTTCACTTCCCGGAACGGGTATTCGTCAGCAGGATTCACGGCATCCCGGGTTACGATCGGTGCATTCCGGAACGATTTTTTGAGCGGGTGGAAACCTTCGGGGTAGGTCTCATGCAGGAAGAGTCGCCGGGTATCGAAAGCTCCCTCAAACTCAATGCCAAAACCGTCACGGCATTCTCGTTCAAACCATGATGCGGAGGGATAGATACCGGCTATTGTGGTTGCCCGGCCGTTGATATCCCTGACAAGAACCAGAATGCTGGTCCTCCGTTCGAACACGTAAAAGAGCGTTTGCGCAGCTTTTGCTGAGAAGTCTTCGCAGCAGAAGAGGCTTATCAGGACAAACTTGTTTGCCGCCAGGTGCGATACCGCCGTCCCGAACTCCGGCTCTTCGATGAGCACGTACTGCTCATTGTTGGATCCGCATCTGATCCGGTCAGGCAGGGCATCCTTGCCAAGGAACTCCTGTACCGCCCGGATCCCGATATCATCTGCAGCAGTCATTTAGAATTTCAGCTCCGTTACAATCTGGTTGAGAAACGCCATGCCCCACGCGGGAAGAACAAGCCCGACAACGAGGAGAACCACCAGCAAAAAGATGATGGGGGCCTTCATGCTGGCAGGAGTCCGGTACGGTTCAATATCTGAAGGGGTATCAGGTGCAGACACCTGCGTAAACGTCGTCAGTACAAAGTATCCCAGGGCCACAGCAGCAATGAACAGCAGGACGAGCATCACTGCAAGCACCCATAAGGAGACTGCACCCAGCTGGAGCATGATGAAGAATTCTGAGAAGAAGAGAGGAAACGGGGGCATACCGATGATCGCAAGCCCGCCAAGAATAATTCCCCATGCAGCCAGTGGCTGGAGCCGGAATACATCCTTAATCTCATCTGCAGCATCGCTTGAGAACCGGCTCCGGTACTGCCGGTGCAGGATTCCCGATGAGAAGAAAAGTGATGCCTTGGTGAATGCATGCGCCATGATATGGAAGAGCACCCAGAACAGGGCAACGGGAGTGGAGATGGCAAGCCCGACCAGCATAATCCCCATATTCTCCACACTGGAAAATGCCACCAGTTTTTTTAGGTTTTTCTGGGGGAGCATGGAGAGGGCGGCAATGCCAATAGTGAGGATCCCAAACACAGTAAGCATCGGTGCAATGGTTGCAATGGCGGTTGTCTGGTGCACAATTGCATACATACGGATGATCCCGTAGATCCCCAAGTTCAGCAGGACACCAGAAAGGATGGCACTCACTGCTGAGGGCGCTTTTGCATGGGCTTCCGGCAGCCAGGTGTGAAACGGAAAGATCCCGGACTTTGCAGCAAAACCAACAAACACAAGCACAAATGAAGCGATCACCATGCCCGGGGAAAATGCAGCGGCATGCTGCATGAGCACCGTCCAGTTCAGGGTGCCTGTACCAAGATGGACCCGTGATACTTCGAAGAGGAAGATGAACCCGACAAACGCAAAGAGCATGGAGATAGAGGCTATGAAAATATACTTGATTGCTGCATCGATGTTCTCCCGTGCGGCCAGGATGGCGATGAGCATGGCAGATATGATGGTGGTCAGCTCGGCAAAGATCCAGAAGAGGGCAAGATTGTCCGAGAAAAACGCAAGAACGATGACCAGAAGGAGCAGGGCCCAGGCCGCATAGAAGAGCCTGAGGCTGCCTTTCTCCAGTTCCCCGCTCTCGAGGAGCCCTTCAACATACCCGCGGGCATAGACGGCTGCACAGGCAAAAATTACCGTAGCGATGAGGACCTCAAAAAGGCCCAGATGATCGATAAAGAAGTACTGGCTGCCGACCAGAAACGAAACAACCGGTACCTGCTCGAACAAAGCGATCCATGCAGCAAGGATAGCAAAGATCAGGGCCTGCGCGACACAGACCGTATTCATCTGCCGGTGGTTCCGGGCGGCCGCGATGATGAAGAGCGAGACAACGGATACCAGCACAAATGCAATCAGGATCATGGAACCTCCTCGGATTCTTCCAGGAGATGGAAGCGGTGGAGACGCTTGTGGTAATCCTCGAGGGTCGAGTCAATGCCAACCGATAATATGGCGGTCAGGATAACGAGGATGATAAGATCGATGATGATCAGGAACTCGATGATGAACGGGAGCTCAGTGACAAACATACCAAAGAGGAGCACCCCGTTCTCCATGGAGAGGAAACCCAGTACTTTGGTGATCGCCCGCTTCCGGCTGAACGTCACCATCATTCCCATCAGCATGAGGGAGATCCCCAGCACGGCACCAAAGAAGAAGAGGCTCTCCCGTGCCGGCGTTCCCTCCATGATTCTTGCGAGCGCCATGTAGATGAGCAGCATGAGTGCCATGGAGATGAGCAGCGATGTGGTGGGGTTCAGATAATGAAACTCGATATCCCGCTTGATCCTGATCTTTTCCTGTATGGTTGCGATGAAGTACGGGATGATGAGGACCTTGCTGATGAATGTGACCACGGCAATTTCCAGAAGAACGATGGAGCCCTCAAGCGACCAGAGGGCAAGGGCAATGCAGACAAGGGTGAGACTCTGGAGGGCATAGACGGACACCACGGATAGCAGGTTGCGCGTGGAGATGATGTAGGCAGCAGTAATGATGATACAGACGAAAAGGATCCTGACGATCCCCACAACGATTGCGGTGTCGATCATGAGAACACCTCAATGATGATTATCAGGGTTGAGAAGAAGAACGCCATGGCAAAGAGACTGGGAAGCTGAAAGAACCGTTTCTTTGCCATGGATGACTCAAAGATCCCGATAATCCCGGTAAGGATCGAGCATTTTACCACCAATAAAATCAGCGCTATGAGAATCCCTGCCAGGGTTAAGGAAGTCGTAATACCGAAGGGGACGATCAGGTTGAGGAGGAGTGCCATAAGTGCGGTCATCTTCACGGCAGCCGAGAGTTCCATGAGGGCTAAGTTCCTGCCGGATTGTTCGAGAATCATTCCCTCGTGAATCATGGTCAGTTCCAGATGCGTCTCGGGGTTATCAACCGGTATCCGCGAGGTCTCCACAATGATGATGATGAACAGCGAGATGCCGATCAGGATCAGGGTTGAAAGGGAAGGGGAGCCGGTGGATACGGAGATGGCAAACATGTCAAAGATATTGAGGGTCTTAAAGACGAACGCAAGTGCAGCAAAGACAACAATGGTCGTGGGTTCGATGATCGATGAGATGCTCATCTCCCGCGAACTGCCCATACCCCCAAAGGAACTGCCGGCATCAAGGCCGGCAAGCGCCATAAAGAACCGTGCCAGTGCAAGCAGGGACATAAAGAGGATGATGTTCCCCATACCCCCGACGGGTTCAGGCACAAAGACCAGCGGGACAAAGAGAGCGGCAACAAGGATTGCTGCCATCGTGACTAAGGGGGTAACCCGCATGATACGCGAGGAGTTTGGGGAATATATGACCTCTTTTTTCAACAATTTTATCAGGGTAAAGTAGGTCTGGAAAACGGAGGGGCCCTGCCGTCCCTGGGTCCAGGCTTTGACTTTTTTTATCAGGCTGACAAACAGGGGCGAGACTGCAATGACAACGAGCGTATTGATCGCAAGGTACAGGACAAAATCTGTGTTCATGCAAACCACCCGAGGAAGATGATCAGGGCAATGATCGTGACAAAGACATAGAGAAGGTAGGTATCAAGGCACCCGTTCTGGAAGCGCGATACCGATTTTGTTATACTCATGGACTGCTGCGCAATGGGACGGTAGAGATATTCCTCAAATACCTTGAGGAGGCGTATCTCTCCCGTACCTTCCTTGAAGATGCAGTTCTTCTGGTCATGGAACGTCCGTTCACTGGTTGTCCGGGTTCGGTAGATCGCAGAGAAGATGATGTCAAGAGGCTCTGAGAACCCGTGACCACTGTATTCTGCCGATGCCTGCTGGGAGAGTGTCCCGCATCCCCAGGTTTCGCTCACCCGAACTTCGCGGGAAGCGGTGAAATACAGCACTGCATAGGTGAGAACGGCCATGCTGACCAGCAACAGGCTGATCAGCAGCATATCCGGCAGGGGAACGGCAAAACCCACGAATGCAAAGATCTGGAGTGCGCATACACCCAGGAGAATGCAGGCAGCCGCAAGGATACCCGGGCCGATAAGCATTGCACGGGGAACTTCCTCGGCAACGGCGCTCTCCGGAGAACGCGGGAGGGCAAGGAAGATCGAACCGAACGCCTTGACAAAGCAGGCTGAAGAGAGCGCACTGGTAAGGGCAAACAGGGCAAGGCAGATGAAGAGGAGCACTTTGAACAGCGGATCCACCAAAGCAACGGATGAGAAGAACGACATGAAGATTAAAAGCTCGCTGGCAAACCCGTTTAAGGGGGGCAATGCGGCTATCGATACTGCGCCGACAAAGAAGAGCGCGGAAGTGACCGGCATCCGGTGGGCTAGTCCTCCCATATGTTCGATATCCCGGGTATGGGTAGCAGACACAACGGAACCTGCCGTGAGGAAGAGCAGGCTCTTGAACATCGCATGATTCAGGGAATGGAAGAGTGCCCCGAGCAGGCTGAGGGTAGCGAGCCCGGGAAGATTACTGGCAGTAAAGATCACTGATAGACCTATCCCCGTAAAAATGATACCGATATTCTCAATACTCGAATAGGCAAGCATCCCCTTGACATCATGCTCTTTTAATGCATAGATGATGCCCAGAACCGCAGACGCAGTTCCCGCAGCAAGGATCAGCACCCCCCACCAGAGATCCGGCGTGAATACGTCCAGCAGGAAACGGACCAGACCATAAACCGCGATCTTGAGCATCACACCGGACATGAGTGCTGATATTGGTGTGGGACTGGCCGGGTGGGCATAGGGCAGCCACTTGTGGAACGGGATGATGCCTGCCTTGATGGAAAAGCCGGCAAACAAAGCAAGGAATGCAAGTATTGCGAGGTAAGTCATTCCCCCATACACAGGGGAGATAGCAAATGATCCGGTCTGGGTATAGAGAAGGATGATTCCCAGCAGGACAAAAAGAGAAGAGAGCTGGGTCATGATGAAATAGAAGGTACCGGCTTTTCTCGTCTCATCATGGGTATATTCGTAGGTCACAAGCAGGAATGAACTGGCAGCCATCAGTTCCCAGAACAGGAAAAAAGCAAGCGTGTTTGCCGAAGCGATAACGAGCACCATCGCAAGAATAAAGAGACTGGTGCAGCTGCAGAGCAGGTTCCTGCGGGACTCTCCGTCCATGTGCTCAATATATTCCGTGAAGTAGAGGGCAACACATGCCGACACGACTGCGATGATGAGCAGGAAAAATGAAGCGAGACGGTCGATAACAAAGGAAAGAGAGAATGCAGGGATGGGCTGGTACAGGGTGAATGAAACCGAATCACCGGACAGCAGGTTCACCAGAGAGAGAATCCCGAGCAGGATGGATGCAACGATTGTACAGGAAAGCGAGATGGTCCGTACGGATCTCCGGTCCAGCGATGCTGCTATGAGAGGAAATATTGTGCCGGCAAGAAGAACCAGAAGTGCAAGAATAAAGAGTTCAGCAATCATTCTTCGCTCCCAGGGTCCCGATCATCTGAAGACCTGCACAGACGCAGAGGAGAGTTATGTATTTTTTCATCAGTTTCCCGAGGGTTATGGTTTGGTCGTTCATGCCCTGCACCCGTTTTTAAGTATTCTGTTCCGAGTTATGAGCAGTGGGATCCCGCTTCATGGGACAGACATCAATGCCTTTGAGGTTTCCCATACAGAATCCGAACCGGTCCCGGATGGTTTTGGGCAGTTCGCACTCCGGCAGGGGGTAGAAACCCAGGCTTCCGTAGAAATCTACCAGTTCTGTCTTCGAGTGCATATAGAGAGTCTCCTGCCTGCCGCACTCCTCTACGAGAAGGATCATTACCGAACGGGCAAATCCCCGGCGCCGGTACTCATCCAGAACATAGACCGCATCGACCTCCAGGCCGTCCGGATGGCGTGAGCACCGTGCCACACCGATCAATTTGGTGCCCGCAAAGGCAGCAAAGAGCCGATCATTCACCCGATCAGCGGTCTGCTGGTGGTAGTGAGTCCAGAGTTCCCGTTCGGCACGGACGAGTTCTGCAGGGGTAAGCTCCCGGACATCCACAGGACCGATATCCTGAACCGGTGAAGCAACAGCACCTTGGGAGAACAAGGCTTTCCCTATCTCTATAAAAAAATGAGGGCGGAATGTGACAAAACCTCCGCTCTCCTCCCCGGCAAGGGTATAAAGGGTAAGAAGCGTCTGATCCTCGCTGAACGGTTCGGGTTCAGCGTACGAAGAAATGATTGGTATACAGCACCTCCACAAAACCAGTTATTCGGGTAGTGATATGATAAGGGTAATCGTCCATTTTAGATCATCGCGGGGATGTCAATTTATTTATGTTGCTACTTCAGCACCATAAAGTATCTGTAGGTTTCCCGGGAAAAGGCCGTTTTTTTAAAACAGTGTCAGATATCTCGTCCCAAAAAGAACAGATATGCCGGCCATTTGACAAAAACGCGAGTCATTAAGGAAAATCCGGCTTTAATTATTAGAAATCGCGTTCAATGCGCGGGAGATGACAACTTGTGTATTCATTGAATGAACAACGAGCGGTGAGGTATTTCGGCCTTTTTTTCCCGTTTCACCCATACAGGAGTAAAAACACAAAATTTAACTATTCCCCGTACGACTGAACACTACGGCAGACTCTCCTGAGGTGTGTGTAATGGGGGAGATTGCCAAGAACATTAAGGAGAATTCTACAAAAATGATCGACAAATTATTGCTGGGAAATTATAAGTTCAGGGAATCTGATTTCACTCCGAATATCGACTACTACCGCGAGCTGGCCTCCAGCCAGCACCCGACAACGCTCTGGATTGGGTGTTCTGACTCACGACTTCAGACGGGGCATATCACCCAGGCGAGAGCCGGTGAACTGTTTATCCAGAGAAATATCGGCAATATCGTGCCCATTCATGACTGGAATTTTGCCACGGTGCTTGAATACGCGGTTGTCCACCTCAAGGTCGAGGATGTGGTCATCTGCGGGCATTCAAACTGCGGTGCAATACGGGCACTCGATAAGGAGAGCACCGATTCGTACATACCTCTCTGGTTAAACAATGCCCGGGATGCAAAAGTGCGGGTGGACAAAACGATCGCTCCCCCGACAACCGTGCTCGAAAAGGAGGAGCGATACCGGCTTATCGAACAGGAGAACGTGAGGCTCCAGATCGAACACCTGCATACCTATCCCCTGCTGAAAAAAGCCGTTGATGAGAAGAGGGTTGAGGTACACGGGCTCTATTACGATCTGGGTAACGGTGCCCTGACCCGGGTTACCTGATCGTCAGCAGGCAGTATCAATCTCTTTTTTTATCCGGCTCAGGACAATGCGTCCGATCCGGGCGAGTTTTCCATTGACAAGGATCATTGGCAGCGGGGGGAATTCTGTTTCGATTATTTTCTTCACATAATCCGGTACACCATCATCAAGAAGGGTAAGTTTGAGATCCACCCGACCACCGTATTCTTTTTTCAGCTCTGCTGCCAGTGCATCGAATGCGGCTGTGAGTTTGCCGGTTGGATAACAATCGGAAAGCCCGCAGGTCCGGTTCTCATCACAGGGAAACGGGCAGCATTCGGAATCGTTCAGACCAATAATCTCGATTTGTATGGGGCCGGCCATACCCGTACTATCTGGCTTTTGCATTATATCAGGATTGGGAAAATGACAGCGGAAAATGACCTAAGTTGTGATAAGGGATCATGAAAAAATTATATGAATCGTTCAAACCGCTCTTTGGTCACCTTGCAGATCGGGCAGATCCCCGGTGGTTGATCCCGCGCACAGAGATAGCCGCATACTTTACAGCGCCATACCGGAAAGGGAAGAGCCGCAATGGGTGACGAGGACAGGGAGATCGTTTGTACAACAGCAGTTTTACCCCGTGCAGAACGTGCCGGGCGGCGTTCTGGGACGGGGGCTACACCGGTTTTACCGGACACAACCTCATCGCTGACATAAAGGGCACAATAGCAGGCTCCGAAATCATCGAGATCCGGGTCACGATAATCGCAGGGACAGATGATATCGAGATCCTGCTCTTTTTTTCCGGATGCAAGCCGGCACGGGCAGGCACGGTAGCCGTAGCGCTGCTCATTCTTCATGAGGCCGGCAACAAGATTTTTTGTGAACTCCGCATCCGGATTCAGATGGTAGCCCCCGCCTTCTGCCTCTTTGTTCAGGATCTGGTAGGTTGCTACCACATCCCCGGGCCTTATCTCGACAAGCGCCATTTACCGGAATACCTCCCGTATTTCCTGCTCTTTGAATCCGACAATCCCCTTCCTGTCATCGATAACAAGGGTAGGAAACGATCCTGCCGGGTTAAATCGTTCAACATTATCCATCGCGGTGTCCTGCTCGTTTCCTTCAAGGAGGTCGACATACGCATAATCGAATTCGATACCCAGCTCCCGCAGGAGTTCCTTGGTCTTGGCGCACCAGCCACAGGTGCTCAGCGCATAGAGCATGACCTTGCCTTTCTTTTTCCCGTTTACGTGTTCAATGCCCATAAGTATACTCCGCTCACTACAGGGAAATTGCGAGGAGTAGTATTTAAGCGTGAGGATGGGGGATTCCAAACATCGACAGATATCTGATTCATAATCATTGAAACAGAAAAGGATTTTATATCAGGAAAAGACGGATTGAAGAAAATAAAACAGATGATCTCACATCGGGTTAATGGATAACTCACACAATATCGCCTAAAAAAGAGTGAAAAATTATTTGTTTTTCATAATGATATTGACATCTTCAAGCAGTGCCTGAAGATCTTCTTCATGCTCTACTTCCATCTGGAGAATGCCCAGCACGATGTTGTACGTAACCGGATCCTTGTCCCGGGTCTTCTTGAGCAGGCTGTTGTACGACTTGATGGCACACTGTTCGCCCTTGATGTTCTGTTCGAGGACCTTGACGATAAAAGGATCTTCAGGAGCATCGTACCCGCAATTGGTAAGCTTGAACCATTGCTGGGGGTCGATAACCGGGGTTCCACCGAGCTGGATAATCCGCGTGGTAAGCAGGACTGCATGCCCCAGTTCTTCTGTAGCGTGGAGGGTAAGTTCGGCTATAACAGCCTCCTTGTTGGGGCCTCGAACGATTTTTGAACCAATCCAGTACTGATAGTACGCGAGCCATTCATCGGAAAATGCCTTGTTGAGGAGCTTGACAAGCTCTGCAACATCAGTATCAACAATCTTTCTTCCAAATGTTCCCATATTCGTTCACCTCGTCTTTTTCGACATGTGTTTTTTACGACATGTGAATATCGACACTCATTCTTTTTATCTGTATCCGTAATGACATTTATCCGGTAACACAATTAAAAGAGGAGACGAAAGGCACTGCATCATGTTGTTTCCAGGTCTGTCTACCTAGGGAAAACCATCCTGTCGTTATACACGACTGTCACCTGCACTATCGTTAATAACTATTAAGGTGCATAATATATGGAAATCATGAAGGCGGTTCTGGGTCTCGAAGACGGGCAATTTTATATCGGGAAAGGATTTGGTGTTGAAGGTGAGTGTTCGGGAGAGCTCGTATTCAATACGCAGATGACAGGGTACATGGAATCCCTTACGGATCCAAGCTATTTTGGCCAGATCCTCATGTTCACCTTCCCGCAAATCGGGAATTATGGCGTAGATACGCAAAATTTCCAGAATGAAAAAGTCTGCGCTCTTGGATGCATTGTAAAAGAGATCTGCGAAAAACCCGCCGCCAGCCCGTCCATCAGATCCTATTTTGAAGAGAACCGCCTTCTCGGCATGAGCGGGGTTGACACCCGCGCCCTCACTATCAAAACCCGCGTCCACGGAACCATGCGGGCTGCACTCGTTGTGGGAAGCGATGACGGGGACTATGCGGTAAACCTTGCCAAACAAACCCCCCAGATCACCGACATCACCCCCATACCCGAAGTCTCCTGCAAACAGCCGTACCGTGTTGAAGGAAAAGGAAAACGCATCGCCGTCATTGATCTCGGCATCAAAAAGAACATGATCACCAGTCTCGCAAAGCGCGGGGGTGATCTTTACGTGTTCCCCCACGATAGTACCCCGGAACAGATCCTTTCCTGTAAACCGGATGCCCTCTTTGTGAGCAACGGGCCCGGAGACCCCAAGCAGGCTGTGCAGGCCATCCGGTGTATCCGGGAACTGCTCGGGCAACTCCCCATCTTTGGGATCTGCATGGGCAACCAGGTCTCAGCACTCGCCATAGGTGGCGATACCTACAAGCTCAAGTTCGGTCACCGCGGGGCAAACCAGCCGGTCAGATTTAAAGATGGCCGCATTTTTATTACCACCCAGAACCACGGGTTTGCTGTCGATGAAGACTCGCTCCCCGAAGGGTGCCGGGTCACCTATACCAATGTCAACGATAGGACTGTCGAGGGATTCGAGAATAAAGATCTCAAACTGACCACGGTCCAGTTCCACCCGGAGGCTCATGGCGGACCGCGGGATACCGAAGCGCATTTCTTTGACGCCCTGTACCGGAGGATTGCCTGATGCCCAAGCGTTCAGATATCAAAAAGGTGCTCCTGATCGGATCAGGACCCATCCAGATCGGCCAGGCAGCGGAGTTCGACTTCTCGGGATCCCAGGCTTGCCGGGCATTGCGGGAAGAGGGCGTCAAGGTAGTGCTGGTCAACTCCAACCCGGCAACGATCATGACCGACCCGGATATGGCCGATGAGATCTACATCGAGCCGCTCCGGGCAGATATTATTGCAAAGATTATCGAGAAAGAAAAGCCGGACGGAATCCTTTCCGGAATGGGCGGACAGACGGGACTGAACCTGACCGTAGAACTCGCAGAAATGGGTGCACTCAAGGGTGTGGAAATTCTCGGAACCCCGCTTGAAGCGATCTACAAAGGCGAGGATCGCCAGAAATTCCGCGATCTCATGATCAGCATCGGAGAGCCGGTACCAAAAAGTATGGTACTCAACTCCCTCTCCCAGATTGAGGATGCCATCACGACGATAGGTCTTCCGGCAGTAGTCCGGCCGGCATATACTCTTGGCGGAGCGGGCGGAGGCATTGCCCGCACCCGTGAAGAGATGATCCGGATCGTTGAACTCGGGCTCTCCCGTTCCCGCATTCACCAGGTACTCATTGAAGAGAGCGTGATGGGCTGGAAAGAGATCGAGTTCGAGGTTATGCGTGATGCTGCAGATACCTGCATTATCGTCTGCGGTATGGAAAACGTAGATCCCATGGGAATCCATACCGGTGAAAGTGTCGTTGTTGCTCCGATCCTTACCCTGCGTGATGACGAGTTCCAGATGATGCGGAGCGCAGCAATCCATATCATCCGGGCGCTGGATGTGCAGGGAGGCTGTAATGTCCAGTTCGCGTTCTGGGAAGGCGACTACAGGGTCATTGAAGTAAACCCGCGTGTCTCACGTTCCTCAGCCCTTGCATCAAAGGCAACCGGCTACCCGATTGCCCGGGTGGCAGCAAAGATCGCCATCGGTCTGCGGCTCGACGAGATCATGAACACTGTGACCGGCTGCACTCCGGCTTCTTTTGAGCCAACGATCGATTATATTGTCGTTAAAGTACCCCGCTGGCCATTTGACAAGTTCAAGGGAGCTGACCGGACACTTGGCACATCCATGAAGAGCACGGGAGAAGTGATGGCTATCGGGCGCACGCTGGAAGAAGCGTTCATGAAGGCGAAGCGGTCGCTGGATACCGATGTGCTCAGCCATACCAGCCCCAGCGAGGTGCGCATGATACTGTCGCGCCCAACCGATGAGCGATTCCACTGCCTCTTCGATGCCTTCCGCCTGGGATTTACCCTCCAAGAGATCGCACAGCTCACATCAATCATTCCGTTCTTTTTGGAGAAGATAAAAAATATTGTCGACTGTGAAAAACATCTCGCAACCTACAGCGATCCGGCAGATATCCTTGCTGCGAAAAATCTCGGATTTTCGAATGCAGAAATTGCGAAGATTACCGGTAAGAGTGGGGAGCTGTTAGATACCATCTCAGGTCTGCCATCATACAAGATGGTGGACACCTGCGCTGCCGAGTTTCCGGCAAGCACGCCGTATTTTTACTCAACCCATGGGGGAGAATGTGAGATCATTCCCAGTGATCGACAGAAAGTACTCATTCTTGGTTCCGGACCAATCCGGATCGGCCAGGGTATCGAGTTCGATTATTGCACCGTGCACGCAGTCCAGTCCCTCAGGGAAGAAGGGGTGGAAGTCCATATCGTCAACAATAATCCCGAGACGGTCTCTACGGATTTTGACACTTCTGACCGGCTCTTCTTTGAGCCGATGCAGCTCGAGGATGTCGTCAACATCCTCAGAAAAGACAATTATTATGGCGTAATGGTACAGTTCGGGGGGCAGAATGCCGTCAACCTTGCCATGCCCATTGAACAGGAGATCCAACGTCTTGGTCTTTCGACAAAAATTTTGGGTACTACCCCGGATGCAATGAATATTGCCGAGGATCGCGACCGGTTCAGTGTGCTTCTGGATAAGCTCAAGATCCCCAGCCCGGCAAACGGTTCGGCATACTCCGAAGCAGAAGCCCGGGAGATCGCAGAGAAGATCGGTTTTCCAGTACTGGTCCGTCCCTCGTTCGTTCTTGGGGGGCGGGCTATGGAGATCGCTCATAACCTGGTCGAGTTTGAAACCTATATCAAAGAGGCAGTCCGGGTTGCAAAGACCCACCCGGTACTCATCGATTCCTACCTCCAGAACGCCATCGAGCTCGATGTTGACGCTGTCTGCGATGGGGAAGATGTGCTCATTGGAGGCATTATGGAGCACATTGAGCAGGCCGGGATCCATTCCGGGGATTCAGCTTGTGTAATCCCTACGCAGTCTCTCCCGGCATCGGTGCTCGACACGGTGCGCGATTACACCCGGAAGATTGCCCTGGGTCTTGGGGTGATTGGGCTCGTTAATCTCCAGCTTGCGGTAAAAGACAACGTGGTCTACATTCTCGAGGCAAACCCGCGTGCAAGCCGCACCGTGCCATTTGTCTCAAAGGCTACCGGACTTGCCGTAGCAAAAATTGCAGCAAAAGTCATGGTTGGCAGGAAGCTGCGGGATCTTGGCCATAAAGAACGGGAGATCAAGCATGTCGCAGTCAAAGAAGTACTGCTCCCGTTCAACAAACTCGCGGGAGTCGACACGGTTCTCGGTCCTGAAATGAAGAGTACAGGCGAAGTGATGGGAATAGACTATGACTTCGGTCTCGCATTTTACAAAGCCTGCATATCCGCCGACAATGAGCTCCCCCGGAAAGGCAATGTATTCATTTCGGTAAATATCGAGCAGAAAGACGAGGCCATACCGATCGCGCGGCAGCTGCGCGATCTCGGTCTCACCCTGTATGGGACAGAAGGTACTGTCGATTACCTTCACGAAGCAGGAGTAGAAGCGCATCTGGTAAGAAAAATCCAGGAAGGATCACCCAATGTGCTGGATATGATGCGGCACGGGGAGATACGCCTCATCATCAACACCCCGCAGGACCGCCAGTCACGGCAGGATCATTACCAGATCATGCGTGCGGCAGTGGACTACTCAATACCCTATATTACCACCCTGCAGGCGGCGCGTGCGGCTGCACTTGCCATTGATGCGATCAAGCGCGAGAAGATGACACTTGAACCAATCAGCCATTATCTGAAGTGAGATCGTCATAAAACCCCCGATATTTCCTTTTTTCAGAGTATTATGCAGAGCACCGGAACGATAGATCATAACTTGTTCATTGCGGTAGTGATGCATAATAATTGAATATCCTTAAATAGCGAAATAACAAAAAAAGATGCATGAAGAAACTTCTTGTTGTTCTTGCGATCCTGTTCATCGGGATCCTGCTCGCGGGATGCACATCCCAGCCTGCAGCACCTGTAGCCACCCCGGTTCCTACCGCAGTTCCTACTCCGGTTGTAACTGTTCCTCCAACCCCGGTACCGACAAAGGAAGTTGTAGTTGTTGTTGTTAACAAGACTGCAAATGTGACCGCAACACCAACTGCAACGCCAACCCCAGTACCAACGTATGTCATAACATTTACCAGAGATCTGAACATTATCCCCGGTTCAACAACCTATGTCAAGGTAGGTACGAAAGTTATCTGGGCGAATATGGATGACCTTAAGCCCCACAGCGTACAGGCAATCGATTCCCAGACGCAGAAGTACTTTGGCAGCACGGAATACGTAGATATCCCGTACGGAAAGACTCTCGAAGTCACGTTTGATAAAGTAGGCGCATACGATTACACAACAGGTCCCTTCCAACCCCAGGAACTTGCAAAGATTATTGTAACCGCCTAATTCCACAACGATACATTGGTTCAGGAAAAAACCTGAACAACCTTTTTTCGTTATTCCTAAAAAAACAACTATACATCAAGAATGGATCTCAAGAGTCCCCCTGAAAATATATGCTGAAACCGCAAATAGGTATTCCAGTATTTAACGAGAGGTTGACCATGGGAAAAGGTACTATTGTCCTTGCGTATTCCGGAGGGCTTGACACCTCCATCTGCATCCCCCTTTTAAAAGAACGATATGATTACGATCGTGTCATCACCGTAGCCGTGAATGTCGGGCAGCGGGATGAAGAGATTGATGTCGCCACACAAAAAGGGAAAAAATTCGCGGATAAGCACTATACCATTGATGCCCGGCAGGCATTTGTGAAAAATCATATCTTCCCGGCGATTCGGGCAAATGGCTCATATGAGGGTTACCCCATGGGAACCTCCCTTGCCCGCCCCCTGATCGCAGAGGAAGTTGTAAAGATTGCCAGGAAAGAAGGTGCCACAGCAATCGGGCATGGATGCACCGGTAAAGGCAATGACCAGCTCAGGTTCGATTTTATCATCCGCAGTGCAGGACTCGAAGTCGTAGCTCCCATTCGCGAACTCAACCTTACCCGTGACTGGGAGATCGATTACGCAAAAAAGCATAAGATCCCGGTGCCGGTAAAAAAGGACAAGCCGTGGAGTATGGATGAGAACTGCTGGAGCCGGAGTATCGAAGGCGGAAAGTTAGAAGATCCCGCATATCATCCCCCTGAAGAGATCTATCTCTGGACGGTATCTCCTGAAAAAGCGCCGGCAAAACCAGAGAAAATAACCCTGGAGTTCAAGGCCGGTATTCCGGTTGCTGTCAACGGCAAAAAAATGCAGGGATATGATCTGATCCAGCAGTTGAATGTTCTTGCAGGAAAGCACGGGGTCGGCCGCAATGACATGATCGAGGATCGCATCCTCGGTATAAAAGCCCGGGAAAATTACGAGCACCCGGCGGCAACCGTTATTCTTACGGCTCACCGGGATCTTGAAGCTCTTGTTCTCACGAGGCAGGAACTGGTATTCAAGCGCACGGTGGATGACAAATGGTCGGAGCTCGCCTACAAAGGACTGGTCTACGAGCCATTATACGCAGCACTGAACGCATTTATTGATACCACGCAGGAACGAGTGAATGGTATGGTGGATCTCGAGATCTACAAAGGAGCGGTACGTGTGCTCGGGCGCAGTTCTCCGGATGCCATCTATTCTGAGGATATGGTATCATTTGACAGTTCATCCCTTGACCAGTGCCATGCGATTGGGGTCTCCCAGTATTTTGGCATCCAGGCACGCATGGTCCATGCCAGAAAAACAAGAAAGAACCCCGTCTCAAAAAAATAACAATTTTTTGCTTTTTAGCTCTGTTGAAATCTCAAAAGAGATTCAAGTTGTCACTCCTGAGGGCCCTTCGCGCAATCGGACTCCCGCACCCATCTACCAGCCATACCCCTGATATTGCGATAGTCCCCGGAATGCCGTTTTTAAAAAAATGTACCCTTTCCGGAGTGAATCGCTATGGGTTTTCAGGAGATCAATAACCAGGTACCGTTAATCATTGTATCCAGTTTCCGCCGGCGGTAATCGGTAACAAAATAGAAAATTATAAGGATTGACACATTGAAAGACTCGATCAACATGTGCGCCAGTTTTTTTTCCCGCTTCATACGACAAAACCCCCATATTGTGGAAAGCCCACCTCCCCCATCAATAACCCATGGTGCAGGGATGCAGTTCCCTGAATACAAGAACAAGCCGTATTTTATTGTGGCTTCCGTTGAGATGGGAAACACAACAACGAAATGCATCCTGACAGGAGTCAGTCTTGAAACCGGCATGTCATACGTGATCAATAAAACCGTGAGCATGAGCCGTGACATCCGTCCTCCGAGACCCGGAGAGACCGTATTCGGTGCCACTCTCGACGGGACTGAACTCACCCGCGAAGCGGTTACTGAACTGGTCCGGGATACCCTGCTCAAGTGCCACAAAGATGCCCACCTCGATGTTGTTAAAGAACTGGATTTCGTTGTCCGGAGTACCGGGGTAGTTGCCGAGATGGAGTCACCGGATCAGATCGGCGATTTTGTCATTGCACTTGCAAACGGCTGTCTTAACGCGGGAGTCCCGCCCCGCAAGATGACTCCGCCCATGTCCAAAGAGAATCAGCCCCAGAAACTCCAGCCGTTCAGTTTTGCTGATAAGGTTGTATTTGTGGGTGCGGTTGCGGGTGTCATTCCCCCGGTGGGATCTACCGGTGTTGAGATGGTTGCAAACGAGATGGAGGGTGAACTGGCTATGGCGGGGATTAAAGAGGGGGCAAAATGGACACCGGTTGATTTCCGCAATCCCTGCGTATCGGTCGACTTCGGTACAACCCTTGATGGCAGGATCACCAGTGATGTAGGCCCGGATGATCTCAACCCGTTTGCAAAAACCGTGGGGAACTTCTGCGGGCTTGCCGGTGCGATTCCCGATGCGATAGTCCGGGGAACCGGTCTTGTGCAGCAGCGTACCGGAACAGCCCTTGACATTTTTGGTGAGCACAGCGTTTCCGGGGGGCTGTTTGGCGGGGGAAACCGCAGGGTTATTGACGGTTTTGTTGACCGTTGTCATGAACATATCGATATCCGGATTGTCCCTGCGGAACGCGACCGGTTCGGCAGGGTGCCGGTCAATGCCAGACTGGCCATTGAATCCGGCATTGCAATGATTGGCTGTGACTGCGGAGAGAACAGCAGCGATCTCGACAAACTGATGGAAATCGGGAAAGAGATCCATGAAAAACATAATCTGGCAATGCTTAACGAAGTCATTGACCGGGTCTGCGCCAGAATGGCCCTGCGCCTGGTGGATGTGGCAGTAGAACAAAAACTCGTTCCCAGGAATTCCTCGATTGGATTCACCGGTCGTGCAGCGATATCCGGAAGAAAACCGGAATATATCCTTGAAGGGATAGCCCAACGTAATCTCTTTGACGATCCCCAGGATCATCTTGTCTTTGTGGATGACGGACTTGCACGGGGCGCGGCACTGATGGGCCGTTGCATGAACTCGCTGGGAAAGCCAAAAAACCCGATTGGGGGCGTGCGCGGGGGCCCATGTATTATGAGCCGGCGGATCAAAATAGGAAAGTGAATGTGTGATATACCATGACCGATGAAGAGCAGTTATTCGATATTGTCATCCCCCCCGGAGTTCCCCAGAAGATCATTTTCGATATCACGAACAAATTCGAAGTGGAAGTTGTAGATAGGAGGGAGAAGATCAAATTTGCCAATATGGAAGGGGATGAGCGGGATCTCCTCGCATTCCGGGGTAAACTTGAAGTCATGCAGAATGTTGAGGTCTATTTGCGTGATGAACTGAATAAATTCGTTACCAATAAGTAACAAGATAAAAATACTTTTTTTTATTTTTTCAGCAGTCGCACGAGTAAGGCTTTCTGGGCATGCAGCCGGTTTTCTGCCTCATCCCAGACAAGACTCTGGCCGCCTTCCATCACTTCATCGGCGATCTCCTCGCCACGGTGTGCTGGAAGACAGTGGAGTACCCGTGCATCCGGAGACGCGTGCCGCATAAGATCTGCATCAACCGTATAACCCGAGAAGGTCTTCAGGCGCTCATCCCTTTCCGCATCATCGCCCATGGACACCCAGGTATCCGTAACAATGACATGGGCATCCTTAACCGCCTGCTCAGGACTTTTGAGCAGGGATACTTTCCCGCCAAGTGAGCGTGCCTTTTTCACGATCTCTTCTGAGGATTCATATCCGTGAGGGGTTGCCACGGTCACGGAATACCCGGTAAGGACGGTAGAGAGGATCAGTGAATTACAGACATTATTACCATCGCCAACCCATGCCACCTTTAGCTCGTTTGTTGACCCGAAATGCTCCTGCATGGTCATGATATCGGCAAGTAACTGGCAGGGGTGTTCGAGATCGGAGAGACCGTTGATGACCGGTATTGTGGCAAACCGGGCAAATTCTTCGATCGTGCTGTGTTTATAGGCCCGGATCATGATGCCGGATACATAGCGGGATGCTGCCCGGGCAGTATCCCGGATCTCTTCACCCCGCCATATCTGCATATCCCGGGCATTCAAAAACAGGGCATGGCCACCCAGCTCATTCATACCAACTTCAAATGAAATATGGGTACGAGTCGATGACTTCTCAAAGATCATGGCGAGGCTTTTTCCCCGCAGTAAATCGTGAACTACCCCCTGGTTCTTCAGCGCCTTGAGATGTTTAGCTTCAGAGAGAATCTGTTCCAGCTCGGTTTTGCTGATATCCAGAATTGAAAGAAAATCCTTATTCATCGTAACTCCTTCATGTGCGCGATACGCTGGCTCAGTAACTTCTCAGTACCGATATCTTTCCGGTATCGCACGGAACCCCTGACTGATCCAGCTGCATGCTCTGCAATGCGTTCAGCGGCTTCCAGCGTATCGCCCATTCCAACAAATGCAAGGGTGCGGGATGTCAGCGTGATGAGCGAACCGTTCTGCTCTTCAACATTTGCATAATAGGTGATCGCCCTGTGGGTACCCTCCACATGAATCGGATCCCCGGCATGGGGAGCATCGGGATAACCTTCCGGTACCAGGTATTTGCAGACCGTAGCTTTCTTTTCAAACGTGACGTGAGCTGAGGTGAGTGTCCCGCTTATGATTTTCACCATAATTTCCGCAAGGTCAGAGGTGAGCAGCGACAGAACATTCATTGCTTCGGGATCGCCGAACCGGGCATTGAACTCTATGACTTTCGGACCATGGGCAGTATTCATAAACTGGCCATAGAGAATTCCCTTATAGGGGTGTCCGGCCCTCGCCAGGGCATCAATAGTCGCCTGCATTATCCCAAACGCACGGGAGTACTCTGTTTTCATGACAAAGGGGAGCATATGGTCAGGCATGGTATACGAACCCATGCCTCCTGTGTTTGGCCCGGTGTCGCCGTCAAATGCCCGCTTGTGATCCTGGACAAGGGGCATGGGAATAAGATGAGTGCCATCGACAAAGGCCTGAAGGGTGAACTCTTCACCGATAAGGCGCTCTTCGAGAATGATACTGCCGTTAATCGTTGCTGCGTAGGCGATCGCACCTGCCCGATCCACCTGCTCGCCCATAATCTTGACCCCTTTTCCCCCGGTGAGGCCTGTCGGTTTTATTACCAGATCACCCTCGTGCTCTTGGATGAACGTGATCGCTTCAGCACTGTTCTGGCAGAGACGGTACTTCGGGCATCCCTCGATCTGATGCTCCTCCATCAGCCTGCGACAAAACCCTTTATCGGTCTCAATGCGTGCAGCGGCTTTGGTTGGTCCGACACAGGGAATATTCACTGATTCCAATGCGTCGACAATCCCCGCTTCAAGCGGAGATTCGGGACCTATAAAGGCATATTCGATACCGTTCTCCCGGGCAAAGGCGACAATACGGGGAACGTCCGTTTCCTTGCAGAGCAGGATCTTTTGAGCAAGTTTTGCTATTCCCGGATTATTCTTTGCCATCACGGAAAAGATTACTGTTTTTCGGTTGCGGGCGAGTGCAGCAGCTATTGCATGCTCCCTTCCTCCCCCGCCCACAACAAGGATCTTCATATCCATCTCTAATGTACGCTGGCCGTAAAAATTACTTCTGTTTTAGCAGTTCACTCACTCTGACGAGAGGCAGGAACTCTATGCCCTGTTTGCTGAGCAGCGCTTCTGCACCCTGCTCCCGGTCCACTACCGTAACGACACGATCCGCCTGCGCCCCGGCAGTGCGAAGGGTTTCGATCCCGTACAGCGCGGATCCACCCGATGTAGTAACATCTTCAATAAGGAGGACCCGCTTGTTCCGGACATTGCCTATGATCATCTCTTTCTTCCCATGGCTTTTCTCGGCTGCGCGGATGATCGCATAGGGTTTTTTTGCAGCAAGTGCCGTTGCAACCGCAAGAGGGACTCCCCCGACTGCTACTCCTGCCACAACATCGAATGCATGAGACTGGGCAACGAGTTTTGCAATGGCATTGAGCAGATCTGGATGGGTAACTGCCGTTTTCACATCAATATAGTACGTGCTTTTTGCACCGGATGCCAGAGTAAAGTCACCTGTTTCAATTGCCTTGTATTGGATAAGCAGTGCTGCAATAGCGTTCACCATGGAACCTCCTTGATGCCCAACATATAACCAATGATATTAACCGCCCGGTGAAGGACAACCGTGAGGATCAGGATAATGATCAGGATGGGAAGGGTAAGATAGGCAAAGAGCCACACGGGATCGAACAGGAGCAGTAAGATAAATGCCCCGACGACCAGATCGAGCTGGTCTGCGACCGGCCACTTTTCACCCCTCACTTTCCCCATCCTGCGCTTGAGAAAACTCTTCCCAAGATCCCCGAGCAGGGCTCCAAGCGCAAGGAGCGATACCGATGCAAGGGTGTGCTGGGGAAGGGATGTCAGGACAAATGTTGACGAGAGCCAGATAAGGAGTATGCCGGTGAGTATACCGGCGAGTACCCCGAGAAACAGGCCACGGAACGTTTTGCCATCCCCAAATATCCTGTGCCCGTCAGAATAATTTCTTCCGAAATCTATGGGAGTGCCCCCCCCGAGAAGAGCAGCCGCTGGATTGGGGATATATGCAGGAAGCATGATCCAGATCGCAGAAAGCAACGGTATTATGAAGAAGTCGATACTAATAATGGTGCACTCCAATACCTCTAATAAAGAGCAGATAAAAACATTAAGGTAACTCACAGCGGGATAATTAAAAACGTGAGTACCCGGTGAAATGAATGAAGATAAAAAAGACCCGAACTCTTTGCCCTACATGCAATACGGTAATTGATGCGGAGATCGTAGAAGAGGAGGGAAAGATCTGGCTGGAAAGGACGTGCAGGGAGCACGGGGATTTTAAGAATCTCTACTGGGCAGATCCCGCAATGTATCACCGGTTTGAAAAGTACGATGCCATAGGTTCGGGGGTATCAAATCCCCAGAATATCGCTCCTCCGGAAAACTGCCCTTCATCCTGCGGGCTCTGCAACAACCACCACTCTCATACGCTGCTGGCCAATATCGATCTCACCAACCGCTGCAACCTGGACTGCGAATTCTGTTTTGCAAACGCACGGGCCTGCGGGTTTGTCTACGAGCCGACTTTTGATGAGATCATAAAGATGTTAACGCTTCTCAGGGATCAAAAACCGGTCCCTGCTCCCGCGGTCCAGTTTTCGGGTGGCGAGCCTACCATGAGAGAGGATCTGTCACAGATCATCAGGAAGGCAAAAGAGATTGGCTTTCCCCAGGTGCAGATCGCTTCCAATGGTGTGCGTCTTGCAAAGGAGCCGGAGTATGCGCAGGAACTCAAGGACGCAGGACTTAACACAGTATACCTGCACTTCGACGGGGTCACCCCAATAACAAACCCTTTTTTGGCAATTCACCAGAAAGCGGTAGAAAATTTAAAAAGGGTGAAACTTGGCCTCGTTCTTGTTCCTACGATAATCCGGGGTAAAAATGATCATGAGATTGGAGATATCATCAGATTTGCCGTGGATAACATATCGGTTATCCGGGGTATCAATTTCCAGCCGGTAGCATTTACCGGTGCGGCAAGTGATGACGATATCAAGAAATCCCGTATCACCATACCTGAAGTCCTGGCTGATATTGAAGAGCAGACACAGGGTATCATCAAAAAAGATGATTTTTATCCCATTCCCTGTGTGCTCCCGTTCTCCGATCTGGTGGAAGCCTACACCGGTAAGCCACAGGTGCGTTTCACTGCCCACCCCCACTGCGGTGCTGCCACCTACGTATTCGTCCAGGAGGCAGGGATCGTACCGGTAAACCGGATGGTTGATGTTGAGAGCTTCTTTGCATCGATCGAACAGATGACAGAGACCATCAAAAAAGGTGGCACTATCAATAAATACAAGGCGCTGCTGGAAGGTGTCAAAAGCATGCACGATTCTGTGCAGAGGGGAGAGAATCGTAACACTGCCGAATTCTGGAAGATCATAGGAAAAACACTGATCGGGCAGAACTTCGATGCTCTCAGGGAATTCCACTGGAACGCGCTCTTTATCGGCACCATGCATTTCATGGACCGGTATAATTATGATCTCGACCGGGTCCAGCGGTGCTGTATACACTATGCAACACCTGACGGTACCCTGATTCCATTCTGTACCTATAACAGCGGACCCGTGTACCGGGAACAGATCTGGAAGAAACACGCAAAAAAGCCTGAAGAGTAGGGATCCACCGTCCTGTTTTTTTAAGAGATTCAGGGAAACGGAAGGTCAATTGCCCGTCCGTTGCGCATTGCGATCGCTGCAATAGCCAGATCCTGAATGGCAAGTCCCGTGGAGTCGAAGATGGTAATCTGGTCCGGACTCCTGCGCTGCTTCATCCCTATAACAACTTCACCCAGCGTGCCTGCGATATCTTCCGTATGGAAGATCCCCCGGCTGATGGGCACATTCACTTCTCCTGAGTGAACTGCCTGAGACATATCGTCGACAAATACTTGTCCCCGCATGAGCAGGAGGGGATCGAGTTCCTGTTTCCCCGGCGCATCAGCGCCAATGGCATTGATGTGGGTTCCGTCCTGCACCCACTCGCTTCTGACAATGGGTGTGCGGGAAGGCGTGGTCGTGACAAGGACATCACAGTCGCACGCTTTTTCCAAAGGAACGCTGCGGCTATCATGGCCGGTAACTGCCTGGGCAAATTTTTCTGCATGCAGGGAATTCCTGCTCCAGCATTTGATCTCATAAATATCAAGCTCCTGTGAGATTGCCTGATACTGTGCTTCCGCCTGCCTCCCGGTACCGATCAGACCCAGGACGATCTCTTTTTTTGAAGCGAGGTATTTCGCCGCAACTGCACCCGCCGCACCGGTGCGCATATCAGTCAGTTTTGTTGCATTGAGAATTGCCACAGGAATACCCGTTGCTATATCGAGAATCACGGTCAGGGCCATCACCGTAAGAAGGCCGTGTGCCGGGTTATTGGGATGCACATTGACTATTTTTACCCCGGCAAGAGAGAGAGAGGGAAGGTATGCAGGCATGGACCGGAAGTCCCCGTCGGGAAGAGTTATGTACATTTTCGGGGGCATCTGGACGACTCCTCTCCCGTGATCCGCAAATGCGGTCTCGATTGCTGTATTCACTTCCTGAAGATCGATATATTTCTCGGTATCCGTGAAGTACTGCATGGACGATCATCCGCTTTCATCGGATTTCAACATATCTTCACGGCAGAAAAACCAAAAAAAAGTGATGCATATAAGGAGACGAACTCAACCATAAACCACACTAAAATAACCAGCAGGGCACAAAAAAGGGTATCAAGACTCATCCATCTCTTTGAGAGTCTTATCAGCAAGCTCCTTCATGCGTGCTGATATCCGGCTTGAGGAGGAATAATCAACTTCCTTCATGGCATTGGCAATCTCGGTCCCCAGCACAAATATCGCGTACTTGTGCTCCATCTTGCTCTTGTGCTGCTGGGAAGGCGTAATCTTTAACGAGGTGTACTGGGAAAATTTCAGTTCAGGATTGATCTCTTCAAAATAGTCTTTGACTTCTGAGAGCATCTTATGAAGATTGATCAGTTCCTCTTTGTGCATGTTACCACTCCAGACAGTAACATGGTTTTATGCAGGATAAATAAATTTGCGTGGGGATAAAATTAGATACCCATTTTCAGTAACTGGATTGAAAGCGGTCGTTTTATAACGCCCTTGAAGTCTTTTGCCGCTACATAGGAGAGTCCTTTCCAGACCAGCCGGTCCAGCAGTTTCTGGTCCACAGGGCGATCAACAACAAGACCACTGACCGTGCCATCAAGGGTTTCAATCGCTTTTTCCACTTCATCCGGGCGCAGTTCTTTTACCACCGTCAGATCATCGGTAAGAAACCGGGCAAGACTGTGGCCTTTAACATCATCGATATGGTCCCGGAGCGTAAGAGGGCCTTTTGTCCCGTCAGAGGGACGCTTTGAGGGAGGAGCAGGACGGGTCTTTTTTCCTGAAGAATCCGACTCGTCCGAACTGCCCCGGGTTATACGGAGTTCTGCAGGCAGTTCAGCTGCATCTTCATAATACTGGTCACGAACGTATTCGACAGGGACTTTGTTGCGCAGGGTCTTGATAACCTCTTTTCTGGTCATATCCTCGACACTCTTTCCCTTGGGCGAAAATGCGACAAAATCAATGTCAACGACCTGTAACAGCTCCCGCAGGATCAATTCACCGCCGCGATCTCCATCGAAAAAGGCAGTAGCCGTCTTCTTCTCGCAGAGCTCAACAACGGTCTTTGGGATATTGGTTCCTTCCACAGCTACGGCATTTTTTATTCCGAAGCGAAGAAGGTTCAACACATCTGCCCGGCCCTCAACGACTATGATCGCATCCGATTCCAGCACATTGGGACCAGCAGGCACTTTCTCTTCCCCGATGGAACCGATCTTTTCCATGCGAAGACACTCACGGACGTCATCCAGCAATACGTCGCTGTCAATGGTACCGTCATCAAACCGCTCGATAAGCAGCACCTTCGCCCGCTCGACTATCTTCTTTCGCTTGCAGACACGAATATCCTCAATGGACTCGACTACCACATGCGCTACGCAGGGACCAACACGGTCGATTGTCTCAAGCGATGCAGCAAGAATTGCCGTTTCCGCACGGTCAAGAGAAGAAGAGATCAGAATCTCTCCCTTGGTCTCGCCTTTTTTGCTCATTATCTGGACATCAATTCGTCCGACACGTCCTGTTCTCTGAAGATCCCGCAGGTCAAGGTCTTCGCCGAGTAACCCTTCAGTCTGCCCGAAAATGGCACCGACTACATCGGGTTTCTCGACCACCCCCTCTGCTGCGAGGCTGATGTGAATAAGGTACTTGGTAGTATCTGTTGAATACACGTAAACGCACCCCCATGTATCATGCGATAGATGAAATGCCTGATCATAGGTATATGTTATATATATCCTGTAAAATTACTTAAGGGCATGCTTTAAACACACCGGAAAAACCGGGGGGTGGACGATCGATAATGTCCATAACATGAAGGAAATTTCAAATGAACCGGGCACGATAAAAAGGCAATAGAATTATTTACCGGGTGAATTGAGCCGTAAAAGAAGATCGTTCTTCGCAATACCAGCGATAAGCACACGCTTCTGCGAGGAGGTTGCACCGGACTGGATGCTGATCGATGATGCTGGCAGATCAAGAGACTCAGCAATCAGGGCAACAATGGCTTTGTTGGCCTTTCCTTCAAGCGCCTGTGCCGTAACCCGACAGCCAATTGCTTTTCGCCATTCATTATATCCTGCAGGAAAGAGTTCTGCCCTGGCTCCGGCAGTAACATCGAGAGAAATAATTGTACCGTTGCGCTCTTCCACAAGAGCATCCGCGATATCGGGCATAGGAAAACTGCTAATAAGAATGTTGCCCGGCAATAACGCACATGGATCACCAGTGGTTGCTGCCGTTCTTCACCTGTGTTTAAACCCTTGCCGGGCGTATGCCTGTCGCGCAACCGGGTTGTCCCATGGATCATATCCAGACGCTTGTCAATCGATCACCCGGGGACCTATGGCTGCGCTGTATCGGCATCAGATACATCGTGTTTTAAGATATTTAGCACTTGGGGAAAGGGTAAAACCCGACATGGCATGGTGATGCTGTCAACCATTTTTTGTCAATGATTTGGGTTGAACCCTTTTCCCGCAAACCACGTTGGTTCCTGGCGGGTGAATTCCCCTCCAAGATATGCGATCGAACCGTTCATCACCACCATGTTGGGGAATATGGCTTTCTGTCCTTCAAAGGGTGTCCAGCCGCACCTGCTGTGCAGCGACTGGCCCTGAATCGGCCCTGTCTTTTTTGCGTAGATGGCAAAGTCAGCCCGGTCCCCCACCTCAAATCCTGCACGGGGAATTCCCAGCAGGCGGGCAGGGGCATAAGATGTCTTTTCCATGACAGATGCAAGATCGATCTTTTTGGCAATGACCTGTGCAAGCAGCAGGGGCACCATGGTTTCAACACCTGGAATACCTGAAGGTGCATCAGGGAAATCCCGGGCTTTTTCGTCTCTCGTGTGAGGTGCATGATCGGACGCAATGACATCGATCTTTCCCCATCGCTCCCAGAGCCCTTTTCGCTCCATTTCCGTACGGAGCGGGGGATTTACTTTTCCGAAGGTGTCGTTTTTGTCGAACTGCTCCTGCGACAGGAACAGGTGATGGGGGGTAACCTCAACCGAACCCGCGACTGCATCGACAGAACGGACGGAACTCATATGGCAGAAATGCAGCCGGCATTCACTGCGATTCAGGAACTGTACCGTTCGGACCGCTTCTGCTTCACCCAGGGCAGAGCGGACTAGACCATGCGTTATAAGGTCGGTATCAGGAGCGGGGCCGATACGTTCAGCATGGATGGTTGCAAGCCCGCCCAGTTTCTGAATACGACCCAGTGCCGCCTCCAGAGCAACGCCGTCAATTGCATCGCCATAACTGGAAGGGGCATGAAAGATCTCCCCGAATGCCATGGCACCTGCATCCCACAGGGATTCTAAGGGTGTATCCGGAGTGACTCCGCTGTTGATAGCAAAATTGCAGTAAGAGTGGCTTCTTGCGTCATGCACGCGATCAGCAAATGCATGAGGAGCAGTGATAGGAGGAATGGTATTGGGCTGGTCAACAACGACTGTAACTCCACCGGCAATCGCACTCATACTTCCACTCGCCCAGTCTTCTTTTGCCGATTGCACACCGCCCCGCATATGCACGTGCATATCAACTGCGGCCGGGAGCACAAAACAGCCCCTGCAATCGCACAATTCCGCTGCACCTTTATACGAACCCACATGGGATACTTTCCCGGCAGCAAGCGTGAGATCTGCTACCCGCCCTGAGGGTAACATGACATTCTGGAGTACGAGAGTTGGAGGTGGCGCCATTTGTACTCACTTTTTCGTACAACCATAAAGGTCTGATGATCATTGCATGTTTTTTCGCAGACTTTTTTGTAGACTATTTGCAGGAAATATTCTGCGGCAGGTATTCAATCCGGATAGCTCAATACATCATACACAGGAGCTCTGGCAGGAGCACTTAAAAAAAAAAGAATCTGAAAAATGCTCCGGTGCATATACCATGACAGGGGGATAAAAAATGGATCGAATCATCAGCGTCACGTCAGGATTAATCATCATTCTTATGGTAACATTTGTTGCCAGTGTATCCTACACAGGATTTGTGGAACTTGCTTATCGCACATCGTTATCCAGCACGTATGACTACAGTTGCACGATCTCTACAGATTCACCACTCTCCAATGTAACATTCTTCATCCCGGTCCCTGCAGACCGTACCGGAAACTCCCCGATTGTGGCACAATACAGTGCACAGGAAATTGACGGCCTCCCCGCTGAATGGAAAGTTACCCTGTTTGATACCGGAAAAGCAACCCTTGCAAAGATCACCACACCGACCATTATACCTCCCAAGGAGACCAGCCCTACCCATCCATTTATCATCCGGCTCTCAATCAACACGGTTTCAAACGAAGCGATAAATACCGTATCACCCGTTGAACAGGGAGTTATGTTCCGCCCGGTGCAGGAGATGCAGAAACTGGATTGCCCTGACAAAAACACCGGGACGGGTGGAGATCCCCTGTGCTATGAGTACCTTGTTCCGGTATATGCAGATTACGAGGCCCCTATGAATGCATCGGTCAGCATCATATCCACCCTGCAGGGAAAGAACAGCTGGAAGATCTTTGAACCGCAGTTCAATGAATATGAGGCAAAGATCAATATCCTGATGTTTGGCGGGAATAACGGCTGGACGGTAATGAAGGGGGCGCTTGAGAGTAACCGGGGTACGTATACTGTGCCCGTATCCCCCCCATGATTTTTTAATAAAAGCATTCAGGATCCGAAGAAGTACCCTTATCAAAAAACGGATTACTCACTATGACAGTCCCAAACCTGAATGAAGGAAGAAACCGCAGGGCCATCCAGCCCGGATGTACGGTTGATATTGTCCAGAAAGAAGATCAGCGCAGCGGAAAGCTGACCCGGGGGATCGTTTCAGAGATATTAACCAATTCAGAAACCCACCCCCACGGTATAAAAGTGCGGCTCAGCGATGGCCGTGTCGGAAGAGTGACGGAGATCGTCAAACTCAAAGGAGAGTAAAAGAAACCTATGAACCGGTTCGCGCCTTCTTTACCGGTAAAACCGACTGTTCATATCAGTGTGCTTTTTCCACCACAGGAAGTGTTTTTTTAATACCAAAGGGAGAGCGGTACGTAAATTTCTGTGCGAAATGATCAGATTTTCCTGATTTTGTACCCCGCAGGCAGTAATGCTTGTCACCCGGAGCAAAAACCCTTATATCAACAGAAGTTATTCCGAACACTATGAAAGTGCTTATCACGGTTGCACCGGAAAAATTCAGAGATGAGGAACTGGCCGAACCGGTTGCTGCATTCCGAAAGGCTGGTATCGGATTCGATATCGCATCCACGCGTCGCGGGGTTTGTACAGGAATGCTGGGGGCCAAGACAACTGCAACACTTTCTTTTGAAGAGATCGATCCTAAACACTATGAGGGTCTGGTTATTGTCGGGGGAGCCGGCTCCCAGGTCCATCTCTGGGGAGATGAACTGCTCAGAGAACTGGTAAAATTTTTCCACCAGTCCGGAAAGGTTGTTGCTGCAATATGCCTTGCACCGGCAGTGCTTGCCCGTGCAGGCATCCTGAAAGGGAAAAAAGCCACCTATTATGAAAGTCCAGCATCGTTTAAGGAAATGAAGATCGGGGGAGCGGTAATCACGAACGCACCGGTTGTCAGAGACGGACGGATTATTACGGCAAACGGTCCGTCTGCATCGGCTGCATTCGGGGATGCAATTGTCCAGGCACTCACTGCTGCAGAGTGGTAAACAAAGGAAAAATTTGTCTCTATTTTCTTTTTTTTTCGGAGGCCGGGTATTTCGTGAGAACGACCGGGTCTGATGGGTGTATGAAAAACCAAAAAAAATGCGAGGGATGCGATTCGAACGCATGAACCTCTGCAGGAATGGATCTTAAGTCCATCGGAGTTGGCCGGGCTTTCCTACCCTCGCAAATATACTCTAATACTGATTGTCACGACGAGGTCTTAAGTCCAGCGCCGTTGGCCGAGCTCGGCTACCCTCGCGCGGTATAATATTCATCGCATAACGCAAAAAGGAATCGCATACCATGCGTGCAGGAGGTACCTGGATCTCGTACGTGGATATGCAGGTAAAAATGCAAAAAAAAGATTACAAAACAGGGTACTACCGGATTTTAACGGCTGTATCCTGCAAGCTCATCCACACCCGGCCCCATGACCCGCACTTTAAGGAAGAGAAGGAACGCGGTAATGGCAATGATAAATGCACCCATGATGAAGGCATCACCAAGAATCGAAAAAAAATTGGAATTCCCCATTTTCTGAATGATTATCCCTGCCAGCGCAGCGACAAGGGCTACAATCGAAGCCTGCACTTTTTATCACACCCGTTACGTACAGACGGGAGATTCCTACTTAAGATTTTTGATATCCCCGTAAAAAATGTGATAAGAATGAATCGGGCACCTGTTACCAGCACACCATCCTATGAGTGTGCATAAAGGGAAAACCTGGTCATCGTCAAAACCAGTCTGCCTGAGCACAAGAGCTCATGAAGGTGAACTCTCATATAATGATGAGCTTACGATGAAGGGACTTGAACTGACGGGATGGATTGAACTCGATGGGGCACGCCTTACCCGGCCTGATATAGAGGCAATCCTCTGTGAGCGGCCCGGAGACATTCTCAGGTTTGGCGGGGAGTTCTTTCTATCAGGAAACGGGTGTCGTGCCCGGGACCATTTCGGGGTGATACAGGGGAACTGCCCGAAAGGTACACTCTCCTGTGAGAACGGGATAACCGGAGAGATCGTACCTGAAGGGCCGGATCTGCCGCTTGAAGAAGCGATCATCACTGCCGTTGGACTGCGCAGCGATGAAGGAGTAACTGCACTTTCCGGCGGTGTGGACTCAACTCTCGTTGCCCATCTTGCCGGGCGGGAATGCCTGGCAGTCGGGCTCGCGGGATCCCATGATCTCCGGCAGGCAAAGCATGCCGCCGATATGCTCAATCTTTCCTGCATATACGTTGAGATTACCTCAAAGGAGATCGCAGATGTGCTGCCGCTGGTCATAGGAACAATTCCCCGGAAAGACCCCGTCAATACCGGTATCGCTCTCACCCAGTACTTTATCACGCGCTGGGCCGGCGAACACGGCTACCACCGCATTCTCACCGGGCAGGCCGCAGATGAGATCTTCGGGGGATATTCCCGGTATCTTGATACAAAAACCCTTGAAGAAGACCTCTCCCGCGACTTTGCCGGCCTTGAACAGCAGGCTGTGCGCGACCAGTCGATCGCTGCCCTTCACGGCACCTACCTCTCCATGCCGTACCTGGACATGCGGGTTGTGCGCGCGGCACGGAAGATCCCGGCTGCAGAAAAAGTGCAGGGAACACGCCGAAAGGTACCTTTAAGAATGGTCGCAGAACGCCATATCGGCCCGTCACTCGCCTGGTACGAGAAGAAAGCCATGCAATACGGGAGCGGGGTTGCAAAGGAACTCAGCAGCCTTGCCCGAAAAAATGGTTATAAAACATCCGTGCAAGATTACATAGACCACATAAGCAGGGTGGAACATGGTCACTGAAAAAGACGTGGAACATATTGCGGAACTTGCCGATATCGGCATCAATACCGGTGAACTGGACACATTTACGCACCAGTTTAATGCAATTCTTGACTATTTTGACGTGCTCGACCAGGTCAAAGGGGACACAAAAGTCACCCGCGATCTCACCAATATCATGCGTGAAGATATTGTCGAACCATCCCTACCCCGGGACGAGGTATTGAAAAACGCAGCAGCACAGGAAGACGGGTTCATCAAGGCACCGCGGGTGATGTAGTGGAATCTTACGAACTCACCTTCGAACCCGATGACCGGTACAATGCTTTTCTTGCGGTCTGCAAAAAAGCTCCGTATGGTAAGGGAAAACTCTCCGGCATTGCCGTTGCGGTAAAAGACAATATCTCCACCCGGGGCATCGAAACCACCTGCGGATCAAAGATCCTCAAAGGGTACATTCCCCCGTACGATGCCCACGTAGTTGAACTGCTCCGGAACTCCGGCGCAGCCATTGTGGGCAAGACAAATATGGACGAGTTCGGTATGGGAACCACGACCGAAAATTCCGCGTTCGGCCCCACCCTCAATCCCTGCGATACCGGCCGTGTGCCCGGCGGATCCTCAGGAGGCAGTGCAGCTGCTGTTGCCAGCAATATGGTGCCGATGGCACTTGGTACAGATACCGGCGGCTCCATCCGCTGCCCGGCCGCTTTCTGCGGTATTGTCGGCCTGAAACCAACGTATGGCAGGGTTTCACGCTTCGGACTGATCGCATACTCAAATTCCTTAGAACAAATTGGCCCTATGGGTCAGACCGTCAGTGATATCTCCACCCTCATGCAGGTGATTGCCGGCAAAGATCGTAAGGATTCTACCAGTTATGACCGGCCCTACACCCACACCCCCGTTGCAGATATCAAAGGATTAAAGATCGGTATTCCCGGGGAATATTTTGGCGAAGGGGTCGACCCTAAGGTTGCCGGAGTAGTCAAAACTGCTATAGACCGGCTCGAAGAACTTGGCGCTACCACCGTGCCGTGCAGTATCCCCTCCATGAAATTCGCGCTCGCTGCCTATTACGTAACCTGCACGTGCGAGGCCAGTTCCAACCTTGCCCGGTTTGATGGCGTGCGGTATGGTCCGGGTGCCGATCCCAAAAAGTCATGGCACGAGGCCTATAAAGAAGTCCGCAGGGCGGGATTTGGTACCGAAGTGCGCCGCAGGATCATGCTGGGCACCTTTGCTCTTTCATCGGGATATTACGGCAAGTACTATGCCAAAGCACAGGTTGCCCGCGAGAACGTGAAAGCCGATTTTGCCCGGATCTTCTCAGAAGTAGACCTGATAGCCGGGCCCACCATGCCCTCCATCGCGTTTAAACTCGGCGAGAAGAGCGATCCGCTCTCCATGTATCTTTCCGATATCCTGACGGTCCCGGCCAATCTTGCCGGTATCCCGGCCATATCTGTCCCCTGCGGAAAAGCAGAGGGCATGCCGGTCGGCCTCCAGATCATGGGACGGTCCTTTGATGATGAGCGCGTGATCGATGCGGCATATGCCTATGAACAGGCGGTGAACTAAATGGCAGAAGACCAGGTGATTGTCGGGCTCGAAGTGCACTGCCAGCTGGACACAAAGAGCAAGCTCTTCTGCGGCTGCTCCACCGATTACCGGGATGACGGGCCGAACACGCACGTCTGCCCGGTCTGCCTCGGACTTCCCGGTGCAATGCCGGTGCTCAACAAGCGTTCGATCGAGTATGCGATGAAAGTGGCAAAGGCCCTCAACTGCACCGTACTCCACGAATCCGAGTTTTCCCGGAAGAACTATTTCTACCCGGACCTTGACAAAGCCTACCAGATCACCCAGTACGACAAGCCCCTTGCCGAAGGCGGTTACCTGGAGATCGAGAGCGATGAAGGCGGCGAGCGGCGTATCCAGCTCACCCGCATCCATGTCGAAGAGGACCCGGGCAGGCTCGTCCATATGGGCAATGCCGAGCGGGGCAAGTATTCGCTCGTGGACTACAACCGGGCCGGCATCCCGTTGATCGAGATCGTATCCGAACCGGATATGCGTTCTCCCAAGGAGGCACGGAAATTCTTGAACAAACTCCGTGCCACGCTCGAGTACCTCAGCGTCTTTGACAGCGACAAGGAAGGATCGCTGCGGGTGGATGCGAACATCTCGATCAAGGGCAACGAGCGGGTGGAAGTCAAGAATATCACTTCCTATAAAGGAGTGGAAAAAGCGCTCACCTACGAAGTCACCCGGCAGAAAAACCTGATCCGGCGCGGCGTGCGGATCGAGCGCGAGACACGGCACTTCATCGAATCCACCGGCATCACGCAGTCATCGCGTTCCAAGGAACAGGAGCACGACTACCGCTACTTCCCCGAGCCGGACCTCCGCCCCCTGCACGTGCAGTCCTGGGTAGCCGGCATTGTATTGCCGGAACTTCCCGATGCACGCCGCGAGCGGTTTGTTGCGCAGTACGGCTGCTCCTTAAACCATGCCCGTACCCTGACCGGTGAGTTGAAACTGGCAAACTTCTTTGAAAAAATCGTTGCCGCCGACCCACAAGGACTCTCAACCCTTGCCGCTACCTGGATTGCCGACACCCTTATCGGGGAGCTGAATTACCGCAGCATGAGCCTTGACAGTGTGGATGCAGCACAGTTTACGGAACTGGTAGATATCCTCAAGCAGGGCTCCATCACCGACAAGAGCGGAATCGAAGTACTGAGAATCATGCTCGACCAGCACATGAAAAATGAGCCCGCTGAAGCTCCCGCCGCTATTGTGTCGCGCCTCAACCTTGCAAAAACATCGGGCGATACCGGGATCATAACCGCTGCCATCAATGAAGCAATCACCGAGAACCCAAAAGCGCTCGAGGATTACTTTGCCGGAAAAGGCGGCGCGCTCAATTTCCTGGTAGGCCATGTCATGAAAAAGACCCGGGGCAAGGCCGACCCGGGCGAGCTGAACCGGATGCTGGTTGAAGCGCTTAAGAAGAAGGAGGCGTAGTCACCGTGCACTTAATTGTCGCTGAAAAGAACATCTCCGCACGCCGCATTGCCGAGATCCTGGGGCAGGGAAAAAAGATTATTGAAAATAAGGACGCCGGTGTCTCAACGTACAGTTTTGGCGAGACCACAACCGTTGGTCTCCGGGGGCATGTTGTTGAAATTGATTTCGAACCCGGGTACAGCAACTGGCGCAGTGAAACATCCACCCCCCGGAGCCTGATCGATGCAAAAACGATCAAGATCCCCACCGAACGAAAGATTGTATCCCTCCTCCAGAAACTGGCAAGAAAAACGGATCGCGTTACCATTGCAACGGACTATGATACCGAAGGGGAGCTGATCGGAAAGGAAGCGTACGAACTGGTTCGTGCAGTCAACCCGAAAGTGATAATCGATCGTGCCCGTTTCTCTGCCATCACATCACAGGAACTCACGCACGCTTTCTCCCACACCACGGAACTCGATTTTGCCCTTGCTGCAGCAGGAGAAGCCCGGCAGTCCATTGATCTCATGTGGGGGGCATCCTTAACCCGGTTCATCTCCCTTGCCGCACGCCGGGGCGGACAGAATATCCTCTCCGTTGGCCGGGTGCAGAGCCCGACCCTCACCATGATCGTGGACCGGGAGAAAGAGATCGAAGCTTTTATCCCGGAAAAATACTGGCAGCTCTCCCTTGACACCGAGAAAACCGGAGAGAGGATTGAAGCCCGGCACACCCATGGGCGTTTCCATGCAAAAGCCGAAGCGCAACTCGCCCATGACCGGACAAAAGCCCCCCTCATAGTCACGGATGTCAAAACCGGCACCAAGCAGGACCGGGCACCGTCACCGTTTGATACCACCAGTTACATCGTAGCCGCAGCACGCCTTGGGTTTTCCGCAGCCAATGCCATGCGGATAGCCGAAGACCTGTACATGAACGGTTACATCTCCTATCCAAGGACGGACAATACCGTATATCCCCCGTCCCTGGACCTGAATGGATTATTACAGGATATCCGTTCTTCACCGTTCAAAAAGGATGTTGAATGGACCATGGCAAACCGCCGGGCAGTCCCGACCCGGGGAAAGAAATCCACCACCGATCACCCCCCTATCCACCCTGCCGGCCCTGCAACCCGTGAAGCGATTGGCGACGATGCATTCCGGATCTACGAGCTGGTAGTCCGCCGTTTCCTTGCCACACTCTCTCCGGATGCACTCTGGAAGACCATGAAGATTCTCTTTGTTGCAGGAGGAGAGGAGTATACTGCAACCGGCGGACAACTTATCGAACCCGGCTGGCATACGGTCTACCCGTTTTCCGAGGCAAAGGAGATGATCCTGCCGGAGTTTGTTACCGGAGAACATCTTCCCATAAAAAAAGTCACTCTCGATGAGAAAGAGACGCAGCCACCCGCCCGCTTCACCCAGAGCAAACTTATCCAGGTGATGGAAGAGCTCGGCCTTGGCACCAAGAGTACCCGCCATGAAGTGATCGCAAAGCTGGTGTCACGCAAGTACGTGGAAGGCACGCCCATGCGCCCCACTCTTGTCGGTAGGGCGGTGATCGAATCCTTAGAGCAGCATGCAGATATGATCACCAAACCTGACATGACCCAGACGATCGAATCCCACATGCAGCAGATCAAAGAGAGTAAACGTACCCGGGAGGATGTGATCAAGGAATCCCAGAAGATGCTGCACCTGGCATTCGATCAGCTGGAAGCAAATGAGCAGGTGATTGGCGAAGATATCCGGGGCAGGACCGCAGAAGAGATGAACCTGGGGAAATGCCCGGCCTGCGGCGGGACCATTGCCATCAAGCACATGCGGGGCAATGCGCAGTTCATTGGCTGCTCCCGGTATCCCGAATGCTCATTCAATATCGGCCTTCCCAATGCCCAGTGGGGTTTTGCCGTGCGCACCGATGATCTCTGCGAAAAGCACCACCTCAATTTCGTTCGCCTCATCCGGAAAGGTGCCCGCCCCTGGGATATCGGGTGCCCGCTCTGTCACCAGATCAGCTCCAACAAGGAATCCTTATCCGAGATCCCCTCCATGGATGAAAAACTCGCAACAAAGATTCTCTCAAAGCACATCTACACGGTAGCAGAGATTGCCCGCAGCCTGCCCGAACCATTGGCAAAACGGCTCGATATGCCGCTTGAAACGGCACAAAAACTGATCAGCGATGCAGGTGCCGTGCTCGAAAAACTGCGTCGCCGGTCAGAGTGCCGCAAATTCCTCCGTGAGCGCATTGTGCCCCGGAAAGGGCGCAGCTCGGCAAAAATCCTTACGGCATTAAAGGAACGGGGTATCACCGAGTTGTCCGATCTCGTTCACACTGATGCTGCAAGCTTAAAGAAAGCCGGAGTAAGTGATGCAGAGACCGATCAGATCCTCACCGATGCAAAGACCACGTACTATGGGCAGGTGCTCAAAGAAATTGGCATTCCTGCAGTCAGCTTGAAAAAATACCTTGCTGCCGGAATCATCAGGCCCGAGCAGTTCTGCGAACGTACTCCTGAAGCCTTGAGTACCCTTGCCGGGGTGTCATCCGCTACCGTGCAACGACATGTGGATCTGGTCTGCACGGCCCTGAACAAACCGGTGGCAAAAAAAGTGCCAAAAGCAAAAGTCCAGAAAGGTAAAAAGGAACTGCTGGCGATCAAGGGGATATCTGATACCATGATCGAGAAACTCTCCCGGGCAGGAATTACCAATACCGCAGTCCTGCTGGCTGCAGATGCTGAAAAAGTTGCACGGGATTCGGGTACTACTCCAGCGAAGGTTAAGGAATTACAGGCTGCCATACAGAAAAAGAAGGATACTGCGGTTATCCAGATCTAAGAAAAACTGTTTTTTTCCCTGCACCCTCAATTCCCCTGCGAGTCTGAGGATCCTCACAGATTTGAGGATAAAACATCCGGCTTTGTCGCGGGTATCCGCCCGGGTGGTGCACTTCTCTGAGGAAGATGTGACAGACACAACGGGAATGTTGAACCTTTTTTTCATCTTTGCCATTTCGATCCTGTCACTTTTTCCCGGATGAATCAAAAGAATGTCACCGGTTTATGGGGAAGCAGAACACACCTATCTGTGATTGTGATGAAGTGGAAAGACTGGGTGCATGTGACCAAACTGGATCCTGACAAACAGCTGAGGCCCGGCGACATCGAGGCCATCGCCGGAAGCGGCACTGATGCCCTCATGCTCTCGGGAACCCTCAACGTGACCAAGGAGAACCTTGCAACCCTGCAAAAACAGGTGAAGGCCTATGACCTGCCACTCGTGATGGAACCGGCAGGACCTGAGGCTGTGCTCATGCAGGGAATAGATTATGTTTTTGTTCCCAGTGTGCTGAATTCAATGGACGTGCAGTGGATTGTGGGCAAACACCGGCTCTGGGTGCAGCAGCAGCAGAGAAAAATTCCTTGGGAGTATCTGGTTCCCGAAGCATACATTGTGCTCAATCCGAACTCTTCTGTTGGGAAGGTCACAAAAGCGGTCTGCGATCTCAAAGCAGAGGAAGTCGCTGCCTACGCAGCGGTTGCCGACCATTACTTCCATTTCCCGATTGTCTATATCGAATACAGCGGTATGTTTGGGGATCCGTATGTGGTGAAGGCTGCATCGGAAGCGCTTGATAAATCCATCCTTTATTACGGCGGCGGAATCAATTCAGCGGAGAAGGCTGCACAGATGAGCAAATATGCCGATACGATTGTCGTGGGCAATGCAGTCTACGATCAGGGCGCAGCGGTTCTGAAAGCAACCGTGGATGCGATCCAGTAATTTTTTTTATGCCCGAGATTGATATTGTCCTTGTCGAACCCATCTATGAGGGCAACGTGGGTTTTGCTGCACGGGTGATGAAGAACTTCGGGTTCCACCGGCTCGTGCTCATCAATCCCTGCAAGCTGGGCAATGAGGCGGATGCCCGGGCATCGCATGCGTATGACGTGCTCCACAACGCGGAAGTCTGCACGATCGAAGACGTGTTTGCCCGGAGCAACATGGTCATTGCTGCCACCGGCACGGTGAGCAAATCGGTCTGCCGTGCCATGCGGATGCCATTTTATTCCCCGAAAGAGATCCGCGAGCGGATCAAGGATACCGAAGGACGCATCTCGATCCTGTTCGGCCGGGAGAACTGGGGGCTCAACAACGAAGAGGTGAAGCGCA
>JANXYM010000067.1 GCA_025350045.1 Methanomicrobiales archaeon | reverse complement strand
GTTTATCGATGACCGGAAGAGAGCAGATGAGGCCCTGCTCAAAAATACCGCAGAACTCCAGGCATCTTACGGGATACTCGCGGCTTCAGAAGAGGAACTGCGCAAAATCAAAAACCAGTACGATACCATCGTTTCGCACATCCCGGTAGGTATCTACATCCTGCGGAGTTCGCTTGCGGGATCCTTTTCGTTCGAGTACGTCAGCCCCCGGCTGGTGGAAATGTTTGACGTGAGTGCAAAAGACTTCCTTGCAGATCCCCTGAAAGGCCTTGCACCGATCCTCCCTGATGATTCGCACGCCCTGCTAGCTCTGAACCGGGAAAAATTTGACCAGGAGCGACTCCTTCATCCGCTACCGTTTGCATGGAATGGAAGGATTACCGTAAAGGGGGCGGTACGGTGGATACATGTCGAATCCACACCACTGCTGCTGGAAAATGGTGATGTCCTGTGGAACGGCATCGTGACGGATATGACCGAACGAAGGCAGGCAGAAGAGGCACTCCGGATGGCAAATAAAAAACTCAACCTGCTTTCCCGTATCACGCGACACGACATCAACAACCTGCTGATGGCCCAGCTTGCCTATCTCACACTGCTGAACAAACGCCAGTCCGATCCCTCCACGATCGAATATCTCCACAAGGTTACCGCTCTTGCGGAGAATATCACCGCCATGATACAGTTCTCTAAAGAATACGAGACCATTGGGGTCAACGCCCCGGTCTGGCAGGAGTGCCGTGCACTGGTGGATACTGCAGTTAAAGAAATCCCGCCCGGCCACGTTATGGTGAAAAACGATCTTCCTTCCGGGGCAGAAGTATTTGCCGATCCCCTGATAGCCAAGGTCATGTATAACCTGGTGGACAATGCCCTGCGTCATGGGGGCCCGGTCACGATCATTCGGTTCTCGACTGAGGAACGGGACGGGGATCGCATCATCATGTGCGAAGATGATGGCAACGGTGTGGTTCCTGCGGAAAAAGAGATGATATTTGAACGGGGATTTGGGAAGAACACCGGGTTTGGCCTGGCGATTTCCCGGGAGATCCTCGATATTACCGGCATCACAATAAGAGAGACGGGTGAGCCGGGCAGGGGGGCACGGTTTGAGATGACCCTTCCGAAAGGCACGTGGCGATCGCCGGTGTCGTAACCCCCCAACACAAAAACAAGAGCGACCATCTCATCGTGAAAGGAATCGTGCCCGGTGCGCCGGGAGCGTAGTGCTATTCGGGAGGATCGATGAATTACAACGGAAAAGACGGGAAAGGGTATACTTTTTCTGTGGGAGCGGTGTTTCGAAGTTTGCCTGGCAGCCTGGGTCTTGAAGTATACCCTATGGAATGCCCAGGGGAATAAGTAAGGACACTGGCTCTGGTGAAATCCTATTTCCTGTGATTCACTTTTTCTTATAGGTCGTTATGGGGGTGACCCCCCCATCTTTTTTAAAGGGTTTCCATGAAAATCGTTTACGTAATGTATGGTGAGGGGTTTGAGGCACCCATGTCCGCTATAGTGATGAACGCCGCCGCACCTAAAAGGGACGCCCCCGCGGCGGTTCAGGGTCGGGATCCCTTAAACCGATCTGCCCAGCGAGGCCCCGACGAGGCGGCCGAGCGACCCCCGAAGGGGGTGGGTTAACTCATAAAAACTATAAGAAAAGGATATCAGATTTTCATGGTTTCAAAATGAACTTTTTTTGGTTCATGTGTGTTTCAACAAAACCAGGACAATGATAAAAAGCACCATGACGGCGGAACCGGCCCACCGGATCGTGGTACGCTGCAAATCTCTAAATATATCATTGCACCATATCCACATGCTCTGCCCGGATACGATCTTTCACATCCTCTCACGTTACTTGGAGAACTTCTCTACATTATTCCGATACCCGTTATATCCGGGTAGGTTTACGTACGAGTTGACCTGTCATGGAATCAAAAAGGAAAAAAAAGGTAAAGGCCCCGGTCCACGATACCGTTGAACCAGCCCACCGGGATACCCCGGCACCATCAGCGGTTGCCGGGGAAAAATCCGTTGAACAACTCATAAAGGAACTCAACGATCCGAATGAAATTGTCCGCTCTTCTGCAGCCGGGGCCTTGGGGCACCGCAAAGCGACAAAAGCTGTGGTACCCCTTATCCGGGCATTAAAAGATCCTCATGTCTATGTCCGGCACGGTGCAGCATGGGCGCTTGGCGAGATAAAAGCAGAAACCGCAGCAGATGCCCTCAGGCAGGCATTGCAGGATGAGGATGCAGTAACGCGGGGAAAAGCTGCTGAAGCATTAGGAAAAATTCAGGGATCCTGAAGGATATATGGTGGTTCACCGTAGCCCGGCTGGTTACGGTGACTATCCGCATGTCATGAAAAAACGGTTCACCGGCTCCAGGAAAACCTTGGGTACAAAGGCCGGGGTCCCTTTCTTCCATCTCCTTTCCTGCCTCATATCCGGGTAATCTTCCCGATCTTGTGATGCGTGGTTGGGGAATAAGGGCGCACTTCAGGTTCTCCCGGGAGACCCCAAAATTACGATCGGCCCGTG
>JANXYM010000058.1 GCA_025350045.1 Methanomicrobiales archaeon | reverse complement strand
GGAATGAAGATATCTACCACTAAGGTATCGCCAATCTTCTCTATCGTGTCATACCGCTTCTCGATCTCCGCTTCCGGCATGAAAATGAGATTGGCCAGCATCGGTTTTTTCTCGCCATAAAACGGGAGTGCATACTCATAATCCCCTTTTCCCACCATGGATTGTGCAGATACACCGGTCAGCTCCTCCATGGCCCGGTTCCATGCAATCACCCGTCCTTCAAGATCGATCACAAAAGTGGCATCCGGTAAAAAGTCGATTATATCTCCGTGAAATGACTCTGCCTGCAATCCCATCAACCTGCTCCCATGCAAGAATAGACTGTTATCGGGTATGAACATTCTTCCCATGGGAACAGTCACGCATGTCTTCCCTGTCTGGATAAAAAATGTACAAATTTCGCTATATCTGGTCGGGAAAACGAAGAAAAACGTCCTCGGGAGAAATGCACATGAACCAACCTGGGTTCACACCCAAACAATGAAATTCAGGTACGCACTCTTATAGATTTGAAGAGTATTCCCTCCCCCTTCGGGAGTCACTCAGCGGCCTCATCGGGGACTCTCCGGGCAAACGGGGTAATAGTCTCTTGAACAGCCACAGGGGCACCTCTTCGGGTGCAGCGATGTTCATCGCTGTTGGGGGTAGGGGGGTCTCAACCCCCAGGATAATGATATAAAAAAGTACATTTTTTCAGGTGAAGTCCTGTCGTTATCATATATTACGTACTTGCGTTGTGGAGAGTGCAGGGGTGATCCCCCCTCTTCCCAAATGATCGGTCGGATTCAAGGGACATCAGGACATCCCCTCCGGTCAATATCTTAATCTTACTGTGTGAGTATAATAATCGCGAGGAGTTGTCATGGGAGTCTTCCGGTACGAGAACAAATATGCAGCACCAACAAAGGAGCAGCGTGAGCGGTATATGACGGGGGAACGCGAAGAGCACACCTTCGGCCCGGAGGGAAAGATCCTGCTGATTGCCTATGATGAGGCGGTGTACATAAAAGACGATATCGAGGAAGTCCGCATCCTTTTTACCGGTATCAAGGACAAGCAGAAAGCCTACGATGAGGTGCGCAGACTCCTTGAGCACCACCAGCAGAAGAACGAGGAAGAATCTCCGTTTAGCACGGCAAAGGAATTATGATACGGGTGTTCAGGTATCGTGCAAGAGATAGCAAAAAACGGGCCTGTGCAGGAATAGTAGTCCTTTTTTCGATCCGTGCCGGGTTTTTTTAGCATAATTCCAGAATCTTTTTCCCTTTTTCTGTCGCAGGATCTCTTGAGCAAAGAGACAGATACATGGATTCACTATTTGAAAAAATCCGCGGGTACGCAAGAATCGAGCTGGGAATTGCAGGTTCCCATGGTATGGATCATACGGATCGTGTCACCCGCATGTGCCGGATTATCGGAGAGCGTGAGGATGCGGTGATGGACATCCTGATCCCTGCCGCCCTGCTCCACGATATTGCCCGGCCCCTTGAAAAAGAGAAGGGGGTGCCCCACGAGGCTGAGGGTGCACGTATGGCAGAAATGTATCTCGCATCGATATGCTACAATCCGGTACTTATCCCCGCCATCAGCGCGGCCATCCGTACCCATCGTTTCCGGACAGATGAACGACCTGCCGGCCCCGAAGCGAAGATCCTCTCCGACGCAGACAAACTTGATGCACTCGGAGCAGTTGGTATTGCCCGGACGTTCATGCGGGCAGCAGAACATGGCGGGGGTATCGATGACGCGGTCTGGCATTTCCATGACAAGCTGCTGAAGTTACCGGACCTGATGTACACCAGAACGGGCCGGGACATTGCCGCTGAACGGCATGCATTTCTGGTAACCTTCCTAAACGAGCTCGCACGCGAGACAGACATTGTATTCCCGTAACTGCCCCACACAATTCTCCGGTTATTATCTCAAGACAGGAAGGATCTTTTGGTATAGGATATTTATACCACCTAGTCTTATGAAGATTGATGGTATACTCGGTCCTCTATGTGGATGATGAGCCGGTCCTCCTTGAGCTGGGAAAGACCTTCTTAGAGATGTCGGGAGATCTCCATGTCGAAACAGCCACTTCTGCAGCCGATGCCATAGAATATCTAAAGACCGGGATCGTGGACTGCATCATCTCCGATTACCAGATGCCCCTGATGGACGGTATTATGTTCCTCAAGCACATCCGGGCACAGGTGGGTCTCCTCCCGTTCATCCTTTTTACCGGTCGTGGCCGTGAGGAAGTGGTCATCGAGGCATTCTCGCATGCAGCGGACTTCTATCTCCAGAAAGGCGGGGATCCCAAGGCCCAGTTCGTAGAACTGGAACACAAGGTCAAACTTGCCATCGAGCGCCGGAGAACGCAGGACGAACTCAAAGATTCCCGCCAGCGGATGAGCGATATCATCGATCATCTCCCGGACGCTACCTTTGCCATTGACCTCCAGCACAAGGTGATTGCCTGGAGCAACTCCATGGAGGAGATGACCGGGATCAAAAAAGAAGATATTCTCGGATCTACAGATCAGTCATATGCGATACCGTTCTACGGTGAAAAACGTCCGCTTCTTCTCGACCTGATCTTAAAAGATGATCCGGAAATCGCTAAAAAATACCCCACTATTACAAAAAAAGGCAGCAAGTTCATATCTGAGCTCTTCATACCGCTTCTGTATAACGGGAGGGGAGCGTACCTCTGGTTCATCGCCTCTCCGCTCTACGATACCTACGGGCACGTCGTCGGTGCAATAGAATCCATCCGTGATGTGACCGGCCCCCATAAGGCAAAGGATGAACTCATGGAAAGCCAGGAGCGGTACCGGGCCGTGGTCCAGGACCAGACAGAGTTCATCTCACGGTTCCTTCCCGATGGCACACATATCTTTGTCAACGAAGCCTACTGCCGTTATTTCGAAAAGACAGTTCAGGAAATCATCGGGACCCGCTTTAAGCCGGAGTTATTTCCAGAAGATAAAAAAATGATCCAGGATCACCTGTTGAATCTCACACCGGAACATCCGGAGAAATCTATCGAGCACCGCATCATCATGCCCGGGGGTCTTGTCCGCTGGCAGCAATGGAGTGACCGGGCCATATTCGATGAACAAGGGAAGGTCCGGGAATACCAGTCCGTGGGCCGGGACGTCACTGATCAGAAACGGGCTGAAGATGGACTTCGGAGAGCCTACGAGGAGATCACCGCTACCGGGGAGGAGATGCGGGCACAGCTCGAGGAACTTAAAATGAACGAGGATGCCCTGCGGGAGAGCGAGCGGAAGCTGCAGGGGATCGTCCGTGGCTCGCCAATCCCCCAGTTTGTCATCGACAAAAACCACCGGGTGATCAGCTGGAACCACGCCCTGGAGGAGTACAGCGGGATACGTGCGGCCGACATTATTGGTACGACTGATGCCTGGATGGCCTTCTATAACGAGAAACGACCGGTGCTGGCTGACCTTATTATCGATAATTCTCTGGATAAGATAGATGAGTGGTATGCCGGGAAATATGCCCGTTCACGCTATGTGGAGGAAGGGTTTGAGGCAACCGACTTCTTCCCCCACATGGGTGAAACGGGCAAATGGCTCTTCTTTACCGCATCGGCAATCCGGGATAGTGAAGGGAGTATCATAGGGGCAGTAGAAACTCTTGAAGATCTCACCGATATCAAGCGACAGGAAGAGGCACTGCGTACAAGCGAGGAGAAATACCGGCAAATTCTGGAGGACATGCAGGACGCGTATTACCGCAGCGACAGAACGGGAAACCTCATTATGATCAGCCCCTCCGGGGTCCGGTTGCTGGGTTATGATTCTGCCGAAGAGATGCTGGGAAAACCGATCGCTGGATCCTTCTATTATGACCCGCAACAACGTGACCGTTTCCTTGACGCCATTGCCAAAGACGGCAGCGTAACCGGTATGGAAACAGACCTGAAACGAAAGAACGGATCCAGGGTAACGGTCTCGACAAACAGCCACAAATATTTTGACCGGGAGGGAATTTTCCAGGGAGTGGAAGGTACGTTCCGGGATCTCACCTGCCAGATACATTCTGAAGAGGCTCGACAGGAAAGCGAGGAGCGGTACCGGGCCCTCTTTGAAAATACCGGTACTGCCATGGTGCAGATCGAGGAAAATACCGTCATCAGCATTGCCAATGCGGAATTTATTCGTATGAGCGGCTATTCCCGCGACGAGATCGAAGGCAGGATGAGGTGGACCATGCTGGTAGTCAAAGAGGATCTCGATCGCATGCTTGCCCAGCACCGGCTGCGCCGCGATCGGCATGAGGAAGCGCTCAGGACCTACGAGTTCCACTTTGTCACAAAAAACGGAGATATCAGGAATATTTTCTTAAATATCGATCTCATTCCCGGATCAAAGCAGTCAGTTGCCTCACTCATGGACATCACGGATAAAGTCCGGGCGCAGGAATCCTTAAAACTGGCCAACCGCAAGCTCAACCTCCTCAACAGCATCACCCGGCACGATATCTTAAACCAGCTCACAAGCATCTCGGGCTTCCTAGAACTGGTTGAACTGAAAGTGACCGATCCCACCCTGATGAGTTACCTCGAACGGGAGAAAAAGGCGGTAGAATCGGTCCGCAGTCATATCGGGTTTACCAAGGATTACCAGGATGTGGGGGTAAAGACACCGGAATGGCAGCGGGTGGACGAGATTGTCAGGAATGCTGCCGGGACCCTCAACCTGAAAGACACAAGCGTTACAATTGATCTCCGGCATACGGAGGTGTTTGCTGACCTCCTTATGCAGAAAGTATTCTATACACTTCTTGAAAATGCCATGAGGCATGGCGGGCAGGTAACCAGAATCCGGTTCTCTTTAGAAGAGTCACCCCACGAGCTGGTTATTGTTTGTGAGGACAATGGTTCCGGCGTCCCGGCTGATGCCAAGGAGAAGATATTCCAGCGCAGGTATTACCAGAACACCGGTCTTGGGCTCTTCCTTTCGCAGGAGATCCTCTCGATAACCGGCCTTACCATAAAAGAGACCGGTATCCCGGGTAAAGGTGCCCGGTTTGAGATCCATGTACCGAAGGGTGCGTACCGGTTTGTTGGAGAACCGGCGTCTGGCTGAGACGGAAGGTTCTGCCCGTACACCCGGACAAAAAAACCATAGGCTGATTCCTCCCGAACGGAGCCGGCCCAGCCCCCCGGGTACAGACGGGGTTGATATCGAGGAGATCAAACGGGTGAACCTGCACAGTTACCCTAGCAGCAGAAATTACCAACAGGTTTTATTTCCCCGGATGAACTTTCATTATGACAAAGTCTGCCCTTTTTGGCCTCATCCTTCTCATCCCCCTGCTCGTTCTCGTAGCCGGGTGCATGGAGCCCCCGATAAAAGAACCTTCGGTCTCCGTAGGCGATATTGCCTTATCGGATGTCTCGTTACGGGCAATGACAGTAAATACAACCGTTGTGATCTTCAATCCCAATCCCCTAGGAGCCAGGCTCAATAAGGTGGCCTTTGATGTCTATTATCTTGATGATGGCCTGAATTACCTGGGTCACGGAGAGAAATCAGACATCGGGGTTAAGGAAAACGGCAATACAACCGTAATAATACCCGTAACCATAGGAAATATACCGGCATTACAGGCAACCGGATCGCTCGTCCGGAAAGGTTCCCTTATCCTCAAGGTCAACGGTTCGGCATTTATCGATGTAAAGGTCACGTCATTTGAAAAACGGTTTGAGCAGAGCCGGGAGTTCCAGGCTAGCGAGTTCGAGGGCATCCTTCCGTTGAACTCCCTTTCAGGAACCTCCATCAATATCACTGAAGGATTAGCGCAACTCGGCGGATTTTTGGATCAGGCTCAGAGATAAAGGAAGACAGGCTTACCATTACCCATACTAAAAAAAGAGCGTCCGGGTGAGAAGATTACATCTATTTTCTTTTCGTTCACAGAATCAAAGGTTGATATCGCACCACGCAACATTTTAAAAGAGAGAGGAGGAATAACGAAAAAAACTAGTATCAAAAATTACAGTTTCTCCTTCACTCTCGCAGATATGCTCCGGCATCCTATTCTTTGAACAACCTGAGCCGGCAGGCCCTAACCGGGCAGAGGTGTGATCACAAATATGCACTTACTATTCCCGGAAGAATAGCGGTGTTTCTCTACCACCGCTACCCAGCATCTGATAGCTGCAGGAACGTGGTTCCGGCAAATCCTTATCCAGATGCCAATTGAATAGTGGGTAGGAATCCATGGATGAACAGGTAACAGAAGACGAACCCTGCGAGCAGTGCGGGATCTGCTGCCGGATCTTCGGCCCCGGCATTGCGCCGACACCGGCGAATGTGTACCTCTGGATGGAACAGGAGCGGACCGATATCCTCCGCTGGTTTGTTGCGTTCCGGGAGAAAAGCGCACCGATAAACTGTGCCAGTCTCACCGCTGAAGACCTCGGGACTGTTATCAATATCGAGATGCGCAATCCTGAAACGGGGGAGTATGTCACGGTCTGCCCATTCCTGCGCCGCGTGGCAAAAGAACGGTACCTCTGCGGGATTCACCAGGTAAAACCCGATATGTGCTGCACCTACCAGCCGTGGATCTGGGGCGAGACGTACTTCAACCGGTGCAGGAGCCTTTTAAAAACGGGGCGGAAATGGCCGCTCTGAGCTAAAAAAGCATACTCCAGCCTTGAACATTTTTTCATCCAACTTGTCATGCTGATCTGTTTTTCCCAGCAAAAACGTACGCATTTCCTTAAATTCCGGCAGGTACTGGAATGTGGGGAAAAAAGGTTCTATGACGTGAAGAAGAGAAAAAATGCTTATGCCGGAAAAAATGATATGCGAGTACTGCGAAAAGGACGCGATCGGGTACCAGGGATTCGGATGCTGCTCGGCCTATGTGTGCCTTGATCATGCAGATACCTTTGTCCGGGCACTTAAATCCCGGGGAAAAACCGGCCTCGGGCGAATGTTACTTCGAGCGGTTCAGAATATCCGGTTTTTTATCAGGCTTAAAAAAATGTCTTTTCAAGTCTGTCTGAAAAATGAACGATAGCTATCCAGACGAATCAGGGAAAAATAAAGGGGGTGTTTTTTGACCCCATGATCCATTCCTCTGAGGATTATATCGCGATCTTCCTGAAAAGATACGCCCCGGCCACCGTCATTACCAGGGTAAAACCACCGATCACCGCAAAACAGACCACCGGGTTGATCTGGGATGCCCCGGTCAGGCCATACCGGATCCCTTCCACACCATAGGTCAGGGGATCGAGAAGGATAATCGGAGCAATCCACGCAGGGAGCGAGCTGATGGGAAAGAGCGCTCCCGACAGCCCGAATATCGGGAAGATGACAAAGTTCATAATCAGCTGAAAACCGGTCATATCATCCATCCTCGATGCTATGGCAATCCCAAACGCCGTGAACGAGATGCCAATGAGCACCATGAACACCAGGGCAATAAAGAACCCGGCCACACTTGAGACCTTAAGGCCAATAAACAGGGAGAGGACAAGGATCAGGAATCCCTGTATGACAGCCGTTGTTGCACCGCCAGCGGTCTGGCCCAGCATAATCTCCAGCCGCGAGACCGGTGCAACGAGGGTCTCTTTCAAAAAGCCAAACTGCTTGTCCCAGATCACCTGGATGCCGGAGAAGACGGAGGTGAACATGACGCTCATCGCAACCATGCCCGGGATCAGGAACACGATATAGTTGCCCCCCATGTTGGGCAGCTGCACGACCGAGTTCAGGCCGAAACCCAGGAAGAGCAGGAAGAAGAGCGGCATGCTGATACTGCCGATGATACGGCTCTTTGAGCGGATGTAGCGCTTCATGTTCCGGAGCCAGATGGTATAGATGATATCCATGGTTAGTGCCTCATCATTTTCTTGTACGTGCGCATGGTCTCCTTGTGGTCTGCCTCCTGTTCCCGGATGGTTTTTCCGGTGAAGGAGAGGAAGACATCCTCGAGCGTTGGCTTGTGGATCGAGATCGAAGTGATTGGCACCTTCTGGTTGTTGAGCAGGGTGACGATGGCGCTGACATACAAGTCGGCATTTTTCAGGCTGACTACCACGTCATCATTGTGGGTTTCTGACTTGACGATCCACGGTTCATTGAGGGCTGCTGCCACCCCTGAGGGATCGGGAGACCGGATGGTTACCAGATCCCCCCCAAGGCCGTCCTTGAGTCTCTCCGGCGTGTCGATGGCGATGATCTTTCCGTGATCGATGATAGCGACCCGGCTGCACAACCGGTCTGCCTCTTCCATGTAATGCGTAGTGAGGATAATCGTGATCCCTTTTTCCCGGGCAAGCGTGGCGATATAGTTCCAGAGGTGATTTCGGGTCTGGGGGTCAAGGCCGAGCGTGGGTTCATCGAGAAAGAGGACCAGGGGATGGTGGAGAAGGCCGCGGGCAATCTCAAGACGCCGCCGCATCCCGCCAGAAAAGGTCTTGACAATGTCATCCCTGCGATCGTAGAGTTCAACCAGGTTGAGGAGTTCCATGATCCGCAGTTTCCGCATTTCTGCCGGGATCCTGTAGAGCCGGCCATGGAAATCCATATTCTCCCACGCAGTCAGTTCCTCGTCAAGGCTCTGGTCCTGGAAGACGATCCCGATCGATCTCCTCACCCCGTCCGGGTCCTCTCCTATATCGATGCCATTGACCGTTGCCGAGCCGGAGGTAGGAGTGAGCATGGTGGAGAGCATCGAGAGGGTGGTAGTTTTCCCGGCACCGTTGGGGCCGAGCAGGCCAAAGATCTCTCCCTTGTTGATATCGAATGAAATATTGTCGACAGCAACCAGTTCGTTGAAGCGCCGGGTTAAGTTCTGGATATGCAATGCGACAGTCATGGAATGGTTTCCTTTCCGCAAAAATGCTGGAAGATATATCTTAGCTGTTGCCGTATTCTTTTAATACGCTTTTTGCCGGAAGGTTCAGAGAGGACCAAAACGGGCAGGGCATATACGGAAAGGGGGCAGGAGAGAAGGGAGACCTTCGCCCCCTGAGGGGGGACAGAGGTGAAGTCATCAAGGGAAGAGGAAGAGCATTTTTGTCGGCGGTATGAAAAATTGGCTCTGTAGAAATCATCGGGTTTTATCATAGGCCGCTCTTGGGGGCTACGGCATCTGATGCCTCCGCCCCCGCCGCTCGGGCATCCCCCACACAGGGATTGACCCATAATAGAAGGTCAGTGAAAATTTCGCTAAAAGGGGGTCAAGGGGACGCTCACCTTCTTGTTGCCTCCCCCTCTGGGGGGGAGAGGGGGTCACTCTCATAATTACTAAAAAAAAATAACCTAATCGTAGGATAAAATTGGATTTCTACAGAGCAGAAAAATTATAGGGAGAGGGGATATGATCTGTTGACATAGGCAATATCCGGGGTGTACCAGGTAAGGTACACCGATGCATTGGCGATCTCCTCCTGCCCCTGTAATGGATAGATATGGAGGGCAATTTTTACCGGTTTTTTATCCTGTTCTGGACCATCTTCCGAATACGTCCAGTACATATCCCGTGCATTATCATCAGACACCGGATTTCCCAGTATCGTCACTTTGCCGGTTGAAGGAATGACCCGGATGAAATAGCCATAATCTGCAGACCAGGTGTGCCTGCTTTCCTGTAACGTTCGGCCCGATACATTTGTAATCTCCAGCCGCAGTCCTTGTTCCGATGAGATATACGGAGAGAAATACTGCGGATCTGTACGGATCTGCACATCCGAAGAGACGGTACCAGCATTTTCGGAGAAATGAGTAATGGTCAGGGGAACGAGGACAATAAATCCTATCACAAGGAGAGTAAATACCATCAGGCTCAGCCGCGGAAATTTGTCCAGACCGGGGATCATACCGGTTATCTTTTTCCCGACATTCCATCCCAGAAATGAGAGGATGGCAAGCGGAATACACGTAAGACCTATGACTGCTGCAAAGAGCCATGAATACCGGTTCGGTATCAGGGGCATTAACAGGATGAAAAACAGGAGAAGGCCCACCCACATGGGCACGAGAACGAAGAGGAGGATGGAGCGCTGGGAGTCCCCTTCATACCAGCTCATGAGCGTCCGGGACCTGAGGGTAAAGCGGTGACGGACGTTTTCGGTATGACGATCCTCAAAAACCAGGCAAAATATCATCAGGAAACAGATAGTCAGGAATACTGCCCCGAAAAAAATGATCATGGAGAGGAACAGGGGGAGGAAACTCTCCGGATTGGTGATCCAGGAATCGCCAAGAATCCGGTTTCCCATATTGGGTATCAGGGAAATCATGGTCCCGGTGACCCCGACCATCGTGAAGAGACGGAAATTTTCCCATAAAAAATTCCTGAGGGCAAAGGGGGGTTTTACCGGTTTTTTGCAGGAGGGGCATGCACTATCAGGAAGGGATAGTTCCCTGCCGCAATCGGGACGATGGGTCATTATGCAAGTGTGATACGTTTAATTTATTAAATGATCTTATGAAAACGGACGTCTGAGGATGGTTTTTACTCCATGTTTTGCCTGGCTCATCAGGTGCAGGCTTCAGACATAGACTTATAGAAATTTTCCGGTAAAGGTTGCGCAATTATCCCTCCAGAGACCGGGGGCATCCTGGGATTTTTTTTTAGAGTATTCCGATAAACCCCGGAAATTTTAAAATAAACGGAATTGATCCAAACGAGATAACGAAAGGACGATTATTCCCACTATTTTCTTGTTGTGTCCTCTGCTTTTTAAAGATTTTTAGAAAGCATACGCTAGA
>JANXYM010000048.1 GCA_025350045.1 Methanomicrobiales archaeon | reverse complement strand
GTCGGTGACGGTACACGGTTCAATGACCGTGTCCCGATGCTGACCCGTGCTGAGGTACAAAGCCTTGGAAACCGGACCGGGTGTTCGTATGTGCGACCCCTGTTAGGCTTTGTCAAGGCGGAAGTCGATCGTCTGGTGGACCGGTTTCTCATCGTGGAATACGGGGAGACCGGGACCATCCGTAACGGTGATTACGAAGCTGAGATCAGGGAGGCGTTCCGCTTACGCGGACTACTGCGCCCCCTTCTTCCCGGCACACCATGACCAGTCGCTGGTCACTGGGAGAAAGTCATAATATCAGGTGAGTGAAATGAGCAAAGTAAGCAAAGGCAGGAAGATCCGGCTGGCCAAGGCATGCGACCAGAACCGCCGTGTGCCCCAGTGGGTAATGGTTAGGACCAAGCGCGGGGTTGTTGCGCACCCGAAGAGAAGAAACTGGCGCAAGAGCCAGCTGAAGGTGTGAGCTATGCCTGAAGTGATGAAGGAACACGTATACATTATTCCGCTGCGCGATGCAAAGCGGATGCCGCGCTGGAAGCGGTGCAACGGTGCTATCAAGGATATCAAAAAGTATCTCGCCAAGCACATGAAGAGCGAGGATGTCAAGATCGATCAGGGCATCAATGAAAAGGTGTGGAGCCGGGGCGCAGAGAAGCCACCGTCAAAGATCCGTATCCGCGCCATGAAAATGGAGGACGGGCAGGTTCAGGCTGAACTTGCACCGGAATCATAGATGGAAAGGACGATCACGTTTGCAGGCGATCCGAGCATCGGGGTTTTTGCCCGGGTGGTAGGAAATATCGCTATAATCCCGCCGGATTCCACACCGGAATTCAGGCACGCAGTAAAGGAAGCGCTCCAGGTTGAGGTCATTGAGACTTTAATCCAGGGAAGCGCAATCATCGGCTCTCTGGTTGCCGGTAACAGCCGGGGCATTATTGTCTCGGGCCTGGCATCAGAAGAAGAGGTCGAGAAGCTGGCGAAACACCGCGAGGTGTTCCTGCTCAGTGACACCATGAATGCCGCGGGCAACGTGATCATGGCCAACGATACCTTTGCTGCTGTCCACCCGGACATGCCCGAAGGCGTGGCAAAACAGATCGGCGATTTCCTTGGGGTAGAAGTGATCACGCTTGTTCTTGGCGGCGTAAAGACTGTCGGTATGGCAGGCGTTGCTACGAACAAGGGCGTCATTGTGCACCCGAGGGCAACCGATGCCCAGATCAAGCAGATCGAGGCGGTTGCCAAGGTGCCGGTCGGCACGGGGTCCATCAACATGGGCTACGGGCTTATCGGCACCGGTCTGATGGCCAACGATACGGGCTATCTCGCGGGTAATGCGACCAGCGGGTTTGAGCTTGGCAGGATTGAAGACGTATTTGGATTTCTGGAGTGATAATTATGGAAAATCAGAAGTTTGAGGTTAAAGGAACCTTTTTAATGGGCGAAGACTGGGCGCCATACACGAAAATTATCGCGGCCCCCAATGCAAAGCAGGCACAGGAACGCACCTTAGCGGTCATCGGCAGCAAGCACAACCTGAAACGCAGGTATATCAAGATCGATGCGATCAAGGCCTTAACGGCCGAGTAATTTTTTAATTCTTTTCTATCTCTGTTGTTTGTGTGATCTTTTACTCGACAAAGTGATTTTTGAGTCCCTTTGATATGACGTGGATGTTGCTGATGCATTGGACCCCCCTTCAGGGAAATTATTACTGAATCTCCGCGGGGGCGCCCCTCCGGGGGCGGCGGACGTTCATCGTATTGTTGATGTCATGACATCCGCTCCCTTCCCTCAAGATGGATCAACTGTCCAAGATTTCTTGAATATTATTCTGCGATCTTCCTTCCCTCTCTAATCATAGTGGGAGTGGTACCCTATCCGGTCCCGGACAGTGGGGTGGGGGGACCCCCTCTCACTTTTCAGGCAAGGGGGTGGGTATCCCCACTCAAGCAAAAGAGTGGCCCCCCTCTCTTTGCCTGGACAGGCTCCCACCCCTCCCTCCGATTTTTCCGATGATCAAAAATGACCGTCCCCATCGGAGGTTCTATCCGAAGTCCACCCCCTGCCCATGTAGGATGGAGGGGTGGTACCCTGTCGGACGCAAAGAGAGGGGAGCCTGTCCGGCCCGGACAGGGGGTAGGGGGATCCCCGCACGTCCGGAAGAGTGGGGGGTGGGTGGGTACCCCTCTGGCCCATGAGGGGCTCCTCCCGCCCTTTCATCCTTCCCCCGTATCTTCCGGGACTTCGCAGGCGCACTATCTGCATCCGGTTTTTCCTTTTCACCCAAACCTTTAGGCAGGATCACACACCATGAAAGTTAATCCGAGGATTAAAGGACATGCCAGACAATACCGATATTCCCAGCCACAGCACGGCAACCCCTTCACCGGCCGGACCCGCGAAAAAACAAGCCTATCTTATCGGCAGCGGGATTGCATCGCTTGCAAGCGCAGCGTACCTTATCCGCGATGGCCAGTTTCCCGGGGAACAGATCCATATCTTTGAGGAGACTGACCTGAACGGGGGAAGTCTTGACGGGAAGGGTTCTGCGGAGGAAGGCTACCTCATGCGGGGGGGCCGGATGTTTGAGGAGCATTACGGCTGTACCTATGACCTCTTTAATTTCATTCCCTCGCTGATGGATCCCAAAAAGACCGTGACCGACGAGATCGTTGTGTTCAACAAAGAGCACAAGACCCGTGCGCAGGCACGGCTGATTGCGGGCGGCAAGAAAGTTGACATGTCCCAGCTCGGCCTGAGTGTCAATGACCGGCTGGAGCTGATGAAGCTCATGGCCCTTTCGGAAGATTCGCTCGGGACCCAGCGGATCGTGGATTACTTCACCCCGGCGTTCTTCACGACAAATTTCTGGCACTTTTACTGCACCACCTTCGCGTTTCAGCCATGGCACAGTCTCGTAGAACTCAGGCGCTACCTGCTCCGGTTCGTCCATCTCTTCCCCAACGACGGCCTCAAGGCACTGACCGGTGTCTGGCGGACGCCGTACAACCAGTATGATTCGCTGGTCCTGCCCCTGATCACGTGGCTTACGGTGCAGGGTGTCCGTTTCGAGCTCGGCGTGCAGGTCACTGATCTGGGCTTCATTCACACGGCCGCCGGAAAAACCGTGGAGAAGATACACCTTACACGAGCGGGTAAACCGCAGGTGCTGGAGATAGGGAACGAAGACCTGGTCTTTGTCACCAACGGTTCGATGACTGCCGGTTCACGTCTCGGCACCATGGATGCAGCCCCGGCCCTCGGGACAAAAAAGGATGGTGGATCGTGGATGCTCTGGGAGAAGATTGCCCGGAACAACCCGGAGTTCGGCCGCCCCTCGGTCTTTGACGATCATATCGAGGACTCGAAATGGGAGTCTTTTACCCTTACCTTCTACGATCCCATGTTCTTTGCCCGGATGGAAAAATTCACCGGCAATGCAGCGGGAACCGGCGGCCTTGTCACCATGACGGACTCAAACTGGCTGATGTCGGTGGTCCTTGCCCGCCAGCCGCATTTCCTCAACCAGCCGGAGAATATCCAGGTCTGCTGGGGGTACGGGTTGTTCCCGGATGCCAGAGGCAACTTTGTCAAAAAGAAGATGTCCGAATGTACCGGCAGGGAAATTCTCATCGAGCTCCTGTCCCACCTGCGCTTCACTGATGATAAGGAAAAGATCCTCTCGACATCGAAGTGTATCCCCTGCATGATGCCCTTCATCACCAGCCAGTTCCTCCCCCGTGCCCGGGGCGATCGCCCGCTCGTAATTCCCCGGGGCTGTGCCAACATCGCTTTCATAGGCCAGTACTGCGAGATCCCGGACGACGTGGTATTCACGGTGGAATATTCCATACGGTCGGCGCAGACAGCGGTTTACTCGCTGCTCCACCTCGACAAAGAAGTCACACCTATGTACAAAGGCCAGTACGATATCGGGGTGCTGTACGATGCCACCCGGACGCTGCAATCGTAAGGGCCGGTACAGGTGCCGGTAACCCTCAGGAGGGTTCCGGGTTTATCCTGGACCCTCTCCTTTATTTTTAAATGAGAAGCTCCTCTAAACCTGTACCTGCCGGGCATTCAGGATCTGAATTCTCCAATCCTTTTAGGAAACGATTTTCTCTATTGTATCGGGTCGGGTAGAACGCAGTAGCCGTGTATCCCTGAGTGTGATCATTTCGCCAGTTTTTTTATAGCCGGGGTGCATAGTTGAACCATATGCATCAGGCATTCTCCTCACTGGGGCGGTTTTCTGTTCTCATTACTCTTGCACTTCTGCTCTGCACGGGTAGTGCAGGAGCAGCGCTCTCCGATCACCCGGTGGTCACCGGTATCTCCGGCCCAAGCTACCTGACCAAGGATGACCAGGGTGTCTGGTATGGCACCTACACGTTCACGGCAACCGTTACGTGCGGTTCTCCCCCCTACACGTACAAATGGATAAACCCCAAGATCAGTCCAAAGCCCATCTTTGAGGGAACCCAGTACAGCACGGTTAAGATCCCGGTCTCAAAACTCAGTACAAATCCTGACGAGTGGGGCGTCTGGCTCACGGTCACCGACTCTGCCGGGAGAGATGCGCTCTGGATGCGTACGAACGGTCTTGGCAACAGCAACGAGTTTTTGTATTTACTCCGAGTCGACGAACTCACCCGGACAAGCTTTACCAAGATCACGGAGCCGGCAACATTCCCCCCTGCACCGTCAGGTTGTGCGCAGGCATCGGCAGGTACCGGCAGTTCGTCCGGTGGCAGTAGTGCCAGCGATGGCGGAGACGGTGATCTGCCCCTTGTGCCGATTGCTGCCGGTGTGGGTGTCGTTGCGGTGGCCGGCATTGCCGGCGCCAAGTTGCTGGGTGGCAGATCCGCTGCCGGTGGAGGAGAAACAACTCCTGATACCCCTCCTGACACCCCTCCGGATACGACCCGGACGTGGACCGATGACCGGGGCATGGAACGCACTGCGACCCTCCAGCCCGACGGGACCTGGACCAGCGATACCGGTTCTACAGTAGACCTTGACAAGACCGATGATGCCCGCAGGCAGCACCAGAATGACCTGCGGCACTCGGCAGAACAACGGGCCGGACAGATAGCGGATGATACGGGAAAGGCAGATGCCGACCGGAATACGCTCGATGCCATACGGGCTGAAACGGCCAAAGCTGCCAAAGCTCCCAAAGATTACAAAGATTATGTTGATTGGAAACAGAAGCAGGACCAAGGATATTCGGATCTGTTCAAGCGTCAGGCAGGTAATTTAGATACCCTTGTCAAAACAGGTGAGTATACCGTTGTAGCGGCAGATTTCGGTGTCAATGTCCTGGGAACCATGACCGGTGCGACGGTTGTAAAAACCGGGTATACCCTGGCAAAGAATCTCGGGAAGAACATGAGCAGCAGTTATCAGAAAGGCGAAAGTCTCTGGAAGGGTGCCGTAAAAGGGGGTCTTGAATCCGGGTATGACCTGGGATTTGATACACTTAAGAAAAAATTACCTGCCGGCCCTGGCAACTGGGAGTTCAAACCCGGTGCCGGAAGTGTGTTAACTCCTTTGGGAAATGGTGTGGCTGGGGGTCTCCAGAGCCAGGCCGTAAAAACACTGGTCAAAGATCCGATAAAAGATGTGCTGAAAAAGGGAAGCGACAAGCTTCTCGGCAGTCAGATCGGGACATTTAAATAAGGACGTGGTTGTGCATGAAAGAAACTACACAGAAATACGTAATTAATACAGGATTGTTTGGTGCGGTAGGCAATATCTGGGCGGGAGCCCCGACCAGCATTTCGCCGTTCCACTACGGAAAGGCACAGGCTCCGGGAACTGTTGAGAAGCAGGCATTGGCAAAGGCCGGGATCTGCGATGCGAACGGACAGATCCTTCCGGCTGTGCGGCCGGCACTGGATGTGCTCGGTACAGCCAATGCATTTACCCGGATCTACCTGAGCGGGGCACAGATCCCTGCCGAATGTATCGTCTACTTTGCCCAAAATCGTGTACCGGTCTCCCTGCTCAATGTTGGTGGCGATATGCAAATCGATTTCCCTGCCGCAACAGAAACGTTCGTTTCTATGGTGGCCCAGGGTATAGGCTCGTCAATCTACCGTTCAGTCCCGTTCAATGCCACCCTGACTCACGATGAAGCCCTTGCCCTTGCGGCGATGATTGACCTCCAGAGGAAACAGGCATTGCGATCTGTTGCCGATGAGCAGGTTCCCGTTATTGTTGAGAGCGATGTCCCTGCTCTCCGGGCGATCACTTCACGGAAAGGAGACAATACACAATGGCTCATCAACGTTGTTCTGGACCTTCTTTCTCTGGATGGGATCCCTTCCGAAGACCGGTTGAGGTCAGCACTTGAGTCCCTTGTCCAGAAAGGATTTGCCCTGAAGCATGCGTCTTCCTACCGGCTCAGCGAAGCGACCCTTGCCCTTGCCCGACGGATGCTGATCTTCGACGCAGCCTTAACCCTTACTTCCGGATACCTGGGAACGAGTGGTCTGCTCAATGTCGCGGGATTTACCTGTCTCCAGGCCGGGATCCATGATCTCCTTGTAATAGATGCAGGAGTGGATTTAGTTACGATCCAGTCGGTTTCCTCAGCCAGCGTTCTGGATAGTCTCCAGACATATCTTACGGATGCGAAAGTGCTGGAAAATCTTGATACCCCCGTAGCTGAGACTGCCGCTCCGCAGATTCGTAAGTTCTGTCCCCAGTGTGGAACCACAATCCAGCCGGGACGTAAGTTCTGCGGCAGCTGCGGGGTACCATTATAACAGGAACCCCCCGCACCCGGCAGGGTTTTTTAGTTGCCTGATCAGTGTCCTGCCGGTTATTACCGGTCTGTTCTTCTGCAAGATCCAAAGGCCGGATCACTGGCATGAGAAAAAGCGGGATTTCGACCGTTCATGTCCCCCGGACCTCCCGGTCGCCATCATATTTTTTTATAAAAACTCACACACAATCCAAAACCCTTATCGTAGTATCCCGCCACTCCCCTTACTGAGATCTTCCGGAGGAATACTGGTGGCTGCTGATAAGAATACAATCATCCTTGTGCTGGTGTTTGCCTGCGGGCTTTTTGCCGGTTGCATACTCTATGGGTTTCTCGCACTCCCTCCCGTTCACCCTGCTAAACTGGTGGTCTTTTCAGAAAAAGCTCCGATCCCCCTAGGGCCATACAGCCAGGCTGTCCGATCGGGTGACTTTGTGTACCTGTCCGGCCAGATCGGTATTGATCCGGCTACCGGCAATCTTTCTGCAACTGCTGAGGAGCAGACCGTCCGGGCAATGGAGAATCTCCATGCCGTATTACAGGAATCCGGACTCGGGTTTGAGGACGTGGTCCAGACGCGGATATATCTTACCGACATGAGCGACGGGAACACGGTCAACGGGATCTATGGGTCCTATTTCAACAACGGGTACCCGGCCCGGGCAACCGTGCAGGTTGCCGGGCTGCCGAAGGGAGCAAAAGTCGAGATCGAGATGGTAGCGCAGAAGAGGTAAAGGCAATACCAATCCCGTGCATGAAGAGATGAGCAAATGTCCGGTCTCACCATGATGTATTTATGATACCGGAGGACAAACATATCAGGAGTCAGGATTATTTTAAATCAGACAATATCGGGAGTGGATTATTTTGGCAACGAATACGCAACAGGCAGAACAGCGCGAACTGATGATGCTCCAGCAGTACCTCAAGGACTACGGACAGCAGGCCGAGATCTTTGTCGAGCAGTTAAACCTCCTGGAAAACGCCCGGATGGAAGCAATGGCCGCCATTGAAGCGCTCGAAGCAATGGTTGTTGCAGAAGACAATACCGTTCTTCTCCAGATTGGTGGCGGTGCAAGCGTGCGGGCAAAGGTGCTCGAGCCCGAAAAGGTGCTTGTCGCTATTGGTGCAGAAGTAGTAATCGAACGCACCAACAACGAAGCTGTGGAATTCTTAAAAGGGCGGATCATGGAGATGGAAGCCTCGCAGAAGAAAGTATCCGAAACCCTCGATAAGCTGCGTGCCCAGATGAACGAGATCAACAAACGCCTTGAGTTCGGGTACCAGCAGTCCATGGCGGGGCAGCAGGCAGAGGAATAACGGAGTCTTATCTCATGTTCGGGGGGCTCAAGGAGCGGCTGCAGGCCGCAAGAAACCGGTTAAGCAGCAGCATAGGAGCTGTTGTTGCAACCCCTGTCGCTGAACCTGTCGTCCCTCATCTCCCGCCAGCAGCCGGTACGACCGAGCCGGAAAAAACCGCAGCACCGGGTTTTGTTGAAAAAGTCAAGGTCCTGGTCCTTGAACGGGAACTTATTGTTTCTGATAAAAATATCGCAGAGGCCCTTTCTGAACTGGAGATGACCCTCCTGGAAAGTGATGTGGCACTGCCCGTTACGGATGCCATCATCATCAGTGTCCGGAAAAACCTTGTCGGCAGACACCGGAAGATCGGTGAATCGGTGGATGCGATGGTTGTCAGTGCCTTAAAATCAGCACTGCTCGAAGTGCTGGGAAAAGGTTTCGATCTCAAAGAATACATCAACACCCATCCCCGCCCGGTCAAGATCCTGTTCACCGGTGTGAACGGGACGGGCAAGACCACAAGTGTAGCCAAGATCGGATCATATCTCCATAAACAGGGTTTTTCTGTAGTGATAGGGGCCGGGGATACCTACCGCGCCGGTGCGATAGAACAGATAGCTGTGCATGCTGAGCGGATTGGGATTAAGGTCATCCAGCACCAGGAAGGAGCGGACCCGTCTGCTGTCCTCTTTGATACTGTTCAGTACGCGATCTCGCACAAAATTGACGTTGTACTTGCCGATACAGCCGGAAGATTCCACACCAAGTCAAACCTGATGAACCAGCTCGATAAGATCAAACGCGTTATGAAACCAGACCTTGTAATCTATGTCGATGAAGCGGTAGCCGGCAACGATGCCGTTATCCGGGCTGCCGAGTTTGACCGGACGGTCGGTGCCGATGCGATCGTGCTCACCAAGGCCGACATGGATTCCCGGGGCGGGGCTGCGATCTCGATCGCCCATACGATTGGAAAACCGCTCATGTTCCTTGGGGTTGGCCAGTCATATGATGATATCATCCCGTTCGATCCTGCGGGTGTTGTCGATGAACTGCTGGATGGTGCCTGATGCTCGACAATCTCTCCTCCTCGTTAAAAGATGCGCTCAAGAAACTTGCCGGAAAGACGGTAGTCGACCGTGCGGCAGTCGATGAGCTGGTAAAAGATCTCCAGCGGGCGCTTATATCTGCGGATGTGAACGTGAAGCTGGTGATGGAGCTGAGCAAAGCGGTCCGCACCCGTTCTCTTGATGAACAGCTGCCCAAGGGCACCAACGTGCGCGAGCATGTCCTGAGAATTGTCTACCAGGAACTGGTCCGGCTTGTCTGGGCATCAACCGAAGTCCGGCTTGAACCCCAGACCATCCTCATGGCAGGTCTGCAGGGCAGTGGCAAGACCACGACAACGGCAAAACTTGCCCGCTACTTCCAGAAGAAAGGCATGAAAGTCGCCGTGATCTGTGCCGATACGTTCCGGCCGGGTGCCTATGACCAGCTCAATACCCTTTGTACCAAGATCCATGTGCCCTGCTTTGGCAATCCTGCGGAAAAGGATGCCCTTAAGATCACCCGTGAAGGACTTGTTGCTCTCAAGGATCATGAACTGATCATCGTGGACACCCAGGGCCGGCATGCCCTCGAAGCGGACCTTATTCAGGAGATCATCGATCTCAATATCATCACCAAAGCCACGCACCGCTGGCTCGTTATCGATGCCGCACTCGGCCAGCAGGCCAGCGAGCAGGCAAAGCGGTTCCACGAAGCGATCGGGATCGATGGCGTCATCATTACCAAGATGGACGGTACCGCAAAAGGCGGCGGCGCGATGTCAGCGGTTGCCGAGACCAAGAGCGGGATTGCGTTCATCGGCGCCGGTGAGACGATTGACGATCTCGAACGGTTTGATGCCGACGGGTTCATCTCCCGGATGCTCGGCATGGGTGACTTAAAGGCCCTCTACGAGAAGGCAACCGAGGCTATCAATGCCGAAGATGTTGACATGAACGCGATGATGAAGGGCAAGTTCACCCTCCGCGATATGTACAAACAGCTTGAGGCGCTCAACAAGATGGGGCCGTTAAAGCAGATCATGGGGATGCTCCCGCTCGGCAACATGGAGCTTCCCGATGGTGTTTATGATGTCACGAGCACCAAGATGCTGCGCTACCGGATCATCATGGACTCGATGACCCCAAAGGAACTCGATGAACCCACGCTCATCAACAGCTCCCGGATGTCGCGGATCGCTCACGGGTCGGGTGCAAAACCCGATGAAGTCCGTGAACTGCTCAAGTACTTCAAGACCATGCAGCGGACCTTAAAAGGACTGCGGGGTGCAGGGGCCGGCGGCGGGAAGTTCAATATGCAGCGCCTGATGAAACGCTTCTCCGGCCAGCAGTGAGATCCTAGTATGACGGTGTTTACGATTGTCGGGCATAGTGCCCGTACTGACGGGAGCTATTCGCTCAATGACCTGCCGGGCGGTGGCGGGCGGATGGATGTGCTCTGCAGGTGTGTGAATGCATCGTTCTTCCTCTCGCATGATCTCCGCAGGAACGTGGAATGTTACCTTGTGCTCTGCGGTGCGCCGGCCGGGCCGAAGACCGTTAAATTATCCGGAGAAACGATACGTTCGCTCTCCCCGGATGAACGGAGTGCCGGTGCGCTGATAAAAAAGGCGCTGGACACGGTCTGCGGCAGTGAGTTCCGCGAGGCAGCTGACGGGATCCATGTGCGCAAAGGGGGTCTTGAACGGCTCATGACCGAGCATACATTCGCGGTTCTGGATGAGCATGGTGCAGATATCCGGAAGGCGGGTACCCTGCCCGATGCGTTCCTGCTCTCGGATCATCTGAACTTTACCGAAGCCGAAGAACTTTCAATAAAGGATTGCCCACGGTATTCCGTAGGGCCAAACTGCCTGCATGCCGATCACACGATGACGGTTCTGCAAAACGAACTGGACAGGAGAAAGAGCCAATGGACGTAAACGAACAGGTGGATAAGATCCTAACATATGGCGACTGCTGCGATCACTGCCTCGGGCGGTTCTTTGGCAAACGCTCGCACGGACTGAGCAATGATGAACGGGGAAGGAGCCTCAGGATTGCAAAAGCTATCGTAACAAACGTTCCCTACAAAAAATTCAAGGCTGACTGCTGGGTCTGCGGGAATTTCTTTAACGATGTCTTGCTCTGGGCAGATCGGGTAATTGCGGCAACTGCCGGCTTAGAGTTTGACAATTTCCTGATCGGCTGTCGCGTGCCTCCTTTGATTGCCGAGAATGAGGAGATGGTCTGGAGCGATCTCTCGCTGGCTGAGCCCGAGCCGTTCAAATCGGAAGTGAATCGCGAGGTGGGAAAAGCCGTATCTGCCCGCACGGGCAAGGTTGTGGACTTCAAGAACCCCCAGATCGTGATCATTCTCGATCCCACAACCGGGAATACGGAAGTGCTGATCAACTCGGTCTTCTTCTACGGCCGGTACCAGAAGTTTGAGCGGGGCATTCCCCAGACGCACTGGGACTGCAGGGAGTGCCGGGGGAAGGGTTGCGAGAAATGCAATTTCACCGGAGCCCAGTATCTTGATTCCGTGGAAGAGCTGATCGGGAGACCGGTTATTCTTGCATTTGACGGGACCAATGCCGTACTGCATGGTGCCGGAAGGGAGGATATTGATGCCCGGATGGTCGGAACCGGGCGCCCGTTTATTCTCGAAGTGGTTGAGCCGAAACGGCGCACCCTCGATCTCAAGGAGCTCGAAGCGGCAATCAACCGGACGGCGGATGGGCGGGTTTCAGTAGAACTGAAACGCTGGACTGACCGGGCTGAGGTGGAAACCCTTAAATCAAACAAAGCGCATAAAAAATACAGGATCCTGGTCGAGGTTGACGGCGCATTATCAGCGGATGAGTTCGCAAATGCCGTAAAAACCTTGGAGGGCGTCACAATACAACAGCGCACGCCCGAAAGGGTTGCTCACCGGAGAGCAGATAAAATCCGTGAGCGAACAGTTCTCGCTATCGAGCATGTGGGGGAACAGGACGGCAAATTTGTTGTCGAAGTCCTGGGCGAAGCCGGCCTCTACATAAAAGAGCTCGTAAGCGGGGACTCAGGCAGAACCCGTCCGAGTCTTGCCGAGATCCTGAAAAAAGCGGCCCGCGTTACCAGCCTCGACGTAACACAGGTAGAAGGAATGAAGGAGGGAGATTAAACAATGGCACATCACAATGGTCCACGAAAGAAAACCCGGTATAAGTTCAAGAAAGATCTGAGAAAGCGCGGGCTGCCGCCCGTAACCTCCGTCATCCAGAAATTTGAGATTGGTGACCGGGTGCACGTGGTAGTAGAGCCAAGCATCCAGAAAGGTATGCCCCACCGCAGGTTCCATGGAAAGACCGGAACGGTTATCGGCCAGCGTGGCCGTGCGTGGCTGCTTACTATCCGCGATGGTGACGCCGACAAGACCGTCATCTCCAGACCACAACATCTAAAAGCACAAAAGTAAACTCACTGTTCAGGTGATTGGCATGAAAGTCAAGGGTATAATTAGCGAAGAGAAGGTTACGCTCCCCGAGATGCGCGGAGTCCTTTTAGCGGTAGAATCAGAACGGGTTGCTGCCGAGAAGGAGATGTCGTATGAGTTCCGGCGCTGCATAGAACATGCTAATCAGCTGACAAAGACAACGCCGGAAAAATCCAGGGCTCTTGTAGCTGATCTCCTTAAACTGGAAAAGATGAAGCCGGAGATTGCGTACCGTATCGCCAATATCATGCCAAAGACACGCGATGAAGTCAGGGCGATCTACGCAAAAGAGCGGTTTACGCTTTCTCCTGAAGAAGTCGACACTATTGTCGAACTGGTGATGACACACTTCTGAGGTGTGAATAAAAATGAAGGCGGAGAAAAAAGAGGTCAACGCGATCGTACTGGATGTGCTCATGAAGGGCCATGCTGACGATCCCCGCCCCCAGTTCAAGCGGGAGCCTGTTGTGCAGGCAATGGGCGTTGAACAGTTCAAGCTTCTCGAACTCGTACCAAAGCCTTCGGTTTTTATTGAGCTCCACGACCGGGTCTATATCGGGGATTCCGAACGTGACAAGGTTGAGCGGGTGAAACGCAGGATCGGGTATGAGGATCTTACGCCAACTGCCCGTGGCGAACTTCCGTTCGTCATTGCAGAAGTAATCAGGGAGCGTGAGGCTGACTTTGTTGGTTTCTTTAACAAGGCGATCTCGATTACCCCCCGCCTTCATATGCTGCACCTGCTTCCGGGTATTGGTAAGAAACTGATGTGGGAGATTTTGGAAGAGCGCAACAAGAAACCGTTTGCAAATTTAGCAGACATTTCCGCCCGGATAAAATCAATCCCCCACCCCGAGAAGATGATCCAGGCACGGATCATGGAAGAGCTCGAGGACAAGGAAACCAAATATCACGTCTTTACCACCCGATGAAAGCCTATCACGACCAGCACTTCCTCATAGATCCCAATGCAGTAAAACGTATAGCGGATCTTGAGGATGTTAACAAAAAACGCGTGCTGGAGGTTGGTCCCGGCAACGGGGCACTTACCCGTGCCCTGCTGGAACGCGGTGCCCTTGTCCACGCAGTTGAACTCGACGGGCATCTCTGCGAGCAACTTGCCGATAGTTTTTTTGATGAAATTGAGAGTGGTCAGCTCACTGTGCAGCACGGCGATGTGACCAAGTGTGAACTCCCGCAGTTCGAAATGTCGGTCTCGAACCTGCCCTATTCGGTCAGTTCCAAGATCACGTTTCGCCTGCTCCAGTGCGGGTTCCGGGTTGCCGTGCTGATGTACCAGAGCGAATTTGCCGACCGGATGATCGCTCCTGCCGGTACCAAGGACTGTGGCAGGCTCTCGATCATGGTCCAGACCTATGCTGCGGTACAGCGGTGTTTTGAACTTCCCCCCCAGTGCTTCTCCCCGCGTCCGCAGGTGCACTCCACAGTCGTGAAGATCTTCCCCCGTGATCCCATCTTCTTTATCGAAGACCAGAAACGGTACGCAGATGTGGTCCGGGCGCTCTTTTCGCACCGCCGGAAGACGGTCCGCAACTGTCTCAAAGGATCCGGCAGCATGCTCGATCCGGTATGGGTGCAGCGGGTGATTGCAGCCTTGCCACCGGAGATTCTTCAGAGCCGGCCCGAGGCATTGTATCTCGAGGATTTCGCCACAATCAGCAATGTGGCGTGATATCCGGTAATTTCTTTGTTGTAAATATTCTGTTTTTTGCATTATTCTGGAAAAAATCAGTATGTCAATTCTGCCTGCTGATGGGGTTCAGCACTGTTTAATGGGTAACAAATGCCTGGGATGATTACATGATGGGGGCTGATGCCCCCATACCCCCATTCAGGATAGATCCCGCCGCCCCCGACGGGGCGCTCCCGCGGCGGTTCAGTCGGTTAAATATACGGAGTAATTTGTCTGTTCCGGTTCTTTATCAGTACTCGGGCATTCCCCAATATTGCGATAACCCTCAGAAGGTTGATGAAAACCCCCATAAATAGAGGGGTCACGGGGATGCTCCCTTGGGTTGCCTCCCCCTCTTGGGGAGAGAGGGGGTCACCCTCACAGGTGCCGCAGAGAAAAAACAAATGATACAAACAAGAGGATTTGAGCACAGTTCATAAAAAATAATCCCTTCAGAACTCCCGCATAATCTTAATTGCGCAGAATTCGCCGCACATCGTGCATTCGGCATCGCCATCCGAGAGTTCCCGGGCCCGGTCCGGATCTATGGAACAGCGGATCTGGCCTTCGCGGTCGAGAGCTGCTCTCAGCCGGGCAATCTTGGTGTCCTCCGCTTCCCTGCCATACTTTACCGTGTCCCCGATATGCGCAGCAATCCTGAAGGCAATCAGTCCCTCTTTTACTGCAGCGGGACCGGGAAGCCCGAGATGTTCGGCAGGAGTGATGTAACAGAGATAGTCTGCCCCGGCTGCGCTCGCAATACTGGCTCCGGCAGCTCCTGCAATATGATCGTAACCCACTGCAACATCCGTGGGGAGCGGTCCTGCAACAAAGAGCGGGTATGCGGATTGTTTCTTGTAATATTTCACCATCGGTGCGATCCGATCGCTCCGGATATGTCCTCCTGCCCCTTCGATAATAACCTGCACACCGGCTGCACGGGCACGATCGGCGAGCCGGACATTCTGCTGTATCTCGGCAAGCTGCATGCGATCCCTGCGATCATGGATGCACCCGCTCCGGGCGGTGTTGCCCAGAGAGAGTACGATGTCATGCTTCCTGCAGAGGGAAAGGACTTCATCGAAATGCTCGACAAACGGATTTTCGCACTGGTTCATGAGCATGAACGCACTGGTGATGGAGCCGCCTTTTGAGACCATGCCAAGCAGCCGTTTTTTTCGACGAAGTTCCGTTAGCATCTCGCGACTGACGCCATGGACGACAACCGAACTGATCCCCTGCTCTGCCTGCATCCTGAAGGTGGCCATGATGTCGTCTGCGGACATCTGTTTAAAACCGTTCTCTACTACTGTCTGGTAAATGGGAACGGTGGTGATGGGAAGGGTGGTGTGGGAGAAGATCTCCTCTCTGATGTCATTGATATCCCCGCCCATGGACAGATCGCTGATGGTGTCAGCTCCGAATTTTTCAGCAATGGTGGCTTTTTGGATCTCGTCGTCAAGGGATACTTTGGTCGAAGATGTACCGATATTGACATTGACCTTGGTAGAGAGGCCTTTTCCAATCCCGGTACACCGCTTACCACGCAGCATGAGCACCACACTCCCCGTTGCCACTCTTTCGCGGAGTGCTTCAGGTGCGATTCCCTCTGTCCGTGCCACTTCCCGCATCTGCGGTGTGATTGTTTCGTTCTGTGCCTGCTCTGCCTGCGTGCGCATGTTCCTTTCCGTAAGGTGACGGCTCCCTACATAGGTGGGTGTTTTTAGGATAAGATTCATGACATTTTTCTGTTAAACTGCCGGTGAGTTCATGGAATAGGGTGGCCAGATGTTCAGGGATCTACAATGATTTCATGGCGGAGCACATACAGTAGTACGAGGATTTTTGCATGCCACACGATCTGTCTCAGGTGTACCAGCCCGAAGCCGATACGTACCTCCTGATCAATGCTGCGAAAGATGAGGTGAAATCCGGTGACCGGGTACTGGAAGTCGGGACCGGTTCCGGTCTGATTTCCCGCGAGCTTGCACGGGTATCCGATGTTGTCGCAACGGACATCAACCCCCATGCCGTCCTGTGCGCCCGAAGTTCCGGGGTACATGTGGTACGGTGCGATCTGTTTTCCGGTATCAGGGGCGCATTCACCCTGATCATTTTCAACCCGCCCTATCTTCCCACGCAGCCGGAAGAGCGGATAGATGACTGGCTGGAGTATGCTCTGGATGGGGGTGAAAGCGGCCGGGTGGTGATAGAGCGGTTCGCTGCTGAAGCAGGACGGGTGCTTGCACCGGGGGGGAGGATCCTGCTGCTGATCTCATCGTTAACCGGGCTTTCAGAGATCAGCGCCCTGTTTTCCGGGCACGGGTATTCTTCAAAAGTCGTGATGCAGCAGGTAATTGAGGATGAACTGCTGTACGTCCTGAAAATAGTCAGGAATATCTCCTAGATCTCTTTTTTTCTATCCCCGGTTTATCAGTTGTTGTGCATCTGCATTGCAACTACGAGAATATTGGTGATAAGAATAACTCCGACAATGGTCATGCCTTCATAGAACAGGGTCATGTCCCCCAGAAGGAAGATCGAGGCAATAAGACCGGCAGTAGATAAAAAATAGAGAAGAAACAACTGGCCCCAGCGTATCATTTCAGGTTCTTACGGTACTCTTTTGTTATACCTATAATATCGTTCTTACCAGGGAGCGATTATCCGGGGGACAGACGTTCAGGCCCAGATCCCGGGTTGGGCAAATCCGTGATAGTAAAGGACATACATCCTGGACCAAAACACCGGAAAATCCTCTGCCTTCATACAATAAGTCGTTTTTTCATCAGGTTGATCGAGATTACGCAGAAGATTATGGTAACTGCCGCTATCCATGCCAGGTGGAGCAGGATTATCCAGGAGAGTGCGGGCAGGGTGAACATCCGCATGATTGCAACAATATGCGTTAAGGGGAGCAGGGCAAGCGCGATGTACTGGAATGCTTCAGGAAGCAGGGAGAGCGGGAAGAAAGTGCCCGAGAAGAGCATCATCGGGGTGATGAAGAGGAACATCGGGTAGTTCAGGGTATCTATACCCGGAGTGATTGCGGTAAAACACATCGCAATAGCGGCGAACATGAGCCCGCCCAGGAATGCGAGCGGGAGTGCGAGCAGCGATAAGGGAAGTGAGATCACGCTGAATGCAACGAGTACCGGGAGCATGATTGCCACGTACAGCACACTGCGGGTTGCCCCCCAGAGCAGTTCGCCGGCTATCACATCTTCGATCGAGAGCGGGGTGGCGATCATGGCATCGAAACTTTTCTGGTAATACATCCGGACATATGAACCGTATGTGCACTCGAAGAATGCCGAGTTCATGACAGATATGGCAAGGATGGCAGGAGCGATGAAATTAATGTACGGGACCCCATCGACTTCTTTGATATAGGTACCGATCCCCAGACCGATCGCAAAAAGGTAGAGCAGGGCATCGACCAGCGGTGGGAAGAAGTTTACTTTCCAGGTCCGTACAAAGACCACGAGGTTACGGTGCCAGACCCGCCCGGCCCGGCTTGAGATGGGGGGAAGCGAAAAGAGATGGGCCATGATTTAGTCCCGCAGGGTCCTCCCGGTCAGTTTCAGGAATACATCTTCAAGCGTTGCCGGGCGGGTGAGCATCTTTTTTGGCTGGCAGCAGTCGAGCAGGATCTTTGCGATCTCCCGGGATGAATCCGTAGCAATCTGCACGGTATCTCCGGTCACTTCGTACGGGATGTTGTGTCCTGCAAGGCAGGAGAGCACTTCTGCACTCTTCTCCACTTCCACAATCTCCTCCCCAACATGCAGCTTAACAAGGTCAGCAGGCGCTCCCTCTACAAGGATTTCCCCCTGGTCCATGATCACGAGCCTGTCGCAGAGCCGGGCTGCCTCGTCAAGATAATGCGTAGTCAGGACAATTGTATTCCCCTGAGCCTGCAGGGTTTTGAGCTTCTCCCAGATCAGGTGCCGGGCCTGCGGATCGAGACCTATGGTGGGTTCGTCGAGAATGAGCAGATCGGGATTATTGACCAGTGCCCGGGCAAGTATCAGCCTCCGCTTCATTCCTCCGGAAAGTTTTTCCACCTCAACATCGCGTTTCTCCTGCAGCTGGACAAACTCGAGCAATTCGTCCGATCTTTTCTGTGCAGTTTGCGCGGGAATGTCGAAGTAGCCTGAATAGGTAAAGAGGTTCCCGAAACAGGTGAAGTCAGGGTCAAGATTGGTCTCCTGCGGCACAACGCCAAGATGCTGTTTGATCTCTGCCGGTTGTACATCCGGGTCCATGCCAAATACCTGAAGTACACCGGAAGTCCGTGGCGAGACACTGGCGATCATCTTCATGGTCGTGGTCTTGCCTGCCCCGTTGGGACCTAAAAATCCAAAGACCTCTCCTTTTTTAACGGAAAATGCGATGCCATCAACAGCAACAAGATCACCAAAGTTCTTCCTCAGATTCTGTGCCTCAATGATAACGTTCACTGGATTACTCCCACTAATCCAGTGATTTGTGCGGGAGTGAATAAATATCCTCATGTTATGCAGGGGGAGTACCCGATACTGCATGGTTGAAGGATAAAATTGGTACGGAGTCCGGGTTTTTCCCGCACAAGGCCAGCGATCAGCACAGCAGGCAGTGCATCCGTAGCAAATATCTCCCAGCTGTAGAGCTGTAGTTGGAGCGATCCTGTAAGATGTACTTACCCTGGCAATGACCCCCGCAGATGAGAGTGGAGAACAGGTTATTTTTTGGTGAGTTTTTGGATAGCAGAATGAGCGGCAGTGCGTACTTCTGAAAAGGGATCGTCTTGCAGGGATGTGAGCGGCAGGATTGCACTTTTGTCGCCCAGCTTTCCCAGCACTTCTGCTGCACCTATCCTGACTGTCATATCCTTATTCCCGAGGCAGCAGATGAGCGGACTGACAGCGGCCCGGTCCTTAATTTTTCCCAGCGCTGCGATCGCGGCACACCGGATGGCTGGTTCGGGATCCTCAAGGGCAGTTATCAGGACAGGGACTGCATTGGAATCACCCAACCGCCCAAGAGCCTGAACAATCTCCGATCGGACTACAGGGTGGGGATCTAAAAAGGCTAATGCCAGTGGCCCAATCGCAGAAATATTGCCGGACTTTCCCAGTTCTGCTGCGGCAGCCCGGCGTTTTTTTACCGTTATCGCATGGAGATCCATTACGAGATGTGTGATATCTTTCATACAAAAAGGGTGATTCCCGGCTAATGCTCGCATTCGTAGCCGGATTCGTACGCGGATATGACCTTCTGTGCGACATCTTCTGACAACCGGTCTTTGACAAGCTGTACAAATGCCTCGACATCCTCTACCGGCAGACAACCCATACTCTCCTCTCCTTTCTGGATCATGTCAGTCAGGTAGGTTAGTTCCTCATCAGTCAACCGGTTTATCCGCTGGAGAAAATCATTGCTGTCCTCGGCAAAATGGTTGGAGACCGGGGGCAGTATCGAGTGGAACTGATGCCCTGACCCCGAACAGGTGAGATCGCCGCATTCCGGTGCAAGTTTTTTTAAGATTTCAATGTCCCGTTCTGAGAGTTCCCGTGGCATGGTTGATCCTCATCAATCATTTCTCCGGCTTTGGAATAAACGTGCGTGAAGAACACCGCCGGTTCTCACAATCTGGGGTGATCTGTTATTGATCTGACAGTGCCCCCCATGCTGATCCGTGGATATGGGATCCCGTTTTCGCAGGCATATCCTTCCTGGTTGTTGAATAGGGTATCATTGTATCGGTAATGATACAGAGTAAAAAAAGGAAAAAAGGGAATTAGAAATATTTGCCCAGCCAGTTTTTGATACCGGCGATAATTCCGCCGGAATTGCCTGAGCCGGATGATTTCTTGCCGCCCGACCGGGGTTGCATGGTTGCGGGACGGGAGATGGTACGCCTTGGTGCGGGTGCTTCCCGTTCCGGGATATCCCTTAAGGTGCCCTGCGGTGCTTCGCCATCTGATTCGAAACCCCATGCAAATCCGATCTTGTACGCCCTTTCATTCTGGCGGATCCAGTTTGCTGCGTTCATATATCCACGATCTTCGGCTTTCTTGATCGTATCCTCGTGATCCTGGGTGAAATGGATCTCGCGCTGGAGGGCGACTAACTCCTCATATATCTTTCCGGGGACTTTGATCTTCTCCCTGCTCATAACTCCTCATATAGGCATATGCTGGGATACGATATTTAATGTTTCCTTATAAAAACGTCGAAACTGCGGGACAATTGGTTTCCGGGGGATAAGAATCGGTTGAAACACGTATTCACAGAAGATTGATACGTGTACCGGGCAATTGAACAGCACGGGAAAAAAGGGGCAGGAAAGAATGGTAAAAGTGATCTATGAAGGGGACGATTTCAAACGCATGCTGAGGACGGATTTGCAGAAACTTGAACGTCTTGTCGAGGCCAAAAAATTTGGCATCTTTGAAGTGGAATATAAGGAAGGAAAGATTAAGGTGGAGATTAAAAAGAAAGGACCTGATGTTGTAGTAAAACGCTGGCGGCCCGTGTGAGCTTCCTTTTAGGGACTATTTTTCACCTGTGCCTTGCAGGTACGGAAAAAAAGCATACATGTTTTTCATAAAAACAGATAAGAAAGGGTTTTTTAATACGTCCGGAATAACGATCAGATCTCTTTCTTGTAATCAGAGTGTACTTTTGGCATCTTCATCTTCTGGGCTTTCTGGATCTTTTTTATGGTCTCTTCTTTGGCCAGGGAGCCTTTTTCTGCTGCAGATAATCCGTCTCCCGTCTCCCGCTCACCGGCAATTTCTGATAAGATCTTCTGGTAATCTTCTGGAGAAATACCGATCTTTTTCATTTCAATTCCGGTGAAAAATCCCTGCATGTATTTTGCATGGTGATCCGGGCAGACCGGGAAGGTGCTGAACACATCTCCTTTAGCTGCCTTTCCTTTCACCGGTAAAAGAGCACCGGTGACTTTCTCAGGCTGCCGGCAGATAGAGCAGCGGTAGTGGTGCCTGCGCCTGATTAGATCAAATTCTGCACTGTCAGTCATATATGGTCACTTTTTTAAATAACCCGAAGTTATCAGGATTTTTAAGAATCAGTCAAAACCGGATGCTGCTATGGGGATTCGAACCCCAGTCGCGAGCGTGAGAGGCTCGCATGATTGGCCGGACTACACTATAGCAGCGCAATTGCTCAATAACTTGAGCGATATTTTTACTTATAGTTTATTACATCCATTCTCATGACCATTACCTCTTTCCTGCTGTTCATTTCAAAAAACCGATGCACTACAATAAGCAATCGGGGAACAGGGTAATTTTTTTGCAGGGGTCCAGTTTCTCCCGGGACCCTCTCGTTACTCCCAACCGGAAAGTCAAAATCAGGATATTTTCCCACAACAACTATATCTCGGACATGCGGCGATTAATATAGGAATGAGTAGTCTTGAAGAACAGATAAAAGAGCTCGAGGACGAGCTGGTCAAGACGCCGTATAACAAGGCTACTTCCAAGCACATCGGACGCGTAAAGGCAAAGATCGCACGTCTCAGGGACGAAGCGGTAAGCCGCGCAATGAAAGCCGGGGGAGGCGGAGAAGGGTATTCGGTTAAGAAGTCCGGTGATGCAACTGCAGTCCTTGTCGGGTTCCCATCAACCGGTAAAAGTACGCTCTTAAACAAACTCACCGGAACTGACAGTGCAGTTGCTGCGTACGCGTTCACCACGCTGACTGTCGTTCCCGGCGCACTGGAACACAAAGGGGCAAAGATCCAGCTTCTCGATATCCCGGGTCTGATTGCCGGAGCCGCTATGGGTAAAGGACGGGGCAAGGAAGTGATTGCCGTTGTCCGTGGGGCAGACATCATCATCATCCTCGTGGATGTCTTTAACGAGAGGCACTTCGATGTCCTCATTAAGGAACTGTACGATGCCGGTATCCGGATTAACGTGCCAAAACCGGACATCACCATCAAGAAATCCTCGCATGGCGGTATCCGGCTCAATGCGGTCGGCACCCTTGACCTGGATATCGAAGAAGTCCGGTCTATCCTTGCCGAGAGCAAGATGATGAATGCGGATATCCTGATCCGCGGGAACGCTACGCAGGATGATCTCATTGATGCGATACAGGGTAACCGCGTCTATGTGCCGGCGTTCATTGCAGTGAACAAGGTCGATCTCGTTGATAAGGAACGGTACTTAGAGATCGAACACGATATTGCAGAACGGTTCGGCAGTGCGCCGCTCATGATATCAGCCCATGTCGGTTATCACCTTGAAGAGACAAAAGATGCGATCTACGACTGTCTCGGGTTCATCCGTGTCTATCTCAAACCCCATGGAGGCGAAGCGGATCTTGAAGAGCCCCTCATTGTCCGGAAAGGCAGCACAATAGAGGATGTCTGCAACAAGCTCCACCGTGAATTTGTCCAGAAGTTCCGTTACTCAAGGGTATGGGGCAAATCGGTCAAGCACCCGGGTCAGAGGGTGGGTCTCTCCCACAAACTGATTGACAGCGATCTGATTACAATTATTGTTGAACACTAAAAAACCGGAAATCTCCGGCCAGCACTCACCTGATTTTTTCTTAAATTCTGTTGGGAAAAATATAATTTACCCGCTATCCTTCTCTTTCACAAGAGCCCGCGGCATTTTTCATGGAGATCCAAAGAAGCCCTGTCATCTCTTAACAACATATCCCCACTCACATGGAATGGAATCCTAATGATGAACCCTTTACATGAGAATTCGTGTCGCATAGTAGTAGAATCTCACAATCACGTCCTCTTTACGTTCGATGATCTGGGAATAATTACCACGGTCAGTAACGGTTGTACCGGGATGCTGGGTTTTCTTCCGGAAGAGATGACTGGCAGACTGCTATCCGCTTTCGTTATCCCGGAAGATAAAGGCCGCGTTGGTGAAATGTGTGAGCAGGCAAAACGAGGGATAAACGGTCCCTCCTGTTTTCACGTAGTCGATAATGAGGGTGGGATCCATTCGGTTTTAGCTATTTCACCGTCGGTGTTTGCGGGTCAGGAAAGGACCGTTTCGATAGGCATTGTCGGGGAGATCAACAGCGGGGAACAGACCGAAAAAATGGTACGTCAGGCCAATACCACGATCCATCAGCTCAACAGTATCGTCCGCCACGATATCAACAACCAGCTTACCGTCTTAAATGGCTACCTCTCCTTAATTGAGCAGGATGACAGCGCGATTACATCAAAGGAGATTGTCGGAATCCTTCTGGATGCAACGGAAAAAATTCATACCCTGGTCACATTTACCACAGCATACAAAGGGATCGGAAAACATTCCCCCGTGTGGACCAACCTTTACGAGGCATTCCAGACAGCCCGGTTCACCATCGATACAAACGGTGTTCAGATCACCGCAGAATCCGCGTGCCGGGATATTGAACTTTTTTGCGATCCTATGCTCACGACTGTATTTTGTCAGATGATCGATCATTCGCTCCGTCAGGGAAAGGCGGTATCTGAAATCTCCCTGCGGTGGAGACCCGGGAAGAGTGGAGTTATCGTTGTGTACGAGGATAATGGAGCCGGAATTTCAGAAACCGTCAAATCCATACTGTTTCAACCGGGTAACCCGAAAAAAAACGGATATGGTCTGTTTCTTGCCCATGAAATTCTCGCAGTATTCGGTTTTACCATAACAGAGACCGGTACTCCGGGAAAGGGTGTGCGGTTTGAGATTGTTGTGCCTGCCGGTTCATTCAGGATAATAAAAAAAGGGCTGCAGTAACCCCGTTGATCAGAATTGCGGTACCTGAGTTATCCGGGTAATTTTCTGCTTTTTACCTGGCATGGGGTTGAACCGCTGCTTTGATGATCTCAAGCGGTGCTTCTGTCTTGATCCCGTAACCCGAGAAATGCGTTCGGGTTGCAGCATACCCCTCTGCCCGGATACGTTCGAGAACGGTGTTGATGTCCGGCGGTGAACAGCCGAGCAGTTTTGCGATATGGTGATAATCGTAGAACGATGAGGTGGGCAGTTCTTCGATGCAGAGCTCAAGCAGTTTCTTTAAATCCTTCTTCGTACCGAGTTCCTGTGAATCCAGCTGCTCCTTCATCTGGAGGAGAATCTCTTCGTTCCTTATGCTGCCCAGCCAGAGGGGGCCGATGAATCCGAGCGGCTCACCACAATGCGGACAGGATTTGGCTGGAGGTACCATTCCTCGCTGCTCCTCCCGGTAAGGGCATTTCGGGCACTGAAGGATGAATCCGATCTGCTTTAAGGTATTGTCCGCCGCACCCGCCCCCCGGAGTAGCCGGAGGTGGAGCCGTACGAAATGCTCGCGGGCGTAACAGAATGTCGGCTCAATACCCCGGTCGTATTTGAGGGTTTCACGGACAACAAAGCCAAGCAGAATCCGGAGACCTACTTCACTATGGTATTCCGTATTCTGCGGCCGTGCGAAATACCTCCGTATTCCTGCCTTTAGGTGCGCTCCGCAAAGGGGGGCAGTATCGGTGGCCGTTACAAAGAGAAACCTGCGCGTACCCCGGATGGCGGCATCAATCACCATAGCCGGTGTGCCAAACGGATCGAGATCCACGGCATCAAAAGCCCGTTCCGATAACAGGGCGCTGGCATCCCTTTGCAGGATCTCCACCTCAAGATTCGCCTGGTGTGCATTGTACGTGATCAGCTCGATTGCTTCGGGCTCACGATCATTGATGGTGACAGGAATGCCGCATTCATTCAATACCCGCAACCCGCGAATGCCGGTTGCTCCCATTGCATCGAGATATTCTGATGGTTTGAGAACAGGGAGCAGAAGCACAGTGGCATCGCGGTTTAATTCCATCCGCCGGTTGAAAAAGATAGGAGCAGATCCGGGAGGGAACTGTGTCATATTGTCCTGAACCGGGATAAAAAAATGAGTTTTCCCTTCCGTTGTCTCAATTAACTCCATTGCGAGAGAATTGTTGCAGCGCGCAAACCTTATACATATTCCCTCCGAATTGGTATGGGCAGGGCGAGTGGCTTAGCCCGGACATAGCGTCAGCCTCCTAAGCTGAATGCCGGGGGTTCAAATCCCCCCTCGCCCGTTCATATCATCCTTTTCGTGCATTTTATTATCACAACGACGAGATATCTGGTATCTTTATGAGCGCTTCAGGTTTTTTCTCGATAACCCGACCGGCAAACGCGGTTGTATCCGGAGTAACGGCGATCATAGCCTACCTGATCGCAACCGGAACCGTGGTTCCTTCTGCGGTTATCCTGCTCGTCATAGTCATCCTGATTACTGCTGCCGGAAATGTGATCAATGATTTTTTCGATGCAGACATCGACAGGATCAACCGCCCGGAACGCCCCATACCTTCCGGGATGGTAAGCCCTGTGGCTGCACGGTGTTTTGCCGTTACGCTGTTTCTTGCAGGTATACTTATGGCCCTTTTCACCCCCCCTCTTTGTCTGACCATTGTGGTTATCAACTCCGTGATCCTTGTCCTGTACGCAGCCCGGTTCAAAAGCATGCCGGTTATTGGGAATATTGCAGTTGCCTATCTTGCTGCCAGCATTTTCCTGTTTGGGGGTGCATTTGCCGGCTGGGACGCGCTGGTGCGGATGATCCCGCTTGCCGCAATAACATTCCTTGCGACCATGGTGAGGGAAATCTTGAAAGATGCTGAGGATGTGGAGGGTGATACTGCAGGAGGTGCCGATACCCTCCCGATTCGGATTGGGATCCGGTCAACTACCCGTATCGCCCTGGGATTTGCCCTTGCTGCTGCTGTGGCAAGTGTTGTTCCCTGTCTCTGGTGGGGGAAGTGGTACCTTGCCGGCATCGTTATTGTCGATATCATCATCCTCGCAGCGGCTATCAGGACACTCTCCTGTACAACACCCGCATGTGTCAGGACAACCCGATCAACCACGCTCATCAAGCAGGGCATGTTTGCCGCTCTTGTGGTATTTGCACTGTCGGCAATTCTCCTGTAAAGCCGCCGGTCTCATACGGGGAGACCTTTTTTTTATGAGCAACAAGTTTATCCCCTGATCATACCTCAATTACCTTGAGGGAGCAATGCCGACACTTTTCCAGAAGGGCAATACTTTTTTTGCGCAAAAAGGTACGTATTTCGAAGGGAACGTTAAGATTGACGGGGATTTCATTGTCCCTGCCCATACCCATTTCTGGGGGCGGCTCACGGTCACCGGAACACTTGAACTCGGTCCGCGCTCGAGCGTTGCCCTTGATGTCAGCTGCTGGAATGCGATCATCGGCAGCCAGTCCCGGATCAAAGGGCCGGTTGTTGCGCATGGGGATGTTACAATCCTCGACCATGCAGCAGTCCATTCTGTCATTGCGGGCGGCAAGGTTATCCTGCGGAGAGGTGTACATGTCGGGGATGTGACCAGTGAAGACACGATCATTGTCCATGGCAAGATAAAAAGTGGGAAATTAACCGGTAAGAATATGAAGGTCATCGGGGATTAATGCAGGATCAACGCCGAGCGCTGCCACTTCATAGACATCCGACCAGTTCACAATCGTCTCAACACAACCTTCTTTGAGAGTCACCACGCCCATAACAATGAGTCCCATCTTGTCGGCCATATCGATACCCTCTTTGACTTCAGAAAGGCACCCGACACCAATTATTGCCTTAGGTCGATATTTTTTTACCATGCGCTTGATAAACGACGAGCCCGGTACAATGAAGATCCGGTAACCCATCTTCTCGAGTATGCCCCGGGCTTCACCAACGGAACACTGCCCGCAGGACCGGCATTTGAGACCTTCCGGCGTGAGGTGTGCCGGGCACCGGGATGAACGTAAGCATTGCGGCATGAATATGGCGCGTTCGGCA
>JANXYM010000041.1 GCA_025350045.1 Methanomicrobiales archaeon | reverse complement strand
GTAGTTGTGGATACCCATGACAGGATTATCAGCCTCAATAAGTCTGCAGAAATGTTCACAGGTATGCCCCAAAAAAACGCGGTGGGAAAATCAGTGTCAGCACTGATTCCGTTTGCCGGGCATCAAAAGTATCAGGAACCTCCCGTGCAGTCCTTACATGAGCAACAATTTGAGATGGAACGCATTTTTAATGGAAAAACACAGTATTCCGAGATCCGTTGTATTCCGCTTTTTTCCCATGAAAAAGAATTGAGCGGGAAATTGATCATGATTCGTGATATTTCCAGTCAGAAAGAGGCAGAGATAGCGCTATCGCTTGCACGAAAGAAATTAAACCTGCTCTCCAGTATCACACGCCATGATATTCTCAATCAGGTAACGGCAATCCTGCTTTTTACGGAAAATGCAAAAGAAGCCGTAACGGATCCTGAAGTACGTGGATGGCTGGAAAAACAGGAACAATCTGCAGAAAACATCCGGCACCAGATTGAGTTTGCCCGGGATTATGAAACCCTTGGTGTCAACAGACCGCAGTGGATGAGCCTCAACCGCATCATAGCGGATCTCAAACCCGCATTTGCGTCATATTCTGCAGACTGTGAACTGCTGGATCAGGATGTCGAAATCTTTTCTGATCCGCTGCTTGAGCGGGTTTTTTATAATCTGGTGGATAACTCCCTGCAGCACGGGGATCATGTCACAAAGATCCGGTTCCGGCACGAAATGACGCAGGAAGGCATTACCCTCCGGTACGAGGACGATGGCATTGGTGTACCCCTGGAAAGCAAGCAGCGGATATTCGAGCGGGGCGTAGGCCGGCACACCGGACTGGGGTTGTTCCTGGCAAAGGAGATCCTCGAGATTACCGGTATGAAAATCCGTGAAACCGGAGTTTATGGAACAGGAGCCCGTTTCGAGATCACAGTACCGGCAGGACATTTCCGGATTACCTCTTTGAAGTCATAATTTTTTAGTGGATCCTGACAGAAAAATCTGTTCACCCCGTTTACGGTGACCGGATACCCTCCGATCTCCTGCTGTTTTACCCGGTACTCCGTTGATAAAATACGGCAGAGTCTCTAAAGAGCTGTATACGGATTGAATCATCCAGAAACGGACTTTTTATTCAGTACTAAAGCTCGTCTCTCTTTTTGGATATGGCGGCTCTTATTCCTTCTCGCCAGCCCGGATATCCCGGTATGCTTCTGAACGTACGATCCTGATCGTCGGGTACAGTGAAGCTATCCCGCTTATCGCAAGCGTGAAGAGGATGGTACTTCCTGCGGCTGCAATAAGAGTAAGGGGTGGAGGAATGGAAAAGGGGATTTTTAAGGAAAATGCGATAAAATCCTGGAAACTCAAGAGAATGACCGCAGCAGACCCGATCCCCAGAACACTCCCGAAAACTGACGATGTGAACGACTCGGCCAGGAGGAGCTGCAGGATGAAAGCTTTTGTCACGCCGAGCGTTCCCAGAAAAGCGATCTCCCGCTTGAGTTCATGGGCGACCATGGCAGAGATGATACCCAGAAGACCTATGGAGAGCAGCGTGACGGCAACCACCGAGCCGAAAAGAAGGCGGGTGATACTTACGAGGTGAAGGGTCACGTTTGCAAGAAGGCCGGTAGGAGTGATAGTCTTCGTCCCCGGGATTCTCTTCTGGATCTCTTCTCCCACCTCAGACGCGGATGCCCCGGGTTCTGCCTGGACGAGTACTGATGAGACCATTCCTTTGGGGATGACCAGGGTCTTTACCGCTTTTACCCCGGACTCATCTGCCATGGCGTACACATCTTCAATCCGGGCAAAGACCGCCATGTCGACGCCCATCATGCCGGTCGGATTGAGCCTGCCGGCAATATGGAACATATGGCCGTAGAACTTGAGATCCGAGCCGACTTCCCCTTCGATTCGGTTGCCGACAATGATGTCATCTTTTCCCATGATGATGCCGGGATGTGCGGCAATCCACGGTGTGAGGGTAAAGTCCCGTTCAGGGTCAATTGCAATGAGCTGGATAAACCCTGAGCAGCAGCTCTGCCCTTCGAGAGTTGCCACAAAAATCTGGGGACTGGCCCGGGCTACCCCGGGGATCCGGGATATCTGCTCAAAGCCGGAATCATTAAAAAAGAACATTGACGGGCTGCCGGTGAGCAGGCTGTTCTCCCCTTCAGCCGAGGAGCCTTCCGGTACAATGATGAGATCTGCTCCCATCCACGCGGTACCCTTTTCAAGACCATGCTCTGCGCCGCTGGTGAGGTACTGGGCAGAAAAAAGTGTAGCAGCGAGGATTGCAAAGGTGATAATGATCGCCATGTTCCGGTTCTGGTGTTTTTTCAGGTTTCTCGTAATCAGCCTGAAGAAGTTGAACCGGGGAGGTATATTCATTTCATTACTAGTTCCCGGGTCTTGAATTTAAATATAGTACAATTTTTAAAACTGCAACGAGATAAGGTCGTAATCTGGGTTCTGTTTTTTTTAATTCAGATCTGATGTGCAGGTTTGAAATCTGATTATCAGGATTATATTTATATATCATTTTGGAGTAATGAATCACTTGAATACTCACACGGACTACCCCATGAAAACTCACGATAACGAGCTCCTGCAGATAAAAGAACTCCTGCGTGATAACCCGAAGGGTATGAAAATCACCCGGATTGCCCGGGATCTTGCGATGAACAGGAACGCAGCCGCAAAATTCCTTGAGATCCTCCTGATGACCGGAGAGGTCGAGATGCTCGAGCACGGGATGTCGAAAATTTTCATCCTCTCCCGCAGTACCCGTATTCCGACCATGCTGGATCGCTCTTCAGACTTTATTGTTGTTCTGGACCAGGACATGAAGATTTCCCAGGTGAATGATAATTACCTGAAATTTGCGGATATGAAACGGGAGAATCTTCTCGGAAAACGCGTTGAAGCAACCGGTCTGCCGGTCATTGGCAGGCAACCGTTCTTTGACACAATACGCGAAGCTCATTACGGATCCGATCTCCGGTTCGATATAAAAGAGGTTTTCGGGGGCAGGGAATTTATCTTTGATATCCGCGTAACTCCCACCGTTTTCAATAACGGAAAACGCGGCATAACGATAATCATCGGGGATATTACGCACGAGAAAGAGAAGGAGATCTCACTTCGTAAGATGATAGAAGAGATCCTTTCGTGCATTGACGATGCGGTCATCCTGCTGGATTTCCGGACCGGGAAAATCTCATTTGTAAACCCGGCGGCAGGAATGATGTTCGGGTGTATACCGGCAGAGTATGTTGGAAAAGATCCCGGGCTGGTACTCGGTGTTGCAGGAACAATCCCCGGGTATTCCTGCGAAATGCAGGATACCTTTAAAAAACAGGGATTCTGTGAAACTGCATCCCTGCTGAAACGAAATGGCGGCGAGGAATTCCCCGTTACCCTGCACCTCCGCCCGGTATACGGTGACACCGGAGAGTTAAGAAATATTGTCATGGTCATACGGGATGTGACCCGGCGGAAATGGGATGAGGATAGGGACCGAAGCGAAGTGTGGAACCCGCAGATACCCCTCTCCCTGAGGATCGGTTCTGGGGATTTTGACCGGCACCGTTCTCCCATATGAGTCCGTTATGGATGAGGAACCCCTCATAATCCCGTAATCGCGAATTAAGTATGGTCTTTTTTTAATGGCTTGTTTCACCGGTTTTACAGCATGAAAAAAAAGTGGTAAGCAATTAAATTATTTTTATATACAGCGCCCGGGTATAGTGTATTGTTGCGTTTTTCAGCTGTACCTTTCCTCCTCCCAAAGTGAAAGTCGTAACGATATCCACAAGGATCTGAGATTACGCAACCCGAAGGCCCGGGAGAAGTTTTTGTGGGAACTTCTCTGCCTTGTTTTTCCGGATTACCTTCCTGCAAATCTGCGTGAGTTTGTCGCTACTGTCTTAAAAAACAATCCGGGTTTTTGTGCGATGCCCTTTGCCATCCGGCTTTTGTCGTAGTGTATGTGATCGCTGATGCCGGCATAGTGTTGTCAACAACCCGGGTAAGTCCCTGGGGGAGATTTCCCGATAAAAGGAGAAGATGTTCACATGCGTATCTGGAGTTACCCTATCGGGTAATTGCAATGGAATTCAGGTTGTAACGTGCAACCAGAGGAAAAAAGCAGTGATAATGCTTTACGTGGTAAAAACACTTCGACTGGTCTGTGGGTAACGTGCAACCAGAGAAAAAAAGCAGTGATAATGATCATACCGCTTATGGGGGGGCCCGGCCTTATCCATGAATATTCCTGTACAGGTCAAATAACCAATCGTTTCCTTTTTTTGTCCGGGAAACGATAACCGGCGGTAACAGGAAAAAACGTTAAAACAGGATGCGAGGGATGGGATTCTGGACCTTAAGTGCGATTAGCAAACGGCATATTTTTGCTGAATTTTGAAACGAAAACTGATTTGAAATTATTTGTCACGCACGATAAATAAATATTTTCCTGAAAACGATTCAGCTAAAAAATGTAAAAAACCTTCACCGCGCACAAATTTTCATTTTTATTTATAAGTGGTGAAACGCTCAAGGGAGCCCAAGGCCCCTGGCCGCGTGGGCTTCTCCTGAGTACCCTTGTGGAATCAAACAGTCTTCCCGTTATCAGAGATCCAGAGAAAAGTGTGTATGGACAAATCCGACTTTTCAGCCATTCGGAGAGAATTGCTTTGGCAGATCTCATGATCCACTACCTTCAGCAAGAACAAAAGAAAAGATTCGAAGAACTGAGGGAAATCGAACGAAGGATAGAAAAATTAAAACTCAATCCGAAATTCAAAAAATTGATAGAACTAGCTGAGAAAAGACTGAAAGAGCATCCGTGATTCTATACTGGTTGATCACCATCTCTTCCCCCCTTTACCGGTGAGATGTAGAACGCTCAGTCATGTTTACTCATCCTCGTTCCGCTCGCTGGCGCTCACTGCACTCCGGCTCGCTTCACATCACTTCGCTGCTCCCCGTTGTTTCCTGCTGGTAGGAATGACGCCCCTGGCTTGTCGCAGGCTCCGGCGCCAGTGGCTGCCCCGGCTCGCTCCTCACATACCGCTTCGCGGAATGTTCTTCGCTGTGTACTGAGCACATGATGAACGCTCAGTGACTCATTCGCACGACGCACAGGGGCTCGGACTCGCCGCTGATGCGGCTCATTACCTTCGCACCCAGTCGCGGTGCTCAATCGGGCCGCTGGGCCCCGGAACCCGCCGCCTGTGCTTTGCTCGCTTAGGGGATGGACAAGCATCCCCACGCTCGCAACCCTTCGGGCCGCACTCCTCCCGCCCTTGAAAGGGACGGGCAGTAGTAGCGATACCCCCTGCCTTCGGCAGCAGTTACCGGGTCCGCCGAGGGATCATTGAGGGAGTTTAACCAATTAAGCGAGATAAGATTAAATTATATTCAAGAAGTTGTGACTAAACCAGACAAAAAATACCAATACAAGCAATATTATCGCAAAAGGCCCAATTTTCAAGATTACACCTCCTTACTTGGACCGTGGTCAGGACCAATATAAAGAGTTCCTCATCAGTTAATTTCGTCGTGCCTTCGGTGAAAATTACGGGCCCGGGCGGGAAGGCGCGAGCCGGAACACGGCGACC
>JANXYM010000115.1 GCA_025350045.1 Methanomicrobiales archaeon | reverse complement strand
GTATAACATCGGTTGCTTCATCGTCGTTTACCGGCTGCACAGGAAATTCTTTTGGCGGCGCGATCATGTCCACCGCCGTGTCCCTCACGGTCACCGATTCTGCCTTCTCCGACTGTGTTGCAGAATATGGTGGAGCGATCGGATCCGGCCTGTCGGGGACAGGTATCATCTCCATCACCACTTCCACTTTTTCTGACTGTTCCGCAGAACTGGGAGGTTCGATCATGGCCGGGGGTAATTCCCTCACTGTCACCTCATCAACATTCACCGACTCTACGGCATCCATTGGCGGCGCAATCGTATCCGGCATGTCGGAAGCAGGTACCACCACCATCACCTCTTCTTCATTTTCCCGCTGCTGGGCAGAGGTATACGGGGGTGCGATCTTTTCCATGAGTGAGGAAACAACGATTGCCTCCTCCACATTTTCTGAATGTTTCGCATTGATGGGCGGTGCAGTCATGACACGCTCGTCAGGAAACGGAACTCTCTCGGTCACCGCCTCAACATTTTCAGACTGCATTGCTCTCATAGGTGGTGCGATCGGATCTGCATCTGAATCGGGCGCCACCATCGTATCATCGGACATTACCAACTGTGTGGCAATACTATACGGGGGCGCTGTTGTGTCCATGGGCAGCCTGAACGTGTCGGATTCCCACATCACCAACTGCACGACAGATATTGCCAGCGTCGGGATACTGAGACAGGCAACCCCTGCTTCCTTCACCGGCCAACGGGCGCAGGGTGACCGGGATATGATCACTACCCTTACCGGCAGCTCCTTCCCCGCCTTAGTCACCAGCCATATGACACTCCCTGACGGTCGCCCGATCGCATCCCTGGCTGGCGGGACCATCAATGCCGCAGACGTTGTTACCTCCATATCTCCATTTGGCGAGGGTATGGGAGGTGCACTCTGTCTTCTCGGGGGCAATGCAACAGTCACCCGTACCATCATATCCAACTGCTCGGCAACAGGATCCGGTGGCGCAATCGCAAATCTTGGCAACAACCTTTCCGTCACTTCTTCCTCCATTACCGACTGTTTCGCACCGGTCAATGGCAGTGCGATCTATAACGAGGAGGGAAACGCCACGGTCCGGTTCTCGCGGATATATCATGATAATGCTACAAATGCAGTCTGGAATACTGCCGGCACCTTCGATGCAGCGAACAACTGGTGGGGCTCGAACACCGATCCGGCCGGGTATGCTGCCGGGGGGGATACCGTAACAACGGCCCCATGGCTGGTGCTCGGCATCACGGCAAATCCTGCCGCAATCATGATGAGCCGGAATGCAACAATCCGGACAAACCTGACCTTCAACTCGGCCGGCAGCAACACTGCAGCAGGAGGAATCTACCTGCCGGCGGGAATCCTGAACACCTTTGCCGTCACGGCAGGCAGCGGTTCGGTCATACCCGGGACAGCAGGAATGGTCTCTGGCGCTGCATGGACAACCTTCCACCCATCAGGTACCGGCAGATCTACGATCTCCGGCACCGTTGATGACAAGACCGTCTTTGTATCTCTGCCGGTTACCGAGACACCACCCGCACCACCCGCACCGTCCGTATGGTCCGGCGATTATAACGATGATGCCCCGGTCTGGACCACCGTCCCCGTCACCCCAACTCAGGTCCCCCCGGCATCCATTGAGGTGAACGTGGGGGGGAACTCCGCGGTGAACCGGGTCGTTGTCACCGGCACCGGGATCGCCGGGCTCATCGTCACCGGCACCGTGCAGCCCGGTCCGGGCACCAACCTCACCGCCCCAATGGGAACCGTCTTCCAGTACATCAGTCTTGTCCCGGCCCGGTTTGCCACCATCACCGGTGCTGTTATACACTTCTCGGTTCCGCAGTCATGGCTGGATGAGAATCACATTGCACCGGGCAGCATCGTGCTGTACCACCAGACCGCAAACGGGTGGGAAGCATTGCCGACCACGCTGCTCTCTACCAAAGACGGATCGGCATTCTTCTCGGCACAGTCCGGCAGCTTCTCGCTTTTTGCCATTGCGGGGACACCCGGCTCAGCGGTAGCGGCAACCGTTTCGGTACCGCCGGCGGTTCTCGGCAGTGCCGTGCAGGAACAGGCTCCGGTTCCGGCAGCCACTACCCAGACGCCCGTAACTACGCAGACTACCGCTCCGCCGGTAACCACAGCAAAGCCATCCTCCCCGTCACCGCTCCTGAACATTGTGCTCGTCATAGCAGCGATCGGGGTGCTGGGTGCCGGCGGTTTCCTTGCCCGGCGCTGGTGGATCCACAGGCAGAACCCGGCCCTGTTCAAAGAGTACGGCTGACGAACAGCCGGTTTTCGGGAAAGCACCGGTAGTATTCTTCAAAAAAAACCGGTGTGGCCGTAAAAGAAGCAACAGTATCGCAGTTCAGGCAGGCAATCATGACTGAACAATCCTCTTTTTGTTCCCGCAGAACCACGTCCGGCCATTCCGTCACTCCGGGACTTCCCGGCACGATCACTCTTCCCGGGGAGGAATCAGAACCTTTATCGACAGGATCCCCCCAGATCATCTATGCAGCCGAAGACATCGTACCGGGGACAACCGGTCTTCCTCCTTATACTCCTCATCCTCCTGCTCCTCATCCCGGCATCCTCAGCCACCTACATCTTCCCCACAACAACAGCCACACCGTCACCTACGTTCAAGCTGGCACCGGTAATTACCATAAACACGTTTGTACCGGTGACGACAGAATCCCTGGCAGGCCCGCAGACCGGGTACATTTCCCTCAGCAGCACGCCCTCCGGTGCGGGCGTGACCATTGATGATGTTACCAGCGGAACAACCCCGTTCACATCCCGCACGCTGACCACCGGGTCCCACCGGTTGCTCCTGCACCTCGACGGGTACCAGGATACCAGCACCACGTTTGTGATCCTGCCCGACACAATGAATACGGCGACCTACCGGCTCATCCCGCTCACGACCATCATCCCCGGGACGCCAGTGACGCAGGAGACACGTACCATACCCGTCACGGTCAGAACAACGTCTGTCACACCGGCCCCCGTAATCACACCTTCCGTCACACGGGTCCCGGCGCAGCAGGCCGGGGGTACCAGCCTTGCCGCAGAGCTGCAGAAGATCGGCCCGGTCACGGTCAACCCGATCGTGATCCGTGTCGGCAACCACACCAAGTCACCAATCCTCACCACGCTCTCTCCCTGGTTCCCGGCCCAGTTCGACAGCCGGAATGCAACCGGCACGGCACAGTGGTTCTCCCCGCCGGTCTTTAAGCTCCCCGTGAATTACATCGAGGTGGACCAGTACAACGTGTATCTCAGGGGATCCCACCTGATGAGCAACGTCGAGATGGCCGTGGACCCGGTCTGGGGAGACGAAGATACCATCTATATCAGCACCGATACGAAATTTTTCAACAACACAAACTTCCGCTGGATAACCCTCGAACCGGATGCAACGGCCCTCTACCAGGTCTCGCGATACCCGTTTGATGCCAACGCTTCGCTCTGGCAGAACCAGTACGTGCCGGGCCTTGTCGCTTCCGGGCCGGTAAAGGACGTGTACGTGGATACGGAAGGCTTCCACTATTTCAGCCTCAACTTCGCCCAGATTGCAAACCACGACCCCTCCAATCCACCGTATTACACCGGCACCTCGAACCTGGACCCCACGGTTCCCGGGCAGGGCAAACCCATGGCACTGGCAAAGATTCCCTTCACCGGATCCGGTATCTGGTACAAGCAGGCCCGTCTCGGCCCGGTCACCCTCCCGGTCCCCGCCAGCCTTGCCACGATCCCCGCCGGTGAACTCGTCGAGTCTGACCTCGGGAACCCCAACGAGAACATGATCTTAAGCAATGCAGATGTCCTCGCCTTCCATGCGCCAACCCCGTTCATGGCATCCTTAATGGACCTGGACCAGACCTTTTACGTCCGGGTGGTCCCGGTCTCAAAGAACGGGACAGTCGGCATCGCCACCCTCCCGGTCACGGTTACGGTAAAACGCCCCCACCCGTGCCCGAAAGATACCCCGTCAACGGTTGAGAGCACCATTCTCGTCAAACCCCCTTCAGCCGAGATAAAATCGTTCTACATGAACCTCATTGTCCCCGACTGGATCCGTACCGACCAGAACGGGGCACTCGTCTCGCGGGCACACTTCGTCACGGTGACCTCCCCGCCGTACTGTGCAGCGCCGGCAACCGGCAACTCGATGATGGATTCTTCAAATGCGCAGTTCTGCAGCATGTACGGCGGCAGCCAGCCCAATTATCACTTCTTTGCCGACCCTGCCGAGAGCCACTGGTACGACACGGTCTGGGACATCATCAAGGGGATGTTTTCTGCCCTCTCCAGCGTGGTCAACTCGGTCTCGGCTGCATGGAACCAGATCAACAACCTCGTGGTCCAGATCGCTGCCTATGCGGTGCAGGGCCTGACACTCGGGGCATTTGACTGCAACAGCTCGCCGGCCTGCACGGGCGTCCTCCATGCCGCCCTCTCGGCTGCCGAGAGCGCACTGGGCATCCCCCCGACAATCCCCAACTTCTCCGACCTCCAGGGCATGGGGGCTGATTATCTTGCAAAGGTTGCAGCGGACCAGATCGGGGCCGGCGGTGCACTGGACGCAGCACAGAGTGCGTACGGCGCCATGCCGGACAGCGCCAAGCAGGCGATCAAGGACAATGCAGGAGAAGTCGGCGAGTCGCTGGGCGATGCTGTCTCCACCCAGTCCGGGGCAACGATGGCTTCTGCTGCCGGCAGCTTCTATATCCCCGACCCGCTCTACTACAAGCCCCATCCCGCCATGGCATTTGTCCGGGTGTACAACCCGAACAATGAGGCAACGGACCAGATCAGCCTCACAGTCAGCGACAGTGCCGGGTTCTTCAAGAAGGCCGAAGTCATTGTCCCGCCGCTCAAACCCCTCGATTCAACGGTGGTCCCGGTCATCCTTACCGAGGACTACTCCAAAGTCTATACACCGGGTTGTGACAACAAGGCCTGGACCATGACCAACGGTATCCCCTGCTACTGGGAGAACTGGAACCAGGCGGCACGGCATTGGGGCACCGACAAGCTGGTCGTCGGCATGTCGGTGAAGAAGAACGGGCAATGGATCAACCAGCTCACGCCGTACTCGTCCGGCATTGTCCTGTCCAGCCAGAATATCTTCAACATTGATGAAGAAGGAAAGACCTGCCCCGGGTATACCGCCAAAAATATCCTGAAGTACCCCTCCGGCTGGCAGATGACGCAGGTCGGATGGTCGCAGGACCTCAACAGCGTGATGTGGAACGCCTACACCTTCACGGGCGGGGCCAGCGGCCACCTGATCGGCGCGTAAGAGGATACGATCCATCCATCTTTTTTCCTGAATTTTTGTTAGTCCTCTCATTTTTCAAAGGAAATAAAACGAAACCAATAACATCCTCGCGCCGAATTACCCTGTATGCGATCTTCGGTCCTCATTATTCTTGCCTGTCTCCTGCTCATCCTGCCGGTGACCGGATTCACCGTACCTCATATCCAGACCGTTTTCCAGTGTTCGAATGATCCCTATGGTGATCCGGACCATGGAGCTATAATATTTGAATCCACTCCTCCAGGGGCCTGGGTTGTTATTGATGGAATTCCGAGAGGGGTGACACCGTGGACAGAGATTTATTATAAAGGGGAGAACCGTTCAGTCACGTTTACTTTTCCTCATAGTTCGGCTTACTACGATTATTCCGCTTCATTTGTGACATGCGCCCAGAAGTTTACGTATGTCAAGGTAACCCTTGTCCCAATAACGACAACGGTACCCACAACCGCCGCCCCGGTCCGGGCTGGGATGAACTTTGCACAGGCAACTACCACCATGGTAACAGGAATCACAACAACAGTCACCGCAGTACCGGGCGTTACTACGCAGGTACCGCAACAGGCTTCAACCCCGGTCGCTGCCGGTTCCACCGCCCAACCGGATACGCTGGGTTCCCTCACCGTGACAACAAACCCGGCCGGTGCCTTCATCTTCATCGACGGGGTCCAGCGGGGCATCAGCCCGGCCACCATCCCCGGGCTCTCTCCCGGCACCCACACGATACTTCTGAAACTTGACGGGTACCAGGACCTCTCCACGCCGGTCACGATCGCTGCCGGTAAGACGCAGGACTACACCACTGCCATGGCAAAGAATGCAGGAACCGCAGAAACCCCGGCAGGTTCGGCAAACGCAACCAATGCAACAAAGAAAGGTATTGCCCCCGGATTTGAATTCGGCCTGGCACTCTCGGCCATTGCGGCCATCATGGTAATGAGAAGACAGTCATAACCTGCAACCATTTTTTTTCCCACGATCCCCGGATAAAAAAGAAAATCCTAAAAAAAGAAGCGGATCGAACAGGTAACTGTGAAATTCTTTTCCGGGCCTGCCTGCTATGCGTGGGCCCTGCATCTTTCAGACGAGAAAGAGCATTTTATCGGTCAGTCTGCAAGAACGATGTCATCCACAAGCCAGATAACCTTACACCGATTATCATTCTTGGAGATAAGTACAATGCCAGCAGGGTTCCGGGTTTTTCTTGCGATCGCTGCACTGCTCATGATCAGTTGCATGGCGGGCGTGGTTACCGCCGCAAGCATCGGCAATGAATGGAAGGATCGTGCACCGTTTGAGGGATCTGCCTACCATGGCGTGATGATCTCTCCCGATGGTGAACGGGTGTTTACCGGGGGCAGCCAGATGTATCTCCGGAACTGGAACGGGACGCAGAAATGGGGGGGGCGTGCCGGGTTTATCACTGCCATGAGTACCGATGGCAATTATATTGCCAGTGGACAGGGAAATTCCCTGGTGCTGCTCGACAAGGATGGCGCTGAGATCTGGACACGGAACATGAATACCGATGTCAGGGCTGTTGCCGTATCAGGGAACGGTACCTACGCTATATCAGCAGACAACCAGGGGAATATCTTCACCTGGTCGCATAACGGCGAATTAGTCGGACGGAACAAGACGGTGCTCGTAAAACAGATCGCCATATCACCGTCAGATAACCTGGTGGTTGCCACAACCGAAGGCGGGCTGAAGTTCTTTACCCCGGCTCTTGATCCCGTCTGGTCGGATGTGAAAAATGGCAGCATTGATAACGATATTATCTTCTCCGGGGATGGTGCCACGATCATCACGTACGGGGGAAACCGGCTCTCTTCGCACACGAACACCGGTAAACTCAACTGGATGAACGAGGTCACAAAAGGCGCGATCCTCGGCACCGCGTGCTCCTATGACTGCTCCGTTATTGTGATCAGCAGCCAGGACAGCAGCGTACAGGTCCTGGACAGGTACGGAACGATCCGCTGGACATATCCCGTGGAACAATGGGTGAATTCCGTGGGGATCTCTCAGGATGCCCGGGTAATTGCGGGAGCTGGAATCGACCAGAACCTGTATGTACTGGACCATGCAGGAAAACTCCTGGCAAAAAAGAAGATGGATACCATCATCCATCCCCGCTCCCTTGCGATCAGCGGGGATGGCAGACGCATCGTAGTTGCCGATGAGCGTGCTCTCATCGGGTTAAGCTTCTCCCCCGACATGGACAACAGTGAATGGCTGACCGTGATCCCCACACCGGCACGAGTCACGAATACCCTGACACCCGTACCCACAACGGAGGCACCCGTGGTGCCAACACCCGTCACTACGGTGCCGGCCACACCCGTACCGGTAACCACGACACCCAAATCGCCCGTTGACCCGGTCACGGCAATCCTTGCACTCGGTGCCGGGTTGTCCCTGGTGCAGGGGGCAAGAAAACCCTGACTTTTTTTTACCGGGGTGCGATGGTTTTTCCTGACGCTCTTTTTGGGCATACCCGCGTATCCGGCCGCAAGGGCTTCCCCGCCAGCGGTAGCAAGACCGGCAGTTCGCTGGGAAAATCCCTGGATGAAAAGGAGTCCTGGGGGATGCTCCCCGCATGCTGCCTTCCCCGGGGTCAAACCTCCTGACGTTAAGAGATGTACCGGATTAATCCAGGATACCGGGGGTTACTGGCGGGGGTGGAATGCAGCTCCTCTTCATAATCCGGACAAGAAATTCCCCCGATCACCATTCAGAAACATCCTGCACCAGAACTATAGAAGATTATGTACAGAAAATGTACAGAAAAACGGGTCACGACTTTTTTATTACTTTTTTACCATCAGTTGAGGGGTAAAAATGATGAAACCGGATCAGAAAAATTTGATCCGTGCCCCGCCAGCCCGGAAGTACCCAAACGGCATGTGCACCTTGTCGCCATAGGCTGCCTTAAGAGTATTGATATAACGATCATCCTCGCCGATACGGAACTCGAATTTCCCGTCAGCGGACTGTATGGTCATGAGGAACTCGCCATATTCCATGGTGTCCTGGCGGGCCGAGATGTCTTTCATATTGACAGCGGTGATCCGCACATTCTCGATTGCCCGGTTGCCCTTGGTCTCTGCCAGGGCAAGATCGGGCGGCAGGGTCTCATACCGCTGGCAGTAACGAAAAGCAACCGACATCTGGTGGGTCACCTGTGCCAGGAATCCCTTGCCCTCTGCTTTGGCTTTATCTGCAGCTTCCTTGTACGCAGCAGTGAGCATCTCTGCGGTGAGCTGGGCAAAGATTATCCTGCGATCGGTGACTACCAGGGCATAGGTGTCCCAGCTCGCACCCAGCATCTTCATCTTCCGGGCGTTGCCGATCACGCCTATAACCAGCTCACCACCCTGCGATGCGGCCGGTACAGCATTAACAGCGGGTTGTGCTACTTCGGCGGGGCGAAAGGAAGCGCCAACAGGCGCTCCACACCCCCCGCAGAATTTTGTGGTCTCATTGACCGGGGCCCCGCATGCACTGCAGGTTTTCTGAACGGGTTGCGGAGGTGCTGCTGCAGGAACGCGGGCTGCAACCACCGTTGCACCGCAGATCCCGCAGAATTTTTCCGTGCCACTGATGGGACTGCCGCACGATGCGCACACATAGGACCCGGGAGCTGCTGCCGGGGAGGGCTGCATGGGGTACGGTGCGGGTGCTGCAGACTGCGGGGCAGTATCCCGCACTACGGCTAAGCATTTACTGCAGTACTTGTCGCCGGGCTTGATCACGTTGCCACAGGAATTGCAGGCCCGCACACCGGCAGGTTGTGCCATAACCGGCGCAGGTGACGGGACGGGTGAGGGAGAAGGAATGTATGCCGGTGCTGCGACGGGGGCCGGGACGGTTGCCTGAGGCGGGTTGTCCCGGACAATCACCAGGCATTTGCTGCAGTACTTGTCACCGGGCCTGATCACGTTGCCACAGGCAGTGCAGGTCCGGACTCCGGCAGCTTGTGCCATAACCGGGGCCGGAGGGGGAGGAACCTGATATACCGGGGGCGCAGGGGGGGGAGGGGCCGGGTATACCGGCGCTGCAGGAGCGGGTGCCGGAGGTACCGAAGGGGCTGCGGCAGCCTGCCCTGCGCGTGCCCCACAGATACCACAGAACTTCTCTGAAGGAGCCAGGGGGCTCCCGCACGAACTGCACGGGAACTGCACAACCGGCTGAGCCATTGGCTGCTGAGGAGCAGGCGGGGCAGTAGAGGGGATCTGAGCGGGGACTACAGGTACAGGCGCCGGTACGGGGGATGGCACCGGAGCAGGAACCGGTGCGACCACGGGTACGGGCACGGCATCGGACAGTACATCATCCAGCTGAGACGCACCACAGGCCCGGCAGAATTTTGCTTTCGGGGCTACGGGTTTTCCACATTCAGGACAGAAGGTCAAACTGATCACTACAGAGTGGTTGAACGTTGTACATAAAGAGCATTCCATTCCGGCGAGCCAGCAACCGGAATTAAAAAAACACAAAAATCAGAGACGGGCTGTTGCTATGGCAGGAGCATATTTTTTGACCAGAGCAAGGATTGCCGGGAAATTTTCATCCGTGCAGTAGAGAACTACGGGACTGATCAGGTATTTTGACCGGAACACAATACTCCGCACGCTGCGGTATACCGATACATACCGCACCTCCTCCCACACGAGCAGATTGTTCTCCTGCGACATCGCAAGGAGCCCGGCACCGGTTCCCGACATTGAGCCGAGCACTGCTGAACCTCCTGCAGACACCCGGTCCAGCGCCCGTGTCGTGCTCCCTGCCTTGTGCGCAACCCCCTCATCACTGATGAAAAATTCCGTCTCAAGCCCGCCACCGGTGACAAGCTGGAGCACCAGCATGATGAGGAGGAACAGCACGGCAAGTCCTGCACCAATGATCAGGAACAGGAGAAACATATCCCATTCTCCTCCCGTGATAAGGGAGAAAAAAATGCCACATACAACCCCGATCCCGAGCGGAATAAAGATGCCCTGCAGCACGAGCCAGGGATTGGTGATCAGCGGGATCTTGCGGCTCCACGTGACCAGTGTCGCGGGTTTCATCTCTTCACCGTCGGGAGATCCGGAACCTGCACCGGCGCGGGAATGCGTGAGCACCGCTCCGCAGGAGGTACAGAATGCGTTACCACCCGGTACTTCATTTCCGCACGCTTCACAGGTTACCATGGGAATCTGTGCTCCTATACCGGTGTCTTTGCCCGTTTCACGCGTTCCTTGGTGGAGAAACCGGTAACCGCATCGAGGTATTTCCGGAAGCGCTTGTTGGTATCGATGATCACCTCATCGCTCACTTTCATATCCGATTCGGTATCGATGATAACCGATTTTCCCCCCACACCAATAGTTACATCGAGTCGCCTGAGCGCGCCAAATGTTATCCGGTATCCTTTGGCAGTTTTTTCCGGTTCTAAACCGAAACACGTCCTGAATTCAGCAACAACGCGGGTTTCGAGATCATTGGTCAGACCGCGTTTGATGGGGTACTCCTGCATACTATTTTTTAGGTAGTGCGTATATGTTAATCTAATGACGGAAGATGCTCCTGACCCCTATACTGGTATCTTTTCACGGCTCGATGCAATCCATACTGACCTTGCAGAAATCAAGCCGAAGAAAGACGTCAATGTCATATCAAAACCGCTTCCCATGAATAGTGCATCGGTGCTGATAGGCTTTCCGGGCAGCGGACTTGTCGGTACCATTGCGCTGCAGTATATGGTCGATCAGCTGGGTTTTGAGCAGATCGGCACCATGACTTCGAAATTTTTCCCTCCCCTTGCCATGATGAACAAAGGAGTGATCAATGACCCGGTCAGAATCTACATAAAAAACGATATCACAGCAATAGTTGCTGATATTCCCATCCACCCTATGATCTGTTACGAGACCTCACGCGACATTATCGACTGGCTCGAACCGTTCAACCCGAAAGAGGTGCTCACGATTGCCGGTATCATCACCAATGAACCCGAGAAACGGGTGTTTGGGGTTGCTACAACGGAAGATGCACTCAAGCGGATAGAGGAACATACCCTGATGCTGCCGATAGGAAGCATATCGGGCATTGCATCGAGTCTCCTGACGGAATGCAAAGCCCGGGGGATACCGGGATATGGATTGTTGGGAGAGACAGTCAATGCTCCTGATCCACGGGCTTCAGCAGCCACCATCGAAGTGCTCAACAAGATGTACAGTCTCGGCCTCGATATGCAGCCGCTCATCGACCAGGCAGTGGAGATCGAGCAGAGCATGCAGAAGATCTCAGACGAAGTGCAGCAGTCCTCCGAACAGTCGCCGAAAAAAGATCTTATCATGTACGGGTGACCCTGATGCGATGCGCTGCCTTAACCGGGATTTCACCGGAAATTATCAAGGATCTCAAAAGCGGAAGACCCCGCACCATCGAGCTGCAGAGCGCCCATAACATCGTGACCATAGCAACGGTAGAACCGGGCCCCGAGAACCATATATTCATGACATCAATCGATCTCGCGGATTTGGGCCCGGGGGATACCGGGATCTGCGTCTTTGTGCTGTCTGCGACGATCTCGATGAAGCGGATCGTGGAGTTCAATCACGGCTCGTATTATGAAGAACGGGAACGTATGTCGGCCCGCGTGCAGGTCAGGTACTGTGCCGCATCGGTGATCAAAGAGGTATTCCACGATGGACTCATGCTGCCTACGGAAGTAGAAGTGCTCAAGTCGTCCTGCTATCACGCGGGATGAAAAATCCGCTTTTGCCGCACCCGTTATGCCCCTTTTCATCATGAAAGCCTTTTTTACGCCCACTGCTGCGATCCATCCCGGGTCAACCTCGTGGTCATCCCGACCCGTTCCGCCACGGACAGATCCGTTCCGCCACTCCGTAAGACCGGGGCCACGCGGGGACGGGCAGGTGAATCCAGCCCTGCTCACACCCTCACAGGGAACGGATGTACAGGAATGTCCGGTGGTATTAACCTACATGACTGCAATTACCGGATCACTGGTACAGGTGAGTCGGGCAGCGGGATGGTAAGGATGATATCGTGAACGCAATAGAGGTCTCCCACCTCACAAAAAACTTCGGGCAGCTGGTCGCACTGAATGATGTAAACTTCTCGGTAGCAGAAGGCGAGACGTTCGGTTTCCTTGGTCCCAACGGTGCCGGGAAGACCACCACGATCCGCATCCTGACCGGCATTACCGTCCCGACAAGCGGGGATGCGACCATTTTCGGAAGACATATCGTAACAGAGACCATTTCTGCACGCCGGCAGATGGGGATCGTGCACGAAACTTCGAACATCTACACGGATCTCTCATCATGGCAGAACCTGATGTTCACTGCTGCGCTGTACAATGTCAGCAAGGCGGAACGCGAGAAGCGGGGGCAGGAACTCCTCGAACTCTTCGGCCTCTGGGAACGGAAGAACGAAAAAACGAACGGGTTCTCAAAGGGCATGAAGAGAAGACTCACGCTCGCTATGGGGCTTATCAACAACCCCCGCCTCGTCTTCCTTGATGAGCCCACATCCGGCCTCGATGTCCAGAGCAACCTTATCATCCGCGATGTTATCCGTGACCTCAATGCCCAGGGGGTCACGGTCTTTCTCACAACCCACAATATCGAGGAGGCAAACCTCACCTGCGACCGGGTGGCGATCATCAACCGGGGCAGGATCGCCGCGATAGACTCTCCCGAAAAACTGAAAAAAACCATCCAGAGCGTCCAGTCGGTCGAAGTCGCGCTTGACCCGGTCCCGCACCGGGCGGAAGAAGAACTCCGCGGGATCGCGACCGTGAGCGAAGTGCGCAAACTCGGGGACAAGTTCCAGCTCTTCACCGAAGCACCTCCTGCGGTTATAGCCGGTGTCATGGCATATGCAGAACAGCAGCATACCCGGGTGATCAGCGTGAACACGTTCGGCCCGAGCCTGGAAGATGTCTTTATCAGGCTGACCGGCATTGAAACCCGGCACCACGGGGTGAAGACCGTTGACTGAGCAGGCCGAATGGGTCCGGCAGCTCCGGGTCGAGTTTGTCGCGGCCTGGGCTATTGCAAAAAAGGATATGATCATCTATTATCTCAAGCCGAACATCATCGTCTCGGGCATGCTCTTTCCCCTCTTTATGTTCCTCGCATTTGCTGTCGGGAGACCCGGTGAACCCTCAATCATGATCCCCGGCCTTATCGCGATCACGATCCTCTTCTCGGCATCCTCCATAGAGCCGGTCTCGATTCCGATCGAGCGGCGGATGAAGACGTTCGACCGGCTCATCTCCGCCCCGGTCTCCCTGCATGCGGTCGTGCTTGGAGAAAGCCTGAGCGGATTCCTCTACAGCATCGCGATAGCACTCGTCCCGTTCATCGCGGGGATCGTCATCTTTGCTACCCCTGTCGTAAACCCGGCCCCGCTCATCATCGGGATCCTGCTTACGTCATTCTGCTTTGCAACAATGGGCACCCTCTTTGCCTCGTACCCGACCGAGAGCCCCGGCGATATCATGTCGATGCTCAACGTTGTCCGGCTCCCGCTCATCTTCATCTCCGGCATCTTCATCCCGGTAGAATCTATCCCTGCCATTGCGCAATTCGTGGTTTATTTCTCTCCCCTCACGTACGGAAATGATCTTATTCATGCCGCATATTCCGGGACCACGGCCTTCAACCCGCTCGTCGACATTACGATGCTCATCGTGTTCATCCTTCTCTTCCAGTGCGCAGCAAACCGGTTGTACAAACAGTTCAATGACTAAAATCCACAGGAAAATGGCTGTACTACCGAACCGGCTGCAGGAAACAGAAAGCCGGCTCATGCAGTCCATTTTATTTTTTTTTTTGGAAGAAGATTATTGGTACGGTTTTTATACCCTGTACGTACCATCATCCAGGATCATGAGTACCGGACCCCGGGCGAGTTGGTCGGGCGATCCCAAAAAGAATGAGAAATCCCTGATACTGATCTTCAGGAAAAAAAGAGCGTTACCATTTCCTGAGCCCGATGAGGCCAATGCCTGCCGCCCCAAGAATAACAAAGGGGCTCACGGGCGATGCCGGTGCCGGGGTCGCGGTTGGCCAGGGCGTGGGAACTTTTACCGTTGACTTCGCGGTGGTTTTCACGGTTGCCACGGTTGTTATCGGAGCAGTTGTCGTGGCAGTGGTCGCATCCGGGGAAAGAACCAGCGATGCGGTTACATAGGCAGTGTTGCCGGCAGTCACCTTCACATTCTCCGAATAGTCATTGTATCCGGCAAGTCGCAACACTATCGCGTAGGTTCCCGGGGTGATATTTTCCAGAATCATCGGGGTATATCCCTGGTAGACGGTGTTCACGAATACCTTGGAGGGAGTGGGGGTGGATTTAATATTGATGATACCGTTTGCCGTGGATGCAGCGGATTGGATGGTGAACGCAAGACCGCAGGTGGGAGTTGTCCCGTCATTCAGTACGCAGACATCATAGCTGCCGGGCTTTCGGCCGTTTAAGTTAAAGGAACCGGTAATTTTTGATCCAGAGACAACATTGACTGCAGTGCCGGGAAGATCATTCTCGTAATTCTTTCTCAGGAGAATCGTCGCGGTATTCAGAAACCCGCTACCCGAAAGATCGGTTATCGTAACAGTAGTATTCACGACCCCGCTGTTCGGGGTGAGGGAGGAGAGGGTGACTGCTGTTCCGGGGTTTTTGATCTCAAAACCATTGGTCAGGGTTGCCGACTGCCCGTCGGGATTGGTGACAACAAGACTCCAGAGGCCGGCCTGTTTTCCCGTGATATCGAAAGAACAGGTGATCTGCGAGGCTGATACAACAGAAACGCTGGTCGCCGTGATATTCGGAAGTCCTGATTTCATGAGCACTATGCCGGGGGTTCCCGAAGTGGCAAAACCGGATCCCGCAAGATAGGTGATACTCACCACGCTGGTATTGTACCCGCTGTACGGAGATATACTGGTTATCGTCGGGGCGGGTGTCGAGGTTACCAGGGTGAATGAAACCGTACTTGTCTGATTGTTAATCACCGTAACCAATTGGGAATAATCCTGATAGCCGGACATCTGCAGCAATATCGTGTGCGAGCCACTGGGAACATTTTCAACCATCGCGTTGGTCGTCAACCCTGTGTTCACGCCATCCAGCATTATCGTTGCGGCCGTGGGCACGGAATGTACGGAGATATTTCCCACTGCAGATACGGCAACCGGAAGCAGCAAGCACAGGAGCAGCAGACATGAAATAAAACGGGTTTTTTTCATAGCAGACTTTCCTTGCATTCAAACGAACAGAAATAATTTGGCACCATCATTTGATAAATATTATTAAACTGCTTTTGCGAGGTTCACAACAACAGTATAATATAATTTTCTCCCGGGCCTGGCGCTACCTGACAGGGGGGCAAACGGCAGGGGAGTGACGGAGATACCGGGGAAAAACCCTGCGGATACAAAAAAAAATCATACGGCATACCGTGGATCAGGTATTATATACCTCGACAATTAATGGAACTATACAGGGAAAGAACAGGGCATACGCATGTTTGAAGAATGTAAAAATTACGGACCGAAGGAATGGGCACAGATCATCTTTATGATCCTGATCCTGTGTGCCGGAGGTTACCTGATCATCTACAGTGTCTACATGATGACTGCGTTCAATGAACCAAGCCTGTTCATGTTCGCCATAGCAATGTTTGGCGTTGGCTGCACGGCCATCTGGTTTGGGATCAGCCATGTGGAGATAGTCTCTACCGAAGAACAACTCGAAAGGATCGCCCAGCGGCTGGACAAGATCATCGAGAGAATTGAGAAAGAATAATCTTTTTTTTCATGCGGTTTTTTTGATCAGCATGAATCAGATTAATTATCCTGTAGAACGTAGTTAACAGGCACCACGTGGGCTTGTGGCTTAGCTTGGACATAGCGCCGGGCTTCTAACCCGGATGTCGGGGGTTCAAATCCCTCCAAGCCCGTTGATGTACTCTTTTTGTGCCACCTGCATACACAAACCGGGAGGTAAAGCATAACTCCAAGGTATCATCAGGAGAGATAAACAAAGGAAAGAGCAAAAGTCCAAAACGACTTTTAAAAAAAAAAAAGATTATAAGTGAGACTGTTCGTCAGCCGGCTGACCATCCATCTCTTTCTGGAGGATCTGCACATCTGCGATATCGTAATGGCGCTGGGCAAGCTTCTTTGCCTTGAAGATGTTCTTCCCGTCCTTTCCTATCGCTATGCCACGGTCTTCGTCCCGGACCTCGACCTGGACGGTCTGCTCTCCGGAACCGGATTCTCCTTCAAAGAGCAGGGAGGTGACCTGCGCAGGCAGGAAACAGTTCCTGATGAACTGCTCTAAATTGTTGTTGTACTCAACAACTTCGATCTTCTTGCCCATCACTTCGGAAGCCTTCTTGATCGAGGCCCCTTTCTTGCCGATTGCAAGCCCCATGTCGCCGGGGTTGATCACAAAGATCAGACGGGCATTGCGCTCATCCATCACGCAGTCGCGGCTACCCGCTCCGGTCAGGCTCTCGAACTGAGAGATCAGACGCATACAGTCTTCAGTAAGTTTGACTTCGACCATATCATGCCCTCTTCAGGGACAGGATATCTGATTCGCCCGGGCTTACGATAGCGAGGGTGCTGACCATGAACGGCTTTCCGCAGGCTTTTCCGAGTGCCATGCTGGAGCCTTCAAAGGTGTGGATGAAGAGATTCTCTGTGGCTGCAACCTTTGCCTTGAAGGCTGCAGGGCAGTTGCCTGCTATAACGATCATCTGGGCTTTGCCCTCTTTGACGCATTTTTCCGTGTTGTTCTGGCCAAGAATTACATTGCCGGTTTTGATGGCTCTTCTGAGTGAAGCATTAAAATCCATGTACAATTCCTCGTGTTTTAGTGTTAATTGTCGTGTTGTCTGACTGCGATGAGTTTTACATCGCCGGTACCGAGCTGGATCGGCTGACCGACAATGACATTTTCGGTAACACCGCTCAGTTCGTCTGTTTCATTTGCAACGGCCGCATCAAGCAGGTGATTGACCGTCACTTCGAATGCTGCACGCGAAAGAACACTCTCTTTCTCGCCGGCAATTCCATGACGCCCGATCTGTTTGACTTCGCCTTCCATGCACATCATATCTGCGACAAGCATCAGGTGGCGGACATCGACCAAGATACCCTGCTCATTGAGCGTGGATACCGCTTCGAAGATGATCGCATTCCTGGCAGCCTCGATACCGAGCACGTTTGCGCATTCACTGATGTTATTGGTACGGGTACGTGAGGTGTCCACACCAGCTACATCAAATACGTCTTTAAGGTTGGAGCCTTCAGTATAAAGTATATACTCCCCACCCTCCTTCCTGACGACGACACGCAGGATGTCATCGATACCCTGCACAACCACATTTCTCACATGTTCTGCCAGCTGGAAGAGATTCTGGTAACTCTCCTTGTCTTTTGGCGAGAAGGTGATGATGGCTTTTTCCTCGTTGATATCGTGCTCGAAGTCACGGTAGTGCCTGCGGTCCTTGATCTTCTTGGGCGCGACTTCCATAATCTCGTCGGCTGATATCTTGCGCTTGTCGCAGACCTTGGTGTTCAGGTGCACGATCACGTGCATGTTCTCCATGTCGGTCGTGATATCGCCGAACTCATGGAGGGGTGCTGCCTCAATCTGCCAGCTGACTTCCCGGGCCTTGTCACGGTCGTTGCGGTAATCGTCCTCAAGATAGACCGTCATGGTCGGGGTGCTGGGCTCTTTTCTTGCATCCATGATCTCGATGAGACGCGGCAGACCCAGGGTAACGTTGATCTCAGCGACCCCCGCATAGTGGAAGGTACGCATCGTCATCTGGGTACCGGGTTCACCGATAGACTGGGCGGCGATCACACCGACTGCCTCACAGGGCTCAATTCTTGTAGAGAGGTACTCCTTGATGACCCGTTCAAGGATCTGCTTGAACTGGGTATCCGTGATCTCCTTTTCTGCAAGGAACTTCCTGATCTGGTCTTTTGTCTTGACCGGGAGGTCAGCGGCCTCAACTTTCTTCTCGAATTTCTCTGCGAGCGCCATCAGACTGCCTCCTTTAAGATACTCTCGACAATACCCTTGACATCGACCGGGTCGCCAAAGGCGCTCCTTGTCGGGTCAGTGCCATCTTCACCATACTCGAACTGGATGATCCTGCCACCCGTGGTCCGGACTGTGCCGTCATACGCCACCTTGAGGTCCTGCAGCGCATTGATCAGCCTGCGCTGGAGGTACCCGCTCTGGGACGTACGAACTGCAGTATCGACGAGACCTTCACGGCCACCGATTGCATGGAAGAAGAACTCGGTCGGATTTAACCCGCCCTTGTAGCTGTGCTGGATGAACCCGTGGGCATCCGATCCCCGCTCGCCTTTCTTGAAGTGCGGGAGCGTCCGGTCATCGTAACCACGGACGATACGCTCTCCACGCACAGACTGCTGGCCGATACAACCGGCCATCTGCGTCAGGTTGAGCATCGAACCACGGGCACCGGATACTGCCATGAGCACAGCGCTGTTGCCCAGACCAAGGTGCTGGCCTGCGATCTGACCGGTCTGGTCACGGGACTTGCCCAGCACCTGCATGATCTGCATCTCGAGTGTCTCTTCGACAGTTCGCCCGGGCATGGGTTCGAGCTGTCCGTCTTCGTAGATCTTGATACGGCGATCGACATCGAGTGCCGCGTTTTTCAGCACCTCGTCGATCTGGCCGTACTCGGTCTTCGAGAGGTCTTCATCATCGATACCGAATGAGAACCCGTCGAACATGATCGCACGAATCGAGAGCTTGGTCATGTCATCGATAAAGTCGGTTGCCCGGCTCATGCCTTCCTGGCGGATGATACGGTTGACGATCTGGCCGTCAAATGCACCGATCGCTTTCTTGTCGATCGTGCCTGACTCAAGAATGCCGTCAAAAATCCGGACGTACGCATCCCGTTCGCAGAGCTCCTTTTTGCATGTCTCGCAGTTCTGGCAGGAACTTGCCTGGAAGACCATGTTGAGGTGCACGGGAAGGATGGTGGAGAACACCTGCTTGTTGCTCCAGTAATCGATCCCGTTCTCAACCTTTCCTGGTGCCGGCATGCGTTCGATGCGGGAGTACCGGAGCAGGTAGAGGGCTTCTTCTTTGGTGAACCAGCGCATATCATGCGTGAGCATGAAGATACCCGAGACGTGGTCATGGATACCACCGATGATGGGGCCCCCGAAACGGGGTGAGAGAATGTTCTCCTGCACGGAGATCAAGATGGTCGCTTCCGCACGCGCCTCTTCTGTCTGGGGCACGTGCATGTTCATTTCATCCCCATCGAAGTCGGCGTTATACGGAGGACAGACTGCCGGGTTAAGCCGGAAGGTCTTGCCTTCCATGACCTTGACCCGGTGGGCCATGATACTCATACGGTGCAGTGAGGGCTGACGGTTGAAGAGCACGACATCGCCGTCCCGGAGCTGCCGTTCGACAGTCCAGCCGGGTTCGATCATATCTGCTACCGTATCGAGATTCCCTTCCGCGAGCCGGAGACGCCGGGCGTCAGGGCGGATCACGTAGTTGGCACCACAGGGAGCATTGACATCCGGGCGGACGGGGCCATTTCTTGCAATCTGCTTGAGTTCCTCAATATTGTGGATGGTGACCCGGACGGGAATGGTCATCTCGTTTGCTACTGCTTTCGGGACACCAACCTGCCGTACTGACAGGTTCGGGTCGGGGGAGATAACGGTACGGGATGAGAAGTTCACCCGCTTACCGGAGAGTGAACCACGGAAACGACCGTCCTTACCCTTGAGACGCTGCGAAAGGGTCTTTAACGGCCTGCCACTGCGGTGGCGTGCCGGCGGGCAGCCTGCCACTTCATTGTCCATGTAAGTAGTGACATGGTATTGTAAGAGTTCCCAGAGATCTTCGATGATCAGCTGGGGTGCGCCTGCATCCTGGTTCTCCTTGAACCGCTGGTTGATACGGATGATATCCACCAGCTTGTGGGTTAAGTCGTCTTCCGAACGCTGGCCGTTCTCCAAGATGATTGACGGGCGCATGGTTACCGGTGGAACCGGGAGCACGGTGAGAATTGTCCATTCCGGACGAGCCACATCGGGATTGATACCCAGCGGGGTTAAGTCCTCGTTGGGGATCTTTTCCATGCGGGACCGGATGTCAGCAGGGGTGAGCTTGTGCTCAACTTTTTTGCCTTCCTCAATAACCACTTCCGAGAACGTTGTCGGTTTCTCGAAGTTTATCTTGAGCTGCTGGTCGCCGCAGTGGGGGCATATGCGCTCCTTTTTCACGTCTTTTTCTGAGAGAAGGTCGCCGGTCTGGTCGTCTTCCGTCCCGACTACCTTTTCTATCTCTTCGGGGCTCAACAGCACCCGTCCGCAGGAGCGGCAGGTAACACGCAGGAGTTTCCGTATCAACCGGGTGTACCCGACATGGATGACCGGCTTTGCAAGCTCGATGTGCCCGAAGTGCCCGGGGCACTCGCTGGCCTTCTGGTCGCAGGTCTTGCACCGGAGACCGGGGTCAATGACACCGAGATTTAAGTCCATGAGTCCCTGGGGATAGGGGAACCCGTCGTCATCATAGGTATCAGCCCAGATGATCTTGCGCACACTCATCTCGCGGATCTCTTTTGGAGATAACAGACCGAACTCGATCTGTCCGATTCGTTTTGGGGATGGCATCTTACACCACGTCCTGTAATTTCAATCTGGGTGCAATTCCCATACTCTTCATCTCATCTAACAGGAGCTTGAATGCATAGCTCATCTCAACTGAGTAGATATCGGTCTCGTTGCCGCACGCAAGACACCGGGTCATGTTGCGCTTGCGGTCAAGCATCGCAACCATACCGCAGTGTGCACAGACATATTCCATGACCTTATCCGACTCATCGAGCAGACGCTCTTTCAATGCCATTGCAGCGCCGTGTCCGATCATGACATCACGCTCCATCTCACCGAACCGGAGACCGCCTTCACGGGCACGTCCTTCAGTCGGCTGCCGGGTGAGCACCTGCACCGGTCCGCGGGACCGGGCGTGCATCTTCGACGATACCATGTGATAGAGTTTCTGGTAGTAAATCACGCCGATGTAGACATCGGCCTTGAACTGCTTGCCGGTGATACCGTCATACATGATCTCGCGGCCATTGTGGGAGAACCCGAGCGCCTTTAAAGATGCTCTTATGTTCGCCTCACTTTCGCCACCAAAGGCAGTGCCGTTGATACGCCTTCCTTCAAGCGATCCGACTTTCCCACCGATCATCTCGAGCATATGACCGACAGTCATACGACTCGGGATTGCGTGGGGGTTGATCACAAGGTCAGGGCAGAGCCCGCTCTCGGTGAACGGCATATCTTCCTGCGGTGTGATCAGACCAATAACTCCTTTCTGACCGTGCCGGGATGCAAACTTGTCGCCGACTTCGGGGATACGGAGGTCACGGGTGCGCACCTTAACGAGGCGGGAGCTGTTCTCACCCTCGGTGATGATGACCGTGTCGACAATACCATGCTCGTTGCTGCGCATCGTGACGGAGGTGTCGCGGCGTTTCTCAACAGCGATCAGTTCACCGGTCGGCTCTTCAAGGAACCGGGGCGGGGAGGTCTTACCGATCAGCACATCCTTCTCGGCAACAACGGTCTCAGGGTTGATGACCCCGTCTTCGTCGAGGTTCTTGTAGGAATCGACACCATGGGCACCGCTGACTTCCTCTTCGGGAACTTCGATGCGGTCGATCTGTCCGCCGGGATACCTGCGCTCTTCTCCCTCGTAGGTACGGAAGAAGTGGGAGCGCCCGAGTCCGCGCTCGATGGAGGCTTTGTTGAAGATGAGCGCATCTTCAATATTGTAGCCTTCATAGGAGAGGATAGCAACACAGAAATTCTGTCCTGCGGGCCGGTCATCGGAGCCGATCAGCTCTGATGTCTGGGTGTGGGTGAGCGGTTTTTGCGTATAGTGGAGCAGGTGCCCGCGCGTGTCGGGGCGGAGTTTCATATTGGCGCAGCCGAACCCGAGCGCCTGCTTGACCATTCCTGCACCCATGGTAACACGGGGACTTGCATTGTGTTCCGGGAACGGAACATGTGCCGCACCTATACCCAGGATCAGGGAGGGGTCGATCTCAAGATGGGTGTGAGCAGGGGTGATCTTATCAAAGTTCATGGCGATGAGGAGATCTTCTTCCTCTTCTGCATCGAGGAACTCGATCATACCGCGCTGGACAAACCAGGACATGTCGATCTCTTTTCTGGCCAGTTTCTGGAGATCTGCATCACTGATGAGCGGTTCGCCGTTCTTTAAGACAATGAGCGGACGGCGGGCACGGCCACGGTCGGTGAGGATGACGACATCGCCATTGTATTCCTTATGCGAGACATTGACCTCAGAAGCGATCGCGCCCTGGCGGCGCATGGCCCGTATTCCCGCGACCAGTGTTTTTGGATCATCCACGAGTCCGACGAGGGCACCGTCAACAAATACGCGTGATTTCTTCATCGTGACTCTCCCGTGATCGGTTCTACCCCAAGGTTATGCAGGATCGCTAAGATCTCTTCTTCGTTCTCCACACCTTTGCTGATCTCGACCATCTGGGCGAAGTTCTTGACAAGCCCACAATTCGGACCTTCAGGAGTCTCGCTCGGGCAGATCCGACCCCACTGGGTGGGGTGCAGGTCACGGGCCTCGAAGTGAGGCTGTGAACGCGAGAGCGGTGAGATCACACGGCGCAGGTGCGAAAGCACGGCCATGTGGTCGATGCGGTCAAGGAGCTGGGATACACCCGTCCTACCGCCCACCCAGTTACCGGTGGCGAGAGGGTGAAGCAGGCGCTCGGTCAGCACATCAGCACGCACGGCAGTCCCGATCGAGAGATCGCGGTGCCGCATGCTGGCGCGTTCGAGCTGGTACTTGATGTCGCGGGTAAGCCGGTTTAAGGAGATACGGAAGAGATCTTCCATTAAATCTCCGGCAAGTTTGAGCCGCTTGTTCGAGTAGTGGTCCTTATCATCAATCCTGCGCTTGTTCAGCACGAGATCGAAACAGGCCTCAGCCATGCGCCCGAGGAAGTGGGCCTTTGCAAGCCTGACCGAGAGGACCGCTTCCTGGTATCCCTCGTCGCCTTCCTTTAACGTGGCTGACATGGAGTAGTTGAGGTGGGGCAGGAGATAGTTGTCCAGCACGAACTCAGCCCGCTTGCGCTGGTAATCCCGGGTCTGGTTGGGTGCGAGTTTCTTACCCACATACATGATACCCCCATCGACCGAGTCGCACTCGCTCTCTTCAAGATTCTGCATCATGAAGGTCAGGATGTCTTCGTCAGTAGAAACCGCGTTGACCACTTCCTGGTCATTGATCATGCCCAGTGCGCGCATCAGGTCGACAAATTTCAGGTGGCCCGCAACCGAAGGGAACGAGACTTCAAGCAGGTTCTTCTTGTTGCGTTCAACAACCACCAGTGCACGGTATCCCCTGAACTGTGAGAATACTTTTGCTACATAGATACGCTCGCTGTAGCGCTCCGTGAACTCGGTCATGATCTTATTGGACGCAAGGTCTTCTAAGGTCATGAGCACGCGCTCGGTACCATTGACAATGAAATATCCGCCCGGATCGAATGCATCTTCGCCTTTGGCTATGCGCTGGTTATCGTCCATCCCGTACAGGTTGCATGAGGTAGAACCGATCATGACGGGAAGCTGCCCGATCGTAGTGACGATCGGTTCCTGCCGGTCCTCGCCATGCACGAGGGTTAATCCCAACTGGATAGGAGCAGCATAGGTCAGGTTGCGCAGACGTGCCTCGCAGGGATACAGTTCGCTCTGTGAACCATCCGCTTCCCGGACGAGCGGCTTTTTTACCGTGATTTCTCCGAGTTCGACCCAGACTGCCTCGTTGTTCTTGCCGCGGTTCTCGATATCCGTTTCAATGATCTGCGTCTCTTTTACCACTTTCTGGAGATTGTGCTTCAGGAAATAGTTGTAGGAGTCAAGCTGGTGGCGCGCAACATGCTCCCGTGAAAAATACGCCCTCGATAAAATACTTCTGTCAATCAGACTTAATCCCCCCCGGAATTACTTCTTGGGTCTCTTTACCACGAGACGGTACGATTCGGCCCTTCCGGCTGTATGGCTCGTACGGATAATTCGTATAACATTATCGGCTTCTGCCCCGATCATTTTGACCGCTGGATCGTCATGGAATATTTTTGGTAAATGTTCGTTAGTGATGTTGTAGGTAGTGAAGAGCTCAGAAACCTCCTCGTCACTCATGATTTCATGGTCTGGCACCATGTCGTGCTTCAACACATTAAGTTTGGTGCTCAATGAAAAATCCCCTCCCGGATAAACAGATTTCCTCTCAGATGCATCACCGCAAAAAACCCACGATTGCTCGTGGCAACGGGCCCGAAGGGATTTGAACCCTTGACCACCTGGTTAAAAGCCAGGCGCTCTACCGAAC
>JANXYM010000100.1 GCA_025350045.1 Methanomicrobiales archaeon | reverse complement strand
GATCACCCCCTGTTTGATCGAAAACTCCTGGAAGAATTGCATGAACAGGGAGTCCGGAATATATCGCGAAATTCACGTCGGTGTCCGACGTTAGGTGTCTTTGTTCCGGGCCTCAAAAAGGGGGTTCTTTTCCTTTTGACCGTGCTACCCCCCCAGCCCCATCGGGTTTTGCCATCCAAAAGCGTACAATAGCGTTTTATAGCGCCACGCAAAACGCTCCGTTTTGCCTGAATCCCAAGCAAAATGGGTTTCTGGAAAAGGTGTGTAAAAGAGTACAGTTTTTTGCACATATTCCGGAAATGGTCTCTCCGGAATGGCAAACCGGGGCTTTTGCGGGCCCGGATTGGGGGTGGATCCCAGAGGGGCCTGGGCGTGTGTTTCTCCGACGGTAACGACGTGCATCCCTTGTCGGGCTCCTAAACTGAGCCCCACGGGTTTCAGCGGGGACGGGTTGGGGCCAACCGGGAAATTTCCCGGCCGGGCTTTTCCCGGAAAATTTTCTACCGGATTTTCCTGAAAAATTTTAAAAAACCCGCTCTACCGTTTCCGCCCCAGTTTCCCTGATTGCAAAGCCAACCGGATCCCCGCTGCAACAAATTTTACAATCTCATCTTTTCCCAGAGCCGCATCGACAATAACAAACCGGGAGGGTTCCGCCCGGGCATACGCAAGATAATTGTTCTGGACCGCTTCAAGCACATCCCGCCGCTCGAAATGCTCACGCCCGCTCTTATCCGCGAGCCGGGCCAGGGCATCATCAATCGAGAGCACAAGCAGGAACGTGCGGTCCGGCGTAATCGACCAGCCATCATGCATCGCCCTTAACCATCCCTCCGGGTCGGGAACGATCCCTTTGAGCGTGACCGACTGGTAGGCAAAACGGCTGTCACTATACCGGTCCGAGATGACAAGCCTGCCTTCAGCAAGAGCGGGACGGACAAGGGTGGAAAGGTGCGCTGCGTGATCCGCGACAAAGAGGGAGGCTTCCGTGATCGGATCGATCTGCTCTGCGATTGCCCGTCGGACTGCCTCCCCCACCCATGTTGCGCCCGGTTCCCGGGTGAAGATGGGGTCAAGATCGGTAAGCTGGCTTTTGAGTGCGGTGAGCAGCGTGCTCTTACCGGTCCCGTCTATCCCTTCGATCGTGACTAACAACAGGTTCCCCTCCGTATCCATTCAACCGGGATCTGCCCCCGGTGCAGGGCCGTGGCAATAATTGCACCGTCAAATCCTGCCGCGCTCAGGGTTTGAAGATCAGCTATGGTTGCAACACCGCCACCATACAAAAGTCTGCCGCTATATGCAGCCCGCAGTTTTGTGAGTTCTTCTGCATCCATACCCGACTCAGTTCCTACCGAACCAATGTTTAAGATAATTATCCCGTCAAAATGCCAGTCCCGTGCATCATTCAGGAACGCTTCCGGGGTTTTCCCGGAGGGGATCACCCTGCCTTCCCTTACATCGATGCTCAGGAAACCGCCCCGGTATCGCGAGAGATCCGCGCCTCCCGTTTCCGTGCCAATAATATTTTTGATATTTTTCCCACTAAGCAAGTCTCCGGGGGACCTGCAACCGCGATCCACATAACAGCGTGAGACTTTCTCCGCGCACTGCTTCACGATTGGATCATGCGAACCCGTGCCTTCAATCCGGTCGAGATCCGCAATGTAGAGGTTTTTTGGCCGGATCACTGCCAGGTATCCGAGCGGTTCTGCCGTCGGAGACAGGCCCCAGTCAAGCGGTTTATAGGTCTCACGGTTACCGGATTTGCCTTGAACAACCAGATTCTGCCGCAAATCCATTGCAAGAACGAGTTCCATAGGTGAGCGCAATCACTATTAGGACAAAAGATCATTAAATCCTATGCAATTGCTGGTCAGCCCAAGCTCAATCGATGAGGCCAGGCGCTCTGGTGCCGCTGACATCATCGATGTAAAGAAACCATCAGAGGGCTCGCTGGGCGCCAACTATCCCTGGGTGATTCGCGAGATCAAATCCTTTGCAAAGAAACCCGTCAGTGCCGCTATTGGCGACTTTGATTTCAAACCCGGCGGGGCTTCACTCACCGCGTACGGTGCAGCCTGCGCAGGAGCCGATTATATCAAGATCGGGCTCACGTTTGAGGGAAAAGAAAAAGCCCGCGCAGTCATATCTGCGGTAGTAAAAGCCGTGAAAGACGAGTTTCCTGAGAAATTTGTCGTAATCGCCGGGTACTCGGATTACCTGCGAATGGGATCGATCTCCCCGTTTGATATCGCACCTATCGCAGCTGACGAAGGGGCCGACTTTGTCATGGTCGATACCGGTATCAAGGACCGGCAGAGCACATTTGCATTCATGGATGAAGAAGCCCTCCGTTCATTTACCGATGCGAACACGAAACTCGGTCTCAAGACCGCTCTTGCGGGTGCACTGAAATTTGAGGATATCGATGCACTCAAGCGAATCAACCCGGATATTATCGGTGTGCGCGGGATGGTCTGCGGTGGCGACAGGAACGCGACAATCCGTGAAGATCTCATTACTACCGCGCTTGCGAGGATCAGGTAATACAGGTGACCTATGTACATTGAGAAACTTGATGTCCCACTATCCTTAACCTTCGATGATGTGCTGCTCAGACCGCAGGCTTCCTGGCTGGAACCTTCTGAAGCAGATATCCGTTCGAGATTTACCCGTAATATCAGTCTGAATCTCCCGCTGGTCTCTGCCGCCATGGACACCGTGACCGAGTCGATGATGGCGATCGCACTTGCCCGCGAAGGGGGAATTGGTGTCCTTCACCGGAACATGACTCCTGAACACGAGTTGCAGGAACTCATCGAAGTCAAACAGGCTGAGGAACTGATCGAACGCGACGTACTCTATGTAGAAGAGAATGCTTCCGTTTCCGATGCCGAACGGCTGATGCACCAGTACAGTATTGGTGGCGTCCCGGTGGTCAACAAGGGCCGCATCATTGGTATTGTCAGCCGGCGGGATGTACGGGCAATCGTTTCGAAACGCGGGGACGAGAATATCAAGACCATCATGACCAAAAAACTGGTCACTGCCCCGGAGGATATCTCAGCAGAAAAGGCACTCGAGATTATGTACACCAACAAAGTCGAGCGCCTTCCGGTGATCAATGAGAAAGGAAAACTGATCGGCATCATCACCATGCAGGATATCCTGGAGAAACGCCAGTATCCCAATGCAACGCGGGATGCCAGGGGAAATCTCCGTGTTGCAGCAGCCGTCGGGCCATTCGATTTTGCCCGGGCCAGCCTGCTCGACGAGAACGGTGTGGATGCACTTGTAGTAGATTGTGCCCATGGGCATAATATGAAAGTAGTTGCTGCGGTAAAGCAGATCAAAGGCAGTGTAAAGGCCGATGTGATCGCAGGCAATATAGCTACCTCTGAAGCTGCTGAAGCGCTGGTCAATGCCGGCGTTGATGGCATCAAGGTCGGCATCGGGCCGGGTTCGATCTGCACCACCCGGATTGTTGCGGGTACCGGTGTTCCGCAGATCACCGCAATTGCACAGGTGGCTGATATTGCGCACCCCTCCGGTGTGCCGGTCATTGCTGACGGGGGAGTGCGGTACTCGGGTGACGTGGCAAAGGCCATTGCTGCGGGTGCTGACACGGTGATGATGGGCAGCATGTTTGCCGGTACGGATGAAGCACCCGGCAAGGTGATCACCATCAAGGGACGGCGGTACAAACAGTATCGCGGCATGGGTTCTCTCGGGGTTATGAGCAGCGGACAGTCGAGCGACCGCTACTTCCAGAAGAAAGATATCGGGGCTACCAAGTTTGTTCCCGAAGGTGTGGAAGGAGTGACACCCTACGTCGGGCATGTCGGGGAAGTCATGTACCAGCTCGTGGGCGGACTCAAATCTGCGATGGGATACACAGGGTCAAAGACCATTGCCGAGATGCACAAAAACGCTCAATTCGTCCGTATAACCAACGCCGGGATGACCGAGAGTCACCCGCACAATATCCTCATCACCGATGAAGCGCCGAACTACCGGCTCTTTGAATGACCTTCTTTTTTCTCAGGCTTTGGATAACCGGGCACCCTTGCCCTGAGATCCGGTGATAAAAACGGGGTTAATGACCTTTTCCTGTAAAAAAATATATCGGACTGACGTTTGGTTTATGTCACATATTTTTCATAATCTTAACAATCTGACGATTTCGCCCTTGCCTCTCATCTCACCAGCGTTGAGGAATACGATCTCCATATATAGATCGCGTGATAGTTCTGTATTACACGATTCCGGATGATTGTTTCCCAGAGCATGGGGGACTGTATCCGCAATTGGGGAGAGAGGAATGTCAGAACCGCAAAATACAAACTACTGTACTCATAGTAATACGCGGATGAAAACCTATACCTCAACGGGGATCTTCCGGAGGTGCAGATGAATCCCGAAGAGTCACTGAGGGTTGCCATCATCGATGATGCCCATAAGACCGATTCACCCCAGGGACGTGCCATCCAGCGGATCATCACCGGGCTCAAGGAATTTGGGATCCATGTCGCCGAAGTGGCCTCACCCGAAGATGCCCGGGCTGCCTTCTCGGCACTTCCTGACATTGACTGTATCCTGATCAACTGGAACCTGGGGGGAGATACTCCTGACAGACACGCGGTTACTGCAAAACTCATTGACGAGATACGGGAACGCAATGAAAAGATCCCCCTGTTCCTCATGGGCGAACCCACAAACGCACCACCGACATCCCTCCCGTTAAAAACCGTCCGCGAGATCAATGAATATATCTGGGTGATGGAAGATACCCCGGAATTTATTGCCGGACGCATCACCGCAGCAGCAAAACGGTACCGGGAAATTATTCTCCCCCCGTTCTTTAAAGAACTGGTAAAATTCTCAAAAGATTTCGAATACTCGTGGCACACACCCGGGCATGCCGGGGGAACTGCCTTCCGTAAATCGCCGGCAGGACGGGCCTTTTTCAATTTCTTTGGCGAACAGCTCTTCCGATCGGATCTTTCCATATCGGTCGGAGAACTGGGATCGCTCCTGGATCATTCAGGACCGGTCGGTGAAGCAGAAAAATTCGCAGCCAAGGTATTCGGCGCGGATATGACCTATTTTGTTACGAACGGTACGTCCACTGCCAACAAGATTGTCTTCTTTGGCCGGGTGAGCAGGGACGATATCGTTCTCGTAGACCGCAACTGCCATAAATCGGCTGAACACGCTCTGACCATGACCCATTCCGTTGCGATCTACATGATCCCGACGAGAAACCGGTACGGCATCATCGGGCCTATTCCCCCGGAAGAGATGACGCCAAAAACGATAAAGGCAAAAATAGCCGCATGTCCGCTCTCAAAGACCGCCCGCAGCCAGAAACCGGTACATGCAATCGTCACCAATTCAACCTACGACGGGCTTTGCTACCATGCCGTACACGTGGAAGAGAACCTCGGCAAAAGCGTAGACAGCATCCACTTTGACGAGGCCTGGTATGGCTATGCCCGGTTCAACCCGATCTACAAGGACAGGTTTGCCATGCGGGACGGAGCACGGGACAAGAACAGCCCCACGGTCTTTGCCACCCAGTCCACCCATAAACTGCTCGCTGCACTCTCGCAGGCATCCATGGTCCACGTAAGAAACGGAAGGATTCCCATGGAACACGGCAGGTTCAATGAAGGATTCATGATGCACAGCTCCACCTCCCCGCTCTACACGATCATCGCATCGCTCGATGTGGCTTCAAAGATGATGGAGGGAGCTTCGGGAAAGATGCTCACCACCGAGTCCATTGAAGAGGCGATTCGGTTCCGGCGAACAATGGCAAGAATCAAGAAGGAGATTGGGACGGTCAAGGGAACAAAAGACTGGTGGTTCCCGATGTGGCAGCCGGACACTGTCACTGATCCCAGGACAAAAAAGAAGTGTGCATTCCAGGATGCATCCCTCGATACCCTCCGCGACAATCCCTCCTGCTGGACCCTGCACCCGGGCGATAACTGGCACGGGTTTGACGGCCTGCCGGATAATTACTGCATGCTCGATCCAATCAAGGTCACCGTGCTGATGCCCGGGGTGAATGACGATGGGACACTGGCCGGCTGGGGAATTCCGGCTGCACTGGTGGTCAAATTCCTTGACACCCGGGGGATCATCAATGAGAAGTCCGGCGATTATTCCATCCTGTTCCTCTTCTCGATGGGGATTACCAAAGGGAAATGGGGAACGCTCGTCACCGAACTCTTCGAGTTCAAGCGGTTATATGACGAGAACGCCCCGCTCGAAGAAGTCTTCCCGGACCTTACGACAGGCTGCCCGGAACGGTATGCCGGCATGACCCTCAAAGGGCTGGCTGACGAGATGCACCAGTTCAAGAAGGATCATAAGATGTGCGACATCCTCCAGAAAGCCTACGCGGTCCTGCCGGAACCGGCAATAACCTATGCTGAAGCATTTGAGAAACTGGTGCATAACGAAGTCGAACACACACCCATAGAAAAAGCAGGGAACCGCATCGTGGCCACCGGTATATTCCCGTACCCGCCGGGCATCCCCATCCTGGCCCCGGGTGAGCGGACCGGAAAACAGACCGGGCCCGTGCTCCAGTACCTGAAATCCTTACAGGATTTCGACCGACGCTTCCCCGGATTCGAGCATGATACCCATGGGATCGAAAATGTCAAGGGGGAATACATGATGTATTGTGTTAAGGAGAAGAAACGATGAGCGATGAATCAACCGGCCAGAACGGCCTTCCTTCAAAAAAGGTGCTGGGACTCTTTGCCCTTGCCATGATCAACGTGGCTGCGGTCCTGAGTATCAGGAATTTTCCGTCCATGGCGGTCTATGGCTGGTCATGTATCGGCTGGTATATTATGGGGGCCGTCATGTTCCTCATACCGATCTCCCTTGCCGGGGCAGAACTGGCAACGGGCTGGCCGGAAGGCGGCGGTGTCTATGCATGGGTGAAACAGGCATTCGGGGAGAAGGGCGGTTTTACCGCTCTCTTCTGCGAATGGTCGAACAACCTTGTCTGGTTCCCGACGGTCCTTTCGTTCATCGCTTCCACGCTCGCATTTGCCCTCACGCCTGCACTGGCGAACAATCCTTGGTATATGTTCAGCGTCATGATGATCGCCTTCTGGGGCACGACAGCGATAGCGTACTTCGGGGAAGAGGCTTCCACGAAGTTTGGCAATGTTGGTGTCATCTTAGGGAGCATCATACCCGCGGTCCTGATCATCATGCTCGGCGTCTGGTGGATGGGTTCAGGACAGGCGATTGTGCTTCCCCCCCTTACGCTCGAAGCAATGATGCCAACCATCAACTTCTCCACCCTGCCGTTCTTTGCCACCATCGTGCTCCTGTTCGCCGGCATGGAGATGGCAGGATTCCATGCTCTGGAGACCAGAAATCCCCAGAAGGATTTCCCCCGGGCAATGGCCCTGTCAGCGGTTATCATCGTGGTCTGTACGGTGCTTGCAACTCTGGCAATTGCCATGGTCATTCCCGCAAACCAGCTCAATCTTGCTTCAGGAGTCATGCAGGCCATCGAGTACTTCTTCAAAGCGGCTGGTGTGCCGTGGCTTGTCGCACCCATGGCGGTATTGATCACGCTGGGCGGGGTTGTCTCGCTGGCAGCCTGGCTGATTGGCCCGGCCAAAGGTCTTGGCATTGTTGCCGAGGAAGGCAACATGCCCCCGCTCTTTGACAGGACCAACAAGTACGGGGCACCCGTTGCCGTGCTCGTCATCCAGGCAATCATCGGCTCGCTCGTATCACTCCTCTATGTCTTCCTGCCCTCCGTCAACCAGGCGTACTGGATTCTTTCGGCTATGACAGTGGAACTCCTCTGTATAGTATATGTCCTGGTCTTTGCGTCCGTGATAAAACTCCGGTACAGCCAGCCCAATACACCCCGCCCCTTCAAGATCCCCGGCGGCATGATCGGGATCTGGCTTGTCGGCGGGCTTGGCATATTCGGAACCGCGTTTGCATTCATTGTGGGCCTCATGCCCCCGTCGTACTTCACGACGAGCGGCTTGGTCTATGTGGGCTCAGTGCTGCTCGGTACGTTCCTGCTCGCGGTACCCCCGCTGGTATTCTTAAAGTTCAAAAAGGCCAGCTGGCTCAAACCGGCTGGAGGAGAGAGGTGAGTGATGATGAAAACGATTGATACTATCCCCCGTAAAGGAGGCTCTTCATGAGCACATACTCCCGACTGGAGATCGGACTCCTCATATTGCTTATCATGGTGGTTCTCCTGCCCTTTGTATTGGTTTTAGGGATTGCGGAAGCATCACCCTATTATCAGATAACCGGTGAACCGGTGAATGATGCGGCGATCGTAACGGGAATTACCGTTGCCAGCGTTAAGGATTCTACCTGGAACCTGCCCGGGGCTACCGGAGGGAAAACCTATGTGCTCACGGATAAAGCCGGCGAGACCGTTATCGTGTCCACGCAGTCATTCGACAGCGCAGCATCCCGGGATGCAGCCGTCCGTTCGTACAACGCCCAGCCAGTAGGACGGGGAAAGCCGGTGGGAAGTCTTGTGGTCCTTGGTCAGCACCTGGTCTATGTGACACCCGCAAACAGTGATATCTTGAAAACGCTTGCGCCGGAACTCAAAAAGCGAGTGTCCCCATAGCGCGAAGATGAGAGAAAAAGGGGAGAAGAACAACACGGGTAACCGGGTTGTTCCCCATTTTTTTTCAGAGACCCGAGACCTTTTTTAGTGAACCAAAAAACGATCAGGCATGTGCGAACGTCAACAAAAAATGACGGGAAGCGTATAACCGTCTGGTTCATTCAATCAACCATCACGATTTTTCGATTTTATATCAGGAGCGCATCAATGAAAGAGTACGAGCACTTATGTCCGATCATTCCTCTGCAATCCACTATCATCGTAAAAATGTCCGGGTCATTGGTGCCACCAGGAAGATCAAATATCTCAAATTGATGTTTGTCGTGCTGTTAGCAGCCCTTGCGGCACTGGCGTACTTTGCCATGACGTCAGGCATCCTGGCTGATGAGAACCCGGCCATACCCCAGCACCTGATCACCCGGATCAACGCCGAACGTCTCGCACACAACCTCCCGCCCGTCAGGACCGATGATAATCTCGCCCAGCAGGCAGAACGTAAGAGCCAGGAGATTCGTATCTCACAGATGGCGTATAATTCCCCATCCGGCCTGCAATCGGATCACCATACGGATGGCATTGTCTACCCGAAAATATCCTGGGCTGTGGCCAACATCAATCTCGAACCCCCGCTCTTTGACGCATGGATTGCCGGCGATGCCGGGTTTCAATCGGACATGGTAAACAAAGAGTATAAAAAAATCGGGATTGGCATCTCCAGTGACGGGTACAATTACTATATCGTCACAAAATGGGAGTAAGGAATTTTTGATCGGGGGAGATCCCATTATCCATAAATATTGCCAGGACTAACATAGCGTAAACAATGTACGACACGACTGAGGCGTCCCGTCTGCTGGATATTCTCGGGAACCGGAACAGGCGACGTATTATCGAACTCCTCCGGCAGAAACCCTGTTTTGTGACCGAGATCTCAGATACTCTCGTACTCTCACCAAAAGCTGTGATTGATCACCTGCAGATGATGGAGAGGGAAGCGATCCTCTCCTGCGAGACAGATGACCGGCGGAGAAAATACTACTATCTGGAAAACGATATCCTGATCGATGTGAGCCTCAAACCGCTCAGGGTACCAGATGAAGGAACGGGAGATGAGACCAAAAAGGAGGAACGGCTCAAAAATTCCATTGCCATGCTCGGGCGCATGATCCGGGCACACGATCAGATCCTGGCAAATCTCGAACAGGTCAACCATGATATCGAGATCCGGATCTCAGATATTGCACGCAACCATAAAGATATATTTTTGAGCGAGAGAGAGTTTACAGTAATTATTGCACTCTCGCACCAGTCCCTCACCCTGGAGGAACTCGAAGAAGCGAGCCAGCTGAAGCAGGATGAACTCCTCTTGCTGCTCAAACGGTTCGAGCGTGCAGGTATAGTAACAAGATCAAAAAAACAGTTCACTCTACGAGGTGTCCATGCAGAATAATCCAAACGGCCCCTATGACGATGTCTTTAACAACCTTTCAAAGATTGTTGAAGATATTGTAAAAAATATGCCGGATGCACAGAATGCCCGGATCGTAGGATATACGATCATCACCCGTCATCCCCAGAATGGAGATCCCGGCATGTTCAGGGACGGTATGCCGGAGGATGATGGGGAGATCCCCTACGAAATCGCAGAAACCGATGACCAGATATTCATCACCGCGGAGATACCAACCACGATAAAGAACGCGCCTATTGCCGACATAGAACCGGAACGTGTTCGGATTATTGCCGATGACCGGATTACTACTATCATGCTTGACCATAAGGTAGACAGGATCCACAGTTACTACCGGGTTCACCGAAGCGTCATGGATATCACGCTCAGAAAAGAACTTCCGGTAAATCTGTAATCGTTTTTTTAATTGCTGGTACTCCGGGATTTTTTTTAAACGCTCGGAGAAATTCCCTTTACCAACAGGAAGAGGGCGTGACAGGCCTGCAGATCTTCTGTGCATTGTCCCCCTACCGGGGAATACGGGCACCCGGTTAAGGGATCATTTCCGGGTTACGTGACAAACAAAAAATGAAACCCTTTTAGGATAACCTGCAGAGAATGCAAAAATTTCCTGAAGAATTAAGGGGAAATTTCCTTGAGTACCTCTCCTTCCGGGAATCAAAAAATTCATCAACAGCGCATTTTGCACCTTGTGAAAAGAAATCATAATCATCAATAATAATGAATCCGCCCGGCGAGAGAACCGTATCGAGGTAATTTAACGCAAGTATCGTAGGTTCATAAAAGTTCATATCTACAAAGGCAAAACATACCGTTTTTGGAAGGTCTTGGGTATTCATTGTTTTTTCAATAAATCCCGGGACAATTCTGATTCTGTCGGGCGGAAATTGAAGGTGAGATAACCGGGTTCTGACCATATCTTCCGGAAATGACAGCGACCCTTTATATGCTTTGATCGAACCAAAATTGCCAAAGTCATCCAGCAAAATATCCTTTGCTGAGGGTTCCGGGAGACCTTCGAACGAATCGAAAAGCCAGATGTTCTTGCGGGTATTTTTTATCTCGTGTGCAAGCAGGGCAGAGATCACACCCTGTGCTACCCCGAATTCACAAATATCCCCTTCAAGGGTAAGCGACTGGTGAAGATAAGCAACCAGGTATAATCCTGTGCCGAACCCGGTGTACATTGAGTTCGAAAGGAGCCGCAGACTTTCTTCATCGGTCGTGAGCTCTTTTTTAAATACATATTCGTGATAAACCGCTCTCAGCTCGGTTAATGCTTTGAGTAACTGCCCTTCTGTGAAGGTCTGTCCTGATGTACCATTGTATAGTACTAATTTATACCCGAATCTCGTCAGAAAAGAATTTACAATCCTGCCGAGTCTCATCTGGACGGACATGGCAATGTACCTATTCTGCCTGAGGGTATTAAAACCCGCTTTATCCGGACAAGACCCCATATGCGGAGCAATCCGACCAGCGTGCCGGCAACCGTTGTCCCGGTTCTTGAAAGGTCCTTAAGAAAACCGCACTGTGCCCTCGCGTCTCAGGGGTTTTCCGGTCGGTGTTTTCGGTATCGCATCGACAAAAAATATTCGGCAGGGAATTTTTGACGCGGTCATCCGGTCGAGAAGGAACAACCGGAGCTCCTCTTCTGACAGGTCCGTGTCTTTCCGTACGACCAGTGCGGCGATCTCTTCTCCGAATACCGTATCTTCAACCGGGAACGTCATTGCCTCTGCAACCCCGGGATGGGCCATGAGAACTAAATCAACTTCGGCCGGCGAGATCTTCTTCCCTCCTTTATTGATCATCTCTTTTTTCCGGCCGGTGATGAAGAGATATCCATCGTCATCGAGATACCCGATATCCCCGCTCCTGAACCCGCCGTCAGTAAATACGGCTTTGTTCTCTTCCGGAGCATCTTCGTATCCGTCAAAAACCGTTTCTCCTTTGACAACAATCTCCCCGGTCTCTCCATTCCTGAGTATACTGCCCTTATCATCCCTGATGGTAAGAGACTCAATAATCGGAGTACCCACCGATCCAGCCCGCGGGGGAAGGTTGATCGTTATCATACCGGCTTCTGCCATACCATATGTTTCAGTCAGCGCAACTCCCAGCAGCTCCTCCAGTTCCTGGTTGACACCGGAGGAAAGGGGTGCTGTGGCTGATTGTATCTTCTGTAATGAATTATCCTTCAGTTCCTCCTTCGGGATCTTTTTAATCTCCCGGAGGATTGCCTGATGTACAGCAGGCCCTGCTGAATAAAAGGTCGGGCGGTATGTTCTGAGCAGGGGGAGAAAATCCGTGGGAATGAAGTCGTTTGTGCAGATCACGGTTCCCCCGGCGAGCCATGTACACAGGAGGGGCGTTGAGAGGCCCATGGCGTGATAATAGGGTAACAGGTGAAGGGACCGGTCAGCGCTCGTAAAGCAAAACGCATCTGCCTGTTTCTGCTTGGATAATAAAAACTGTTTCTGGGTAACGGGCGCAGTTTTCTGCATGCCTGTTGTTCCGGAGGTGAGCAGGAGGATCGCAATATCTGAAGGAAAAGCAAATTCCGCCTCTCCTGCATCATGTTCAATGTACGGTTCCAGAGTAAATTTTCCGGCATACCCGGGAACGGGAACCAGTTCAATGACGGGGATATCCCGTGACCTTGCAACTTCAGAAGCCGCGGTATCATTCCCCTTCCGGACAATAACGGCTTTTATTTTCATTTGTGAAAAATTCGAGCTGTACTCCGCAGCCCGGGCCTGTGGATTCAATGGCACAGCGGTGAATCCTGCCATGACCGAGATGATAATGACTGCTGTTTCCGGGCTGGTGGGCGTAATGATGGCGATCCGGTCATTCCGGTGAAACCCCATGGCGTTGAGTGCTTTTACCCCGTACAGGATCTGCAACCGGAGATCACGGTACGTGAGGGGATGGTACCCCGGGCATTCAATAGCATTATGATCGGGATCCTGATCCCGATCAAAAAGGATATCTCTGATGGTAAAATGCCCGGATTCATTCATGCGATCTCCGTAAAAACAGGGCCGGGATGATTATTTAACAATATCTTTTCTCCCCTGAAACCGGCAGTATGAAAGCGTTCGCAGCCGGGATATCCGGCAACGTGCCAACCGGTGAGCTCCCCGGAATATCCAAATCATCAAATAAAAAATTGTTTAACGATTGGAGAGTAAAATTGGTATTCTTATGTCAACGAACTCCCGCCTCCTGATGATACTCCTGGTTCTCCTCATTATAACCATAGGTGCCGCATGTATTTCCCCGGTACCGCCAGCTCCTGCCGTTCCGGCAGCACCTGCCCTGACAACGGTTAAGGTTGGCTACCTTCCCGTGGTCTCAAACGGCCCCCTCTATTTAGCAGAGGAAGAGGGATATTTTGCCCGGCAGGGGATCCGGCTGGAACTGGTAAAATTCCAGAATGGAGCGGAAACGATTCCTGCCCTGGTGAACGGGGATATTGCCGCAGGAGGAGCCACGGTTTCACCCGCGCTGATTAATGCCATCAGTAAAGGGGCTCATGTCCGGATTGTTGCAGACAAAGGAAGGAACTCCCCCGGGTATTCCTGCAATGCTTCGGGCCTTATGGTCCGCCGGGATCTCTTTGAACGTGGTGCAGTGACAATGGTATCTGACCTGAAGGGAAAGAAGATTACCTCAGCTGAGGGTCAGGAATATAAGCTGTACCGGCTCCTTAAACTGGGAAATCTCACACCGGATGATGTTGAGGTTGTCAGTATGGATATGGCTTCAGGAGTCGTGGCAATAAGGAATGGTGCGGTTGATGCCATCGATACTACCGAACCCTTTGTCACGCTGCTCCAGGATGACAAGACCGCAGTCATGCTCGTCCCGACCGAGGCAAGCACTCCGGACTTCCCGACTCCCCTCTATTATGGTCCTGCCTTCCTTGACAGGGATCCGGAGCTTGGCCGGAAGTTCATGGTTGCCTATCTCGAAGGTGTACACCAGTATAACCTCGGGAAGACTCCCCGGAATATTGAGATACTTTCGAATTATACCCATCTCGACCGTGACCTGCTGCAGAGGAGCTGCTGGGTGCCGGTTGCCCTGAACGGCAATCTGCCCCGCCAGCCGGTCAGGGATTACCTGGACTGGATGTATGAAAACAAACAAATCTCCCGGAATCCTGGCGATGATCAGGTATTTGATATGAGCTATGTGAATTATGCAAATGGAGTACTGGCAAATACCACCAGGAGCGGGTAAGCGGAGCAGAACCGGACTTCCGAGTGAAAAATGAGTGGACGTCAATCCCCCTTTTTATTTAAAACGCCCCGGTTTTTTTATTGCACTAGATAATCGTAAATTGAAAAAATATCCGGAACAATCGTACCCTGATTAGAAAATTTCTTGCAGGCTTTGTTCAAAAATTTTTCGAGTGAAATGTAATTGAAAATATTCCCGAACCCCGCGCTAAAAACCCGGCTCATTCGTCAGACATGCATACCCCAGATAATCGCAATTCCTGATCAAAAAAACTTGACCGCGATCGCAAAAACCCCTCATCCGGGCAATATACGGGCTTTGATTTCAGTATCTCTTCAAAACGGACTCCGATTTGGGGAAAATAACCCCCTGTTCGCTTGAAAACTCCTGGAGGAATTGCAGGAACAGGGGCCCGGAAAAGATCGATAAATTCACGTCGGCGTATGATGTGAAGAGACTCCCGGTTTTGCCCCGGAACAGGGATTCTTTTCCCTTTGACCGTGCTCCCCCACCCCCTTTTGAGTTTTGCCTCCCAAAAACGTCTGTCAGCGTTTTATAACTCGAAGTATATTGTCCCGATTGCCATAAATCCCAGGAAAATTGCGTATTTGGAAAAAATGTGTAAAAGTGTACGGTTTTTTGCACATAATACCGGAAATAGAATCTCCGGCAGGATAATCCGGGGCTTTGGCAGAGCCGGATTAGGATGGGGGAGATCGGGTATAAGGAAGGTTACATCTCCGAAGATACAAGGGTAGCCCCTCCGTTCGGCCAGCCTTTGCGATCAACATGGAAATGATCACGTAAAAAAATCGTAAAAAGAGCATACGGTTTAACGTTTTAAAAATTATTTGAAATTTTTTTTTGGGAAAATCCGGAGAAATTTCCGGGAAAGAAATTCATTAAACGTGAAAAAAATGAAAGTGAAAAAAATAAAATCCAAAAAAGGGTTACCCGAGGTTCCAGACACCTGCTTCATTGCCATTGAATTCGATCCGGGCATATGCCTTGTCCGGAGTCAGTGAAGCAGGTACCTGGAAAATAAGGTACCCGTCAATCGCATTGCTCTTACCGGGGTAAAGGTACGCATATTGTGTACCGTGCGAGTACCCGTAATCCTCGACATATTCAGAACCATACAATTTCGAGAAATACTGGACCTCTTTTACTTCAACAGCGGTTGCTTTCCGGTCCGATGATTTATCCGGGAGGAAATGATTCGGATCCGGGGTATAGACCTCCCCGTCATAATGTACAGTCACACTCCCGGGAGTCGGCGGCCAGACCCGCATATCACCTTTATTGTATACATTCAGGAATATAAACAGGAATTTACTGCCGGCTTGTGGCTTCTCAGGGTAATATTTATTGTCCTTATCATTGTGCCATTGGTAGGTGTCATTCATCCAGACGCGATAGACATTCGCTTCGCTTTCAATCCTTCCGGAACCGAACGGAAATCCGTCCTTTACCTGGAGTGCATGGGGAAATGGATCCGGAGTTGGCGTCGGTGCTATGGCAGTTGCAACAGTGACAAGCGGCATGGTCGTCACTACAGCAGTCGGGGCAGGGGTTGGCGTAGCACCAGACAATCCCGGAAGTGCCAGAGGGAAAGGACCTCCGGAAATTGTGGGCAGAACAAAAATATAGGCTGCCCCGGCAAGAAGTACGAGCACAATGACAATTCCTGCAATGATCTTCAGAAGCGGTCTTCCTTTGTTTGTACCTGCCGGGACCGGGTATCCCGTCACGGCAGGTGCCGGTAAATTCGCGGGCGAATAGGATGCCGGGGCAGAGGGTTCGACTGCCGCGCCACAACTCTCGCAGAATTTCACCCCTTCCGGGAGGACAGCCCCGCAGAGGGTACAGAATTTTTGTCCCATACAGATTACTCACCACGAAAACTAATAAAAAAATCGGATAATAATCAATTGTGCTGATCGCCGGGATCAACCGGGATCAATCAAGAGATTACGCTTTTGCCGGAATATCAGAGGGTACCCACTGGCTGATCGATTTCTTTCCCGGCCGCATCTCGTGGAACTGCTTCAAGGAAACCGTGATGTCCCGGGTAAAGGCAAAGTACCCAATCTGGGTAGTGCGGCAGAGTTTCATGGCCATATCCATCAGTCCCCGGGGATCCGGGCGTGCCTCTCCTAACCAGATGTGGAAGATGTTGCCGCCATCCACGATCGGGAAGAAAACATGCTCGATCTCCATGCGTTTCGGGAGCGGGACATCCGCACCCGGTGCCACATGAGTACCGTTTGTGTAGTAGATCGGCAGATCCCGGGATTTGCCCAGCTGCTCGAGTCCCAGCCCGACATCCCCTTTGATCACTTTTACGGCAAAGTTGTGGTAGCGGCGATCGAGGAGGTCGGCAACAGCAAACCGCTGACCGGTCGTCTCGGCCGGGGTCCGGGCAAGGGCAATCGTCATGTTGTTCTTCTTGCTGAGCTCGCGCCCGTAGAGTTCGAGCTCGGTCATGGCACGGATGGCAAGCTTGAAAGCGGCCTTGGATTCGTGCAATTGCGAACCGATATGGTGCTGAACCATCTCGTTCACGCCAACAACACCAATGGTATAGACAAGCCCTTCGAGATCAACAGCTACTGCTCCGCGCTCGCCGGTGTTGGGATCCTTGGGGCGCTGCATGGCAAAGGGCATCCGCCCGTTTCCGCGGATGTTGTCCATCCAGCGGCGCTTGATCTTGAAGATCTCGACTGCCACATCCATGAGTTTCTTGAGCTCGGCAAAGAGGCGGGCATCATCGCCCTCTGCATTGTATGCTGCCCGCGGGCAGTTGACCGAAACTACCTGCCACGACCCCATCGAGAAATGCTTGCCTTCTTCAAAGATGAGTTTCCGGTCGAAATCTGAATCTTCTTCCGCAACTGCCGAGAACTGGTAGGCGCAGCACTGGTAACAGGAGATACCCTTGCCCGCACCCCGGTACGCAGGAAGCTGGTTATCGTAGTAGGGCGTGCCAAACTTGGATGCAAGCTCAAAGGTCAGCAGGTACAGTTCCTGGTAGGTAGGGAGATCGGGATGCTTCTTATTGAACTCCTCGCGTTCTCCCATGAACTCCGGTTCAATGCTGATCTCAGGCTTGGGGAAGTTGAAGGGTTTGCCCCAATAGTCACCCTCAAGCATCACTTCCATGGTTGCCTTGAAGAGCAGACGCACCTCGCGTTCGAACTCGCCATAGGTCCGTTTCGGTGCGGATTTCCCATCCCATACTTTCCCCTTGTACACGCACGGCTTGTCCTGCCAGAGGGAAGGGACACCGGGTGTGAGCTGGATAGAGGAGAAGACGAGCTGACCGCCCCGGGCAACCATCATCTGCGTCATCTCGTACACAAACATCTGCACGAGCTGTTTGATCTCTTCGTACGGCATGCCCTCAACGAATGGCGAGAGGAACGTTAAGAAATTATAATATCCCTGCCCGCCGGCAAAATTTGTCTGGGCTGAACCCAGTGCCTTGACCGCGTGGAGAATGGCAACCTCCGCACGTTTTGCCGGGCCGGCAACCGAAGCTTTTGTACCGGTACCATCCGGCATCAGCCCGTAATAGAAGAAGTAGCGCAGGTCCCAGTCCTGGCAGAACGGGCGCGTGCCAAAATATTCGAGATCATGGATGTGCATCTCGCCGGACAAGTGGTAATCGGCAAGCTCGGGAGGCAGCTGGAGCAGGTACTGTTCCTTGGAGATCTTATCCGCCTTCTTCTTGTGGCTGGTCTCGGCATTCTCCTGGAGGTTCGCATTATCGTGCGCTTCAAATCCCATGCCCACATCGATCATGTGAGCATCGTAGACCGGTGTACCGACACGGGTTGAGACATTCCGGTACTGTATCATGCCCTTTTCGAGAAGGGTGATATTCACAATCTCACGGATGAGGGGGCCGGAGAGGGACTTGAGACCCATGCTCTTTATCTTGTTCTCCACATCACGGGCGATATCCTGCGCGGTGGCTTCATCGGCACCTTCGTAACCGTAAAAGGTCTCGACAAGTTTGGTCTCTTCTACGATCTGGCGGACAATCCGGTCCCGGTTCCATTCGATAATATGTCCGTCGCTCGTCCGCACCGGGGGGAGGGTAGGGGCATACGCGCCGAAGATAGTCTGCTGGCGGGTCTCTTTATGAGCCATCATTCACCCGCGATCAGCGTTTTTATATGTGCACCATCCAGTTTACCAGAGGGAAAGAGATCGGCTGAGGTAAAAAAGTCCTCATCCTTCTGCAGGACAGGGGCTTCATTGACAAAAACCCCATTCAGCCGCAGCTCGGTGAGCGACTCCGCTGTTGAAAGATCGCGTTCAGTGAAAGCATAACCGCCCTTTTTTAAAAACCCTTTTAAGAGGTCGCAGTTCGGGCAATATTCAAGCGTATATACGATCAATTGCGGATTTTTCGGCATAAAAAATACCCTCACTCTGTGATCTATCAATTACGCATTATGTGAATAAAAAAATCATGGTTCGTGCACGCAGATTTTTCCACCAGCGGACGGATCACGATAAAACCAATCATTAGGAAAACGATCACCATTTGTAGGGGAATAGAATAATAGTACCATCAATGGTCCGGGCTTTTGTTGCACTCGAACTTTCCAGAGGGATACAAGAGCAGCTGACGGCAGCACAGGATCTCTTGCGCGGGAGCCGGGCGCGCCTTACGTTTGTCGAGCCTGCACTTATCCATATCACAGTAAAATTTTTAGGCGAGGTCCCTGACGAAAAAATTCCTGCGGTGATGGATGCACTCCGCACCGTTCAGGTTGCTCCGTTTAAGGTTGCGGCACATAAAATTACCGTAAATAACCCCTCACGCCCGCACACGGTCTGGTGCACGATCGATGATGCCGGTGAATCCGGGCGGGTTTTCCGGCAGATCGAAGTTGCTCTTGAACCGCTGGGGTTTGCCCGGGAAACCCGTGCATTCACACCCCATGCCACGGTGGCGCGGGTCAAATCTCCCGATCCATCGCTCTTTACGGCTATCAGCCAGCTGAAGGACAGGGAATACGGGAGCTGCCGGATCTGCGGCCTGAAATTAAAAAATAGCACCCTGACACCCCGGGGACCTGTCTATGAGGATCTGCTGGAGGTTCCATGGTAACCCGCCTTCCTCTCGAAGATGTGGTTCTTACAACTCTCCGCCCTACGCTCGCAGAGCGCGAGCATGTCTGCGGGATCGCAAAACGCCTGCTGGAAGCGATTGCCCGGAGCGGGAAGGCGCAGGGCATGGTCGTGGGATCGATTGCCCGCCATACCTGGGTAAGGGGTGACCGGGACCTTGATGTATTCATGCTCTTTGACGCCGGGCTCTCCCGGGAGCAGCTGGAAGAGGAGGGGCTCGCCCTTGCACGAACGATTGCTGCGGAGTTCTCGACAAAGTATCATGAAAAATATGCCGAGCACCCGTATATCAATGCGGTTATCGATGACGTGGATGTGGATCTTGTCCCCTGCTACAATGTTGACAGCGCAACAAAGATCCAGAGCGCCGTCGACCGCACACCGTTTCACACGCGCTACATTACTGATAAGATCAATGGCCTGATCGATGATGTGCTCCTCTTAAAGCGATTCGCAAAAGCCGGGGGTATCTATGGCTCCGACCAGATGACCGAGGGATTTTCCGGGTATCTCTGCGAACTGCTGGTACTTTATTATGGCGGGTTTACCTCACTGCTGGAGGCCACAGCAGATTGGCACCCGCATATCATTATTGATCCGGAGCACCATGCGGCAAAAGAGTTTGACGAACCTCTTATCGTGATCGACCCGGTTGATCCGCGGCGCAATGTTGCTGCAGCAGTCTCGCTTGACCGCATGGTGGAGTTTGTGGAACTTGCACGGGGATATCTCGAATCCCCTTCAGAAAAGTTCTTTCTGGTACCCCTTCCGCAAACGATCACAAAAGAAGAACTTGCCGCCCTGCTTGTAAAGCGGGAAACGGGACTTTATGCAATCACCTTTGCCACTCCCCCGTATATTGAAGAGGTCATTGTCCCGCAGCTGAAGCGGAGCATGCTTGCTATTGTTGAGCATCTTGGACGAAACGGGTTTGCGGTTCATCACGCTCACTATACGATGGAAGAGGAACGGTGCATGTTCCTCATGGAACTGCTGGTAACACAACTGCCCAATGTCCGCATACACAACGGGCCGCCCCTCTGGAACCGGGTGAATGCAGAAAAGTTCCGGGAAAAGCATGTGGCCTCTCCCCTGCCAGGGCCCTATATCAACGAAGGAAAATATGAGATGGAAGTGACCCGTGAATTTACCCGGGTCGAGGATCTGCTCAATTCAGAGTCCATGCTCCAGGTGAAACTGGGAAAGCACGTCCGGCAGGTGCTTGCAAACGGCTGGGAACTCCACTCGGGGTCTGAATGCTGGCATGAGGAGTTCGCACCCTTTATTGCGGGATTTTTTGACCGGTGCTCCCCCCTGGTGCGGGCCAGACGAACATAATCATTCACAGAATTTTTCGCACCCGGACCGATCTTGTGCAGCATATTCCGGAGATTACCATCACGGCACTCACCGTTTAACCAAAATCTCCGCTTGCCGGTACCACGCTTGAAAAGATCAGCCTAAGGAAACGGTATAACCTCCTCGTGCCGGCACTATAGAGAGAGGAAGAAGTAATCCCGGGCCTTGGCGGCAAGACTTGGATTGAAGCAGGCGATGTTGCAATCGTATACGCAAACACCAGGGAATATCGCGAGAGGGACGGACATGTTTACCGGGCAGAAAAAAGGATTTTTCTTGTAAAGGTGCCTGGATTTGCGGACAATGATTATTTCTTACCCGCCGGGTTTGTCAGGTGCTGCATTATACGGTCAATCACAATAGAATTTTTGGGCAGGTTGATATGGCAGTACTGGTCAGGTGCCGGTACATGATCCTCCCGTTCAATTGATGCCGATATGACATCCAGAGAAACCCCCGGAAGTGCAGACTCCGTATGCGCTACAATACCATCGCCATTAAGGGTTGCGCGAAATCTTCCATCCTCAGCCGTCTCCCAGGTTTTTCCCCTAAACAAAGGGAAAAATTCGGAAATATCTTCAGGATTTGCAGTCACGATAATCCGATAGGTAATGTCTGACCGTAATCCCGCATTGCGAAGGCTGTATATCACCGGACTTCCGGGCCGGACATCCTGTACAAGCCGGTCAGCAGCCGGATCATACCCCTGCGGTACAAATATACCGGTGAGCTTGTTGATTACTGTCTCGCCATAGTGAATATCATTAAAGAGTTCCGCGAGTGCTGAGCCGTTATTGGGCGGGCCGAGACCAATCAGCTGCCGGACAGCCTGAGTTCGTTGTTTCCCATCCACCACCTCCAGAAGATAACGGACAATACAGGTCCCAATCGAATGGCACACAATATCGACAGATCCGGACCAACCGGTCTCATCCCGCACATCCCGGAGATAAGCGTCGAGTGATTTTGCTATCTCCGGTATAGCAGAGCCCTGCAGGTGGGTATGATCAAATTTCCAGTACGGGATTCCTGCAGCGTCAAGACGAACAACCAGTTTCTTCCAGACACCCGGATGGCTGTTCCACCCGTGCACAAGGATCACCGGGTACTTATCGCTGGCCATTACCAGGACTATTCAATGCCATAAACGAAAAGGGTATGCGAACGTGTCGGGAATTTATATGAAGAGTGGCCCGCCTTATTTTAAAAATCAAAAATATCCTCATTCTAAAAGGTAATCGTTCATATATTCAAAACAGGTATTCGATCACTGATATGAGATCGCAACAAACCACTAAAAAATTGTTAAGAATTCCTGGATTCCACTCTTTTGAGATTTTGCAGACTCACGCTACCCATCAATCTGTTTTTATTGAATTGTCAAAAGAGGACGCGTAAAAATCATAAAAATGCAAATTGGGGAAAGGATGAGACAGGAGAATCGATTATGTATCGTGGACGAAGGGGAAAATTAATCCCGGACGGATACAAAAATATTGCCGGTAAAAAATCCGGAGAGATCCATCTCATCTTTTTCAAACGAGCGGTTCCGGCTGCTGTTCAGAAAGCGCCGGGAGCCGGGTGGTCTTGAACAGCACCTGTTCCCTGCTCTGCCGGATCTTTTCGATGATTAAGTCCTTTGCCTTTTTTGTCATTGCAAAGATCGGCACAGCAACTCCAGCCTGCAGGAGTGCTTTTTTGCCGGCAATCTCCCGGAGTGTCCGGGATGCACAGGAAGTGACAAGGTCAGATGCTGATACAAGCATATCCGCCTCATCCTGGTTAAGTCCGGTCACATGGACCCCGAATATGATCGCATCAGGATAGAGGGACCGAATCTTTTTTGCCTCTTCGGGAATCGCAACGGTGACGGCCACATTTTTGTGTCCCAGTGCATATGCCCGTGCAACACCGGCAGTCTGGTCGAGTCCCGCATGGACTTTGTCAATGACAACGCCGCCATTCTCTTCTATCCTGTGGATAACGTCCGTGTAGGGCACCGTCTTTACAAGGCCGGACATCCGTCCGCCAATACCCTGCACCAGCGCGGGTTTTGTTACGATGACGGTTCCCGCTCCATCACAGGCAAGGACAGCGGCATCAATCAGGCCGGCCGACAGGCCGAAACTGAGAAGTTCAGATGCACCAAACCCGACAAACTCACGGGTATCGGAAACTTCGCGCCGCGGGGTGCACATGCCCCACGCTTTTATCCGGTGTTCGATATTTGCCTTAACAGACTCCTTGTCTAGAGTAGAGATGGGGTGTGCAAATTTTTTTGTGAGCGGACAGGATCTGATTTTCGCTTCACCAACTTCAATCACTTCCCCGTTTCGTATAACAACCCGGCATCTGCCGATCGCTTCAAGAATGTGTTCATCGGGATTGTCTGTCATAGAGTATCAGTACTGATAATTCTGTGTTGTGGAGTAATGAGGTATTGCATGGTTCCCCTCATTAAGATGACCGTACTTCTGTGAGTCGCCAAAATAAGCCCTATACGGGCTCTTTTTTCCTCATTGGTACGCCGGGCAATACCGGAAAACCTCGATAATTCCGTTTTTTCGGTTCCTGTGGGAAATACGTTTAATTATCACCCTGATTGCCAAAACACGGTAGGAATCCCCCTCTCCCAATGCCTGCCAAGGGTCATTAAATCTAGGCATTTTTCGCCACGTAGTTTAAGCCCATTTGGGTCTGGAAACCCTGTCGGAATGCGAATATGAGGGTCGTTTTTCCGGAGTGCTGGTTTTTTGGAGAGATCGGTAGTAAAAGAACAGGGCATTTCTACGAAGATTTAAAAAAAAGTGGAGTATGATAACTGCCGGGTGATGTCAGGTTTCATTTTCATCCGGACATATTAAGGGAGCCTGAACAAAAAATTATTTCTTTGAGTTTTTCTTGATTTTTGCCGATGCCAGCTTCTCAATAGGAGCAGTATCAACACCCGGAGTCAGGGCCAGTTTCTGATTCTGCACAGCACTGTCAACAAACCCTTTACCAGTGGGGGTGCGGATGATGAGGGTCGTAGTTCCCGCAGGACTCCCAATCGAACCAGCGGAGATATCGGATAGCACTGCGGTGAGATCGGTGCAGTAGTGGCAGCCTTTGCGGATGCAGGTTTCGAGTTCTGCTAGCGGCACAATAGTTATTGTGCCATCGTGTTTGAGAATCTCGAGTTTTCCCTTCACATCCAGTTTTTTGATCTCATGGGATTCCAACTTATAGTGAGTCTGGAGTTTTCCCTGTATGAGGGCTGCATAATCAAAAGTCTCAGTGCAGAACAAGCCAATGACCAGCCGTATTGCATTCCCGTAGGGTATGAGCAGATCGTTATCGCTCTCCCGCATGCGGGCAACTGCCTGCACGGCACAGGGGACACCGATGACGGCGATCCGCTTGAATTTGCGTTCGACAACCGCGTGCTTGAGTGCGGCGAGAAGCGGTACCCACCAGCTGTAGCGGCTGCCGGCCTGCTGTACGAGCACATCGGATTTCGTGATGATGACCGATGATGGTCTGAGCGTCCAGCGATCTTCTGTTACCGTCACGATTGCGTCAATAAGACCCTGATCCAGCGCATTGGCAAGGATCGCCGTGACTGCTCCTCCGCTCTGTTTATACGGAACTTCAAAACGGGATTTCGCACAGGCAAGTTCGAGGTACTTGCCGAGCGTCTCTGCCGGTTGTTCGCCAACCCGGGGACAGACCGAGTAACACGCGCCGCAGTCCACGCTGTCGGTGCCCTGCTTGCAGTACCCGTTGCTCTTTGGTGAGAGCACCATCTCCCCTTCATCAAAGGAGAGGGCATCTGCCGGGCATACCGCCACGCAGGCACCACAACCTGAACATTTGCCCGTATCCCAGACCTCATTTTTCAAATCAAGATAATTTTTGAGTGCCATTTTCATCACTCCCATGTGTACTTGTTGGCAAACGGCCGTGCGCTTGAGGGTGCAATCCGCGTGTAGTCAGAGGCCAGCAGCGGGGCCGGATCGAGATTGAACTGCCGGGCAAAATCCTCGATGATCGGTTTGATCATCGCTTTCTGCTCACTGGTGGCCGGCGTCTGTTTCGCCCCGACACCGAGATACTGTTCATTCACCGGACCCCGCACAAGGATCTCACCGCCATGAATCCCACTCCCGACACCCCGCTCGGATATTGGTGCAACGCCATTGAGACCTAAAACAATGAGAAGCCCCCCGGCCATATATTCCCCGAGGAATGCCCGGGCTGCCCCGCCGACCACGAGTATCGGGCGCTTCTCCATGTACTGTTTCATGTGGATGCCGCCACGGTACCCGATATTGTCCCTGACATAGACCCTGCCGCCCCGCATGCTGTGGGCCACTGCATCCCCGGCGCTCCCGTGGATGATCACTTTGCCCTTATCCATGGTATTACCGGGAGCGTGGTCTGCATTACCGTTGACAATAACGGTCGGCCCGCTCATGAACATGCCCAGGTCGCCGCCCGGAACACCGTTTACCGTGATGGTGACGTCGTCGCCTCGCACGCCGTCGCCAATAAAACGCTGGCCCAGGACGTTGTCAAGGATGATCTCTTTGGCACCTTCGGCAATCGCAGCCCGTATCTGCTGGTTCAGCGGGGTGTAATGGAGCCGGTGTGCATCAATGCGTACCGTAGTCATGCTTTTCAGGCCCCCACGGTCTTGACATCGAGGACTTCCATCAGGCCTTCATCGAGCATATATCCCCGGAGCCGGTCACGGTTGCCCCTCAGGCTCTCAATGCTGTTGATACCCGCAGCTCCCATGAGCTCGGCAAGCTCATCGGTCCACCCGTGGATCAGGTTCGCAACCTGCACGGCATTTGTCTCGGGATCCAGGCGCTTTGTCAACTCTGGTTTCTGGGTGGCGATACCCCAGGCACAGTTACCCCGGTAACAGGTACCGCAGACCCGGCAGCCCATGGCAACCAGTGCGGATGTGCCGATGTAGACAGCGTCAGCCCCAAGACAGATGATCTTCGCTACATCCGCACTCTCGCGGATACCACCGCTTGCAATGATGGACACTTTGTGCCGGATACCCTGCTGGCGGAGTTTTGCATCAACACTGGCAACTGCGGCTTCAATCGGAATACCCACGTTATCCCGGAAGACCCGGGGTGCGGCACCGGTTCCGCCACGGAATCCGTCAATGACAACGGCATCCGCAGAGGAACGGGCGATACCCGCAGCAATTGCAGCAGAGTTGTGGACAGCTGCAATTTTTACAAAGACCGGTTTTTTCCATTCGGTGGCTTCTTTCAGACCGCGGACCAGCTGCTTGAGATCTTCAATACTGTAGATATCATGGTGCGGAGCGGGGCTGATTGCATCGCTTCCTTCAGGGATCATCCGGGTGCAGGATACATCTGCGCAGACTTTTTCGCCCGGCAGGTGTCCGCCAATGCCCGGTTTTGCTCCCTGGCCGATCTTGATCTCGATGGCAGCTCCGCGTTCAAGGTAGTTGATATCCACACCGAACCGCCCCGATGCCACCTGGACGATCATATTCTTCTGGTACGGGTAGAGAGACTCGTGAAGACCGCCTTCGCCGGTTCCCATGAAGGTTCCTACCCGGCTCACGGCCTTTGCAAGCGCCGTCTGGGCATTTAAACTGATGGCTCCGTAACTCATATGCCCGATCATGATCGGAGTCTCGATCTGGAGGTTGGGGGTGAGTTTTGTGATGAGTTCAACCTCGCCATTCGGTAGCTGCTTTAATTCAAGCGATGATGGTTTCTTGCCGATATACGTGCGCAGCTCCATGGGTTCACGGAGGGGATCGATGCTCGGGTTGGTCACCTGGCAGGCATCAAGCACCAGCCGGTCAAAGATGACCGGGTAGGGCTTGGCATTTCCCATCCCGGCAAGGATAATTTTGCCGGTCCTTGCCTGGTTGAAGATCGCTTCCCGGACCTCCCGGGTCCAGAGCGGGTGGCTCCGGTAATCATTGGGTTTTTCCTCGATATCGATCGCATCGCGCGGACAGAAGGCCAGACACCGGTGGCAGGCGACACAATTCCGGGAATTTATCCGGATCTCGTCTCCTTCTTTCCGGTACACACCGTACGAGCAGTTTTCAACGCAGCGCCCGCAGGACATGCAGCGATCAGGATCAATCGAGACTTTGAATTTGAGAGGAGTACTGCCGATGCTCATGAGTACACTCTCCCGATCACCGGTTCGCCGGCCTTTGGCATGGTGATGTTCTCAACATCCGGATCGATCCTCCGGATTGCAGCTTCCTCACTGGAGATATAGAGGCGATCACCGGCTTCCCCGCTGACAAGGGGGCGGAGCTTGATCCGGTCGGTGAATCCTACCAGTGCATTTTCATTGGCTACACAGATAGCGAACGGGCCGTTCATGAGAGCAGGACCATAGGTGAGACGTATGGCCCGGTTAAGTTCCTGTTCTTTGGGCGGCATCCGGTCAATGTCCTCCCAGAACGGGGGAGCCAGTGCCCGCACGGCCAGTTTTTCGGAGAGCCCGTGTTTCCGTACCAGCAGGTCTACGAGATAGGCCACCACTTCTGTATCGGTATACATGGTGCATTTGTAGCCGTAACTCTCAATGTAGCGCCGGTTTGTACCATAGGAAGTAATCTCTCCGTTATGGACAACGCTCCAATTCAGGAGATTGAACGGGTGTGCCCCTCCCCACCAGCCGGAAGTATTAGTCGGGTACCGGTTGTGGGCAAGCCAGAGATACCCTTTGTAATCCTCGATCCGGTAGAAATTTGCCACATCCTCCGGCCAGCCGGCTGCCTTAAAGACCCCTAAGTTTTTTCCTGAAGAGAAGATCAGCGCACCGTTCTTTTCCGCGTTCACCTTCATGACCAGATGGGTGACAATATCTTCATCGGGTGTGGTACTTTTCGGCATCAGGCTGCGGTCAGGGCGGAAGAAATATCTCCAGGGGGTGTGGACTTTCCGGATATTGGGCTGCTCGTACGTCTTGATCTGTTCATCATGGACGATCGTTCCCCATTTCTCCAGCAGGGTGTCTAGGGCTGTCTTATTCTCCCGGATATTATCAAAGAATACATGCAGCGCATAGTAGTCCTTGTAATCCGGGTATATGCCATAGGCAACATAACCGGCACCTTCGCCGCTCCCCCGCTCATCCATCATGGCGAGCGAGTCCCTGATCTTCC
>JANXYM010000072.1 GCA_025350045.1 Methanomicrobiales archaeon | reverse complement strand
TGCCGTGCAGGGCAACGCAGTCGGTGATCTCTTTTTCCGTTTCAGAGAGGTGGATATGGATACCCATCTTCTGCTCTTTGGCAAACTCTGCACACCACTTCAGGCCTTCAGGAGATACGGTATAGATTGCATGGGGTCCGGCAGCTGCCTTGATCCGGGGATTGTTCATCAAACGAATATGATCTGCAAGTTTTTCCGTTGCCCTGCATTCGCTCTCCCGTTTTTCTGCATTAAAAAGGTCGATGAAACCGTAGCAGAGGACCGCACGGATACCCGACTCGTCAACTGCCTGGGCGGCTTTGTCCATCATGAAATACATATCATTGAATGCCGTGGTACCGGTTTTTATCATCTCGAGGCACGCCAGTTTTGTCCCCCAGTACACATCATCAGGCGTCAGGTGTGCTTCGAGCGGCCAGATTTTCTGGCTCAGCCAGTCCTGCAGGATCATATCGTCAGCATATCCCCTGAGGAGCGACATGGCAGCATGCGTGTGGGTATTGGTAAGACCGGGAAGAGCGATCGCGCCGTCCCCGTCGATCACGAGATCGGCTTCACCCATACGCTCCCTTCGGACACCACCCCCGACAGCAGCGATGACCCCTCCGTCATTGATAAAGATGTCTGCACTCGTTCCATCCACTATCACATTTGCAATCAGGACAGATTGTCGTTTGTTGAAAATGTCGTCCATTTTTGGTATCTCCAGTATCAGGCCATATGCATGATTATTGTTTTCACCAGGTCGGCGGTGCGGTGCCGGTATGACCGCGAGATATCAAGAATCTCGTCATAGGTCAATATCCCGTCAGCGAGGCCGTTTGCATAGTTATCCACGGTACAGAGTGCGGCAAAATCCATACCCAGCTCACCGGCAAGAGTCGCTTCCGAAGCGAGGGTCATCCCCACGAGATCGGCAATGCGGGAAAGGGCCATGATCTCGGCAACCGTCTCAAACCGGGGACCCTTCGTCTGCACGTACACTCCCCCGTGCCGGGCTTCAGCAATATGGGATGCAAGAGTTTTTGAAAGGTCCTCGGATAATACGGGAAGCACATGTTCGATCGCATGGTCGTGGATCGATGGTATATCCGTCATGCTCACGTAATCATCCGGGATCACGAGAGAACCGGGCGCGATCTCGTGGTTCAGGGAGCCGGTGGATCCAAACGCGATAATCCGGTCCACACCCTGAATGGCGAGCGCGGCCATGTTCGCCCTGAAATTGATCCGGTGCGGAGGGAGACCCTGCTGGTGACGCATCAGCATCACGAAATCGCCACACAGGAGTTCAGCGTTGCCAAACGGTGTGTTCACCCGGCGTCTCCGGAGATCCGGCAGCTCGGAAAACAGGAGGCTTGTACCCCCGATAATTCCGAGCATCAGCTCAGGCCTCCTTCCCATAAAGACCATGGATCCGGAAATGTTTTCGATACAGACAGCATGCCCCTCCCTGCGCTGGAGAATGGTTGTCGCGGGAGACACTAATATTTAGCGAATTATCAGGCAGACTTTCCGCAAGCGTAAATTCCTCGTACGTTCCACCATCCTTGTATGGGTATGTTCGATACGGTCAGCGATGATATAATCCGTCGCGGGGAATGCACGGATATATATTTCGAACGCACGGAGGAGACACTGAAAGCAGACGGGATCAACCCGGAAGTAGTCATGGAAGTAACCGCATCAGCGCTCCCTGACTCATGGTCGGTCTTCTGCGGACTTTCCGATGTGCTCTCCCTGCTCGAAGGACTTCCGGTGACAGTCGATTCGATGGCGGAAGGATCGATTTTTTATAAAAATGATCCCGTACTGCGAATCACCGGAAAATACCGGGATTTCTGCAGGTTTGAAACAGCAATCCTCGGATTCCTCTGCCATGCATCCGGCGTAGCATCTGCGGCCGCTCATATCAAGATTGCTGCCCGTCACCGCCCGGTATACTCCTTTGGCTCCCGCAGGCAGCACCCGGCAATTGCCCGCATGATCGCGCGGGCTGCATGGATTGGCGGCGTCGATGGAGTCTCCAACACCTGCGCACCGGAAGGAATACCGGTTGTCGGTACCATGCCCCATGCATTTGTGATGTGCTACGACAAGCCCGAAGATGCATGGCGTTCATTTGACCGGCACGCACCAAAAGAAGTGCCGCGGATCATGCTCGCCGATACGTACTGCGACGAAAAATCCGAGTCTCTGCGGGCTGCCGGATGTGGCGCGACTGCGGTCCGGCTTGACACACCCCGATCACGGCGGGGAAATATGCGGTCCATTATCGAAGAAGTCCGCTGGGAACTAGATTCTCACGGGTATTCCGGGGTGAAGATTTTCTTATCCGGGGGAGTAACGCGGGAAGAAATTATTGCATACCGGGATATTGTCGATGCCTTTGGGGTAGGTGGATCCATTGCAAATGCGCCGGTGATCGACTTTTCGATGGATATCGTTGAGATCGACGGCAGAGCGATGGCAAAACGGGGCAAGAGAAGCGGGAGAAAACAGGTCTATGAACTGCCATCCGGTGCACACATGGCATTGCCTGCTCACCGGAAGCGGCCGGATAATGCACTGCCGTTGATCGAACAGGTAATAACAAATGGCAGGATCATTAAAGAATCAGATATGGAGGCGGCACGATTGCGTCTCGCACAGTCACTACTCTCAATACCGGATTCAGCATTATCACAATAATTCCCTTCCGGCTTATCCACTTTTCCGAAATTCCGAACACGGGGTTACGTACCGTGATTAAAGACAGAATTGTGACGTTTGCAAGAGGGGGATTTTCCCGAAGACTATTCTGGCATTGCAAAAGGTAATTTTCACCGAATCTTTTTTTTTATTTTTTTTTGATCGGGAGAAATCCTTTCAAAGAACTGAGGAGCTGCTTTGGGAGCTCACGCACTTCGTGCTTTCGCCCCCACCGCCCCTACCTCCTGATCATCCCCCCATGAAACGATAACCGTAGAAGGTTGACGAGAACTTCCGAAATGGGGGTCAAGGGGGCGCACCCCTCGGGATGCCTCCCCCTCTGGGGGAGAGAGGGGGTCACCCTCTTATATACCAAAAGAGAACTGGCAGGTAACAGGAAAACGAGAATTTTCCCTGAAAATTATATTATTCGGAAATACGGATAGGAGTTGTAACTCCTGTCCCCCGTTTAGTGATGAACTCCGCCGCCCTTAAGAAGCCGCTCCAGTGCAGATTAAATTCAAAGAAACACTCTGCCCCGCCAGGTTTTAGAGAGACCCTGAAACAAAAGACAATAGTAAATACAATTTTCATCGTATGAGTGTGAACTTCCGTTCATCTCCGTTTTTCCTGTGCATTTTTTAAAAACCGGTTATTGTGGTTTTTTACCGGGTACTATCCCGGTAACCATCGTCCTTTTTAGTAAACGATTTAAACAATTCTTTTATCCTATGGCATCCTACTAGTTAGGAAGCGGGCTGGTAGATCAGTGGTAGATCGCTCCCTTGGCATGGGAGAGGCCGCGGGTTCAATTCCCGCCCAGTCCATTCCTTTAAACCAGAACCACCATGGTCCTGGTCTCTTTTCATCGTGCTGGTCACATTTGTAAAATCTGATGCCGGCAACAATGGTTAATCGGGTTCCCCTCATCATTGTCCCTGGACTGACAAACCTCCATGCATATCATTTTTTTAACGCATCTGCCGGGATATTACCGGGTTTATTGTCAAGTTCCTGTTTCCCCTATACTTTTATCGCATCAGCACCAATGAGGGATTATTACGGATGGTGCGGTACGACAAATCTGTTGCAGTTTTCGGTAGAAGGGGTCTCCTGTGCCATCACTGTGGGAAAGACCGTGTTTGTGGAGCGGATGGTCCGGATAACTCCGCAATCCGGAGGTGCATACGGCATAGCAGGAGTGATCAACCTTCATGGCCGGACCGTCCCGGTCTACCCGATTCGGAAACTCCTTGGGTTCCCCGACAAAAAACCGCTCCCTTCTGACGTCCTGATTGTCACTAAAGCCGGCCCGGAATGCGTTGCTCTCTGGGTTGATGAGACCTCCGGCATCAGCCCGGATACCATGCTCCCTCAAAAAGACAGTTCCTCACGGGCCGGTGAACCCGTTATGCCCGGGGTGACAATCACGGCCGAAGGGATGATCATCATCAGTGATCTGGCGTGTTTTTTAAAAGACGGGAACCGGGAACAGATCCGTGCTGCACTCAGTACACTACCCATTACACCTCGCGAAAAGGATGAAAATGAAGATGCCGGAAGGATTGAGACAATCCTTACGGAACGGGCATTAAAACTTTCACACCCTGCAGCCAGGTCCAAAGGCGATGTCCGGGTTGAGGTCCTCAAGTTCCGTCTTGCCTACCAGGAATATGCCATTGGCATGAAATTCATACGGGAAGTGGTTCTGACCGGCGGGATCACCCCGGTTCCGGGGACACCTGAATATATCTCCGGTATCTGTGCCATACGCGGGGAGATTATATCTCTTGTCGACCTCCGGGTGCTCTTCTCCATCACGGGTAGGGGTCTTACGGATTTAAACCGGGTCATCGTGATCACGAACGGAACGATGACATTTGGCATTCTTGCCGATTATATAACCGGTATTGCCACTATCCCGGCAAGCTTACCTGCCGGACCCGTCCCGGTCCCCATCAATGGTGAAGGGCACTATCTGCTGGGCGTTGTTGATGGTATCGGGGTACTTGACGGGGAATCGCTCCTTGCCGATCGCCGCATGCTTATCGATGATACGGTCTCCTGATCCATCCAGGGAAAACGTGCCTGCAAGGTTTTTCTCATACTGTCGGAACCCCGCAACGCTGGAACACCTGCAGTGATCCAGGAAATACTGGGGGATTGGTAAAACATCAGTACTTTTAAACAATATGCGATCAGTCTATTCATTACCGGAAATTTGAATTAGTACAGGAATGGTGCGGGATAGTATGCAGGTAAATATGCAGTTTTTTTCCAACATGAAAGTCGGGACCAAGATTCTCGTCATATGTCTTTTCTTGGCAATCATCCCGACACTGTTACTGGGGCTGGTTGCGTATACGAGCTCGAGCAGCGTTATCAGTGAAC
>JANXYM010000065.1 GCA_025350045.1 Methanomicrobiales archaeon | reverse complement strand
TATCAGAGGCTAAAGAGGAGATCTGCGATTCCTTTCATGCCGTCATGCAGCGTGATCCCGTAATCTGTTACACCAGTATTCATAGATCTTTGAAAGACTCGTTTCTAACGATACCCGGGGTTTCCAGCCCGTCTGGTTCATGAGTTTTTCATAGCTCCCGAATAAAACGGGATTATCTATCGGGCGTACAAGATTGTTCTGCTGCTCCAGGTGAACGGGCAGGTCCAGCATCTCTGCATATATCGAGACGATCTGCGCAATGGTGTGCCCGCTGCCGCTGCAGACATTATAGGTCTCTCCCGTCCGCCCGTGCTCAAATATCGCGTCATAGGCCCGGATGACATCGTCAATATCGATAAAGTCCCGTACAATCTCACCATTCCCAATCACAATGGCGGGTGCTGTCCCGTTAGTCACGATCGATGCAAACTGCTTAGCTATCGAACTGACGACAAATTTCTGATGCTGTCCCGGCCCGATATGGTTGAACGAGCGGGTACAGCAGATATCCAGGTCATATCCCCTTGTGTAGATAGTTGCCAGGGATTCCTGGGATACCCGGGCAATGGCATAGGGGTTGGCAGGTTTGTTGAGGAACTCTTCTTTCAAGGGGAGATCATGGGGGCTTACAATCCCGTATTCCTCAGAAGAGCCTACCGATAGGATCCTGCATTCCCTGTTATGGAGACGAACCGATTCTGCTACATTAAGAAATGCATTCGTGTTGTTCTGGAAAGCCAATCGCGGTTGCAGCCAGCTTTCGGCAACGGAACTGAATGCTGCAAGGTGCAGAATATACCGCGGTTTGATCTCTTTGATCAACTGCTCTGTTGCTTGTTCGTCAAGCAAATCACATTGATGGAACTGTACAGAGTCAAGGATGGTATCGGTATCGGGTAAAAAATCCCAGCTCGGTTTTGACCGGCTGATCCCGTGGATTGTCCAGTCTTTTTTCGTGTGGTTGAGAAATGAACTGTAGTAACCACCCACAAAGCCGCTGATGCCCGTAATTAATATTGTGTTGTCTGCCATGAGTCCGGGTTTTTTATTTTTTTATACGCGTTTTTTGTTATTAAATCAGGCTTATGTGCATGTAATATTTTTTTATCCTGTTTTTATAGGATAATTACGTCTCACTCCACCTGGGATTTCATCCACGCAATCGTCCTCATCAGCCCGTAATCCAGCGCAGCTCTGGGGCTCCAGCCAAGGATCTCCCGGGCTTTGGTGATATCCGGGTTCCGCCGGAGGGGATCATCCTCGGGAAGCGGACTGAAGGAGATCGCCGAGGCCGAACCGGTACGGGCGATCACCCTGTGTGCCAGTTCGAGCACCGTGATCTCGTTGGTATTCCCGATATTGATCACCTGGCCTTCCGCTGCATCGAGGGCCGCAAGCCGGAGCAGCCCCTCAATCTGGTCCGTCACGTACGTAAAACTCCGGGTCTGTGCACCCTCCCCAAAAACCGTGAGGGGCTCGCCGTTCAGCGCCTGGTCGATAAACCGGGGGATCACCCTCCCGTAAATACCATCCATCCGGATCCGGGGGCCGTAGGTATTAAAAATTCGTGCAATCCGGGTTTTGAGCTGGTGCTGGCGCCGGTACGCGACCACGTAGGCCTCCCCGCACCGCTTCGCCTCGTCATAACATCCGCGCGGGCCGACACAGTTCACGTTGCCATAATAGGACTCCGGGGTCGGGACAACCGACGGGTTACCATACACTTCACTGGTGGAGGTATAGAGCACGTTTGCCCCGTATTTTTTTGCAATTCCAAGAGCCGTGAGCACACCCATGGTGTTGGCCTTGAGAATCTGGATCGGGAAGTGTTCGAATTCAAAGGGTGAGGCACGACTGGCCATATGAAAGACATAGTCAACCGGGGTGTCAACCGGGAGCGGAGTTGAGATGTCGTGTTCAATAAAACAGAACCGTTCATGGTCCGCCAGGTGCCGGATGTTGGACCACTGCCCGCTGGCAAAGTTGTCTATGCAGAGCACCTGTGCCCCGGAAGTAAGAAGCGTATCGCACATCCAGGAGCCAAGGAACCCGGCACCGCCCGTGACAAGCACGCGCTGGTCTTCAAAGGAGATATCGCCAAGATTCTTCCGGATGACTGCCAGTTCCTCCCTTGGATCGAATGTCATGGCTGATCCCCTTTGAGAAGCCGGGACAGGAACTGCCGGAGTTCACCGGCAAATTCCTCCCGTTCGAGCGATAGTTCGATACTGGATTTCATCCAGCCCATCTTATCGCCGATATCATAGCGCCGGCAGTTGGTGACAAGGCCAATCGACCGGTCCAGTTTCCGTAAGGCGTCGGTGAGCTGGAGCTCTCCTCCGTACCCCGGGGGGCACTCGCGCAGGCGCTCAAATATTTCGGGAGTAAGGATGTACCGCCCGATGGCACCCAGGTTTGAGGGTGCATCGGCGGGCTTGGGTTTTTCAATGATATTCCGGATCTCATAGACCCCCTTTTCGATCTCCCTGCCGTCAATGATCCCATAATCCTTAATCTTGTTTTTAAGAACCGGTTCAACCGCGATGATGGGCCGGTGACAGCGTGCATAGGCATCCATCATCTGGCGGGTGCAGGGGCTGGTATTTTCTGGCGACACACATATCGTGTCTCCTAAGAGAACGGCGAAGGGTTCATCATCGCAATGCCGCTCGGCATGGAGGATGGCATCCCCAAGACCCTTCTGGTCTCTCTGGCGGATAAAATGGATATTGGGAAAATCCGCAAGCAGGTCCAGGGCATCGGAATAGGGACTTTTCTCCTTGTTGGTGAAGTGCGATTCCAGCTCAAAACACCGGTCAAAATGATCTTCAATGGCCCGCTTGTTGCGCCCGGTGATAATGAGGATATCGTCAATACCCGAGAGGATCGCTTCTTCCACCACGTACTGGATCACCGGCTTATCCACCACCGGCAGCATCTCTTTTGGCTGGGCTTTTGTAATCGGTAAAAACCGGGTGCCAAATCCCGCCGCAGGGATCACGACTTTGCGTATCTCATGCTCCTTTTTCATATATCCTCCTGTCTCCCGATGACCCATGGTCTACCAGCATATCCCGTCGGCCCCCTTACAGGAAAGGATCCTGCGTCCCTCGATAATGATCCTCTGCGCCATGAGATCAAACTCCTTGTCCAGCCGGGAAAACTCGGGCCATTCGGTCATCACCAGGCACCCGTCCGCTCCGTTGAGTGCCCCGGCAGCACTGGAGCAGTACTCAATGCCGGGAAAGAGCCGCTGCATGGGGGGAACTGCCATGGGATCATAGGCGGACACAACTGCTCCCTTCTGCAGTAACTCCCGGATTACGGGCACTGCTCTCGAGTCCCGTATGTCATCTGTATTGTCCTTGAAGGCAAGCCCGAGGACAGCGATCCGTTTTCCGGCTATGCTGCCGAGTTTTCCTTCCAGCAGGGCAATCATCCGGTGAGGCTGTTGTTCGTTTACGCAGAGGACCGATTGTAAGAGTACCGGGTCTTCCCCCACCTCTTTTGCCAGGTGAACCAGGGCAGAAACATCCTTCTGAAAACAGCTGCCCCCAAAGCCGGCCCCGGCGTTTAAGAATAACGGCCCTATGCGGGGATCATAGCCGACACCCTTCATCACTTCATACACATCGATGCCCAGGTGCTTGCAGATATTTCCCAGCTCATTGGCAAACGAGATCTTGGTGGCAAGGAAGGCATTTGCGGTATACTTGATCATTTCAGCAGCAGAAAGGCTGGTGTGAATCACGGGTGCGGAAATACCCTGGTATATCTGCTCCACAAGTTCTCCGGCCCGGGGAGAATTACTGCCAATGACAATCCGGTCCGGGTGCATAAAATCCTCAATAGCCCGTCCCTCCCGGAGAAACTCGGGATTCATGGCAAACCCGATCGCATCGCCTGCTGTTCCGGCCTGCTTCAGCACCGCCGGCATCACGATTTTTTCTGTTGTACCGGGGGGAACGGTACTCTTCACCACAATGCAGCAATACGAGGCACGGTTTTTTACGTGGGTTCCGACCGACGCACTGGCCGATGCAATGAAGGAGAGATCCGGGCTGCCATCCGGTTTTGGGGGTGTTCCCACGCAGATAAAAACACAATCCGCTGATGCAATGGATGCAAAGCTGGTACTTGCCCGGAGGTTTTTTGCTGCATGTTCCCGTAGCAGTTCTTCCAAACCTATCTCATAGATGGGGGGCTGTCCGTTGTTGACAGCCGCTACTTTCCCTGCATCGATCTCAATGATCGTCACCTCATGCCCGAGCCGGGCAAAACAGGTGCCTGTAACGATGCCCACATAGCCGCCGCCAACAACCGATATCTTCATGGATGTCCAACTCCTGTTTTCCCCCGGAAACCCCGCTGCCCGTACCGTTCCTCCCGGTATTTCGTACTGAACGGGGGATCCTGTACCCGCCTCCTCGACATTCCTGCAGCGTTCTGCCCGTTCATTCCGGCATCCCTGCCCGGCATCCCATCAGTTGACCGATCCTTTCGCGCCCGGAAACCATCGTAGGGAGATGCACGAAAAAACCGCCGGCATTGCACGTCCCCGGAACCGGCAATCGCATCGCGGGGGGCGGGATATCTCTCCGGTAATCTGCAGGGAGAAAATTCCCTTAAGGGATTGCTGACGCGGATGGCGGGGTGATTTTGGG
>JANXYM010000052.1 GCA_025350045.1 Methanomicrobiales archaeon | reverse complement strand
GATTCACCACCTCTGATTTCTCCTGTTTTCCTTGAATATACACCTAATCCAGTACAGGATTATTCGGTTGCCTGGGATAACTACTTCCAGAAAACACTGGGGATGTCACTGGTAAACGGTGCAACACCGGGGACTGGTGTGATGCTGAGATATCAGCTGCCAACAATAACATCATTGATTATCAAACAATACAAAGTAAACATCAGATCACTCTGATCACTTTTTTTCAACCAGGCAGATCCAAAAATCCAATTTCATCCAGACAATAAAAATTTTGGACTGATTATTGCATATACTATAGATCTTTTTTATTGTCACAAATTTAAAAATCCAAGGTAGAGCGATGCACCATAAGTCTAGGGAATCACGAATTGGACAGACTGCACCCCAACGAATCGGGAAACCGTTCGCTGCACTCCATAAGTGGATTCATCCCAATCCCTACAAATAGGGTATAACGATCAACAGCACCATCCCCACCCCAAAAACGACAATCAGCACCCCGGATATCCGGTTGATCAGCCCCAGGTGCTCAGCCGTGATGCGGGAACGCACCGAGCCAATCGAACCACAGAGAATGATCCACCAGAGTGTGGAGCCGAAAAAGACACCCCCGACAAACTCCGATGCGGAAAGAACAGAATTTTCAGTGAGTACCACACCAAAGCCGGGCAGGATCGCAACAAAGAAGATGAGCGTCAGGGGATTGGCAATCGCAATGGCAACCATCGACAGGTAATCCTTGAGATACGTCTCGTGCCCGGTCTTTTCGTTCAGCGGGGCCGGTAGTGAGAGGAAGATGCGGATTCCCACAAAGATGAGGACCACCCCGGCGGCGAGCCGGAGGGAGAACTGGTGGGCGAGGATCAGCCCGGATATGAACGTAAGCCCGAAGAAGGTTACCGCAGCGTAACAGGAATCTGCGGTTGCCACCCCCATACCTGAGATGATCCCGTGGAGCCTGCCATCGGTGACCGCCCGCTGGATGCACAGCAGGGCAATGGGGCCCACCGGTACGGCAAGCGTGAGACCGATGATCATTCCCTGCAGAAACAAGTTAAGATCCATGGGACACCGGGAGCGGGTATAACTGAACGGGGGGTTCCTGATCCGTTGGGCGGGTTTTGCCGGTGTTTGCCTTGTTATCCGGATCAGGCTCTGTACTATCCTGTTACCTGTGCCCTTACATCAATGTTGCATAGGGCACCGGGAGATTCCCTGTCCGGCCACCAGGTCAGATTCCCGTATTGCTGATCTGATTGGGGAGTGTGATTATTTTCCAACCAGGATCCTGACATCTGCCATGACATCATTACCGGTCATCTCCACCCGGTAATTGCCGGGCGTCCGTACCATGAATTCCTGTTTCGTGGTCACGCCGTACCCTTTGTTGAATCCCTGCTCCTCAATAAGTCCCCCGTTGCCGGCGTCATATACGCTCACTTTGAAATATGCGTTCGGGCTCGGGTATGAGGAAGGGACAACACGTTCAGAGTGGAGTCCGATATCAACGGTCTTCTCGCCGGAATACATCTTTGGCACGACATCGAACTTGATATAGAGGGGAGGCCGGGTCAGGTCCTGGGTAAAGACCTCTTTCTGCCCGCCAACAAACCCATGATTGAAACTATAGACAAGATTGTAGGATTCAGTATATTTTTCTTCATAGGTCTGGAGGGAGACAGGAGTACTTGTGGTTACCGGGACAGTGGTCATCTCCGGAGCGGGTATTACCGGTACCTGCGTGGGTATGGAAGGAGCCGGGGGGAAGCCTGTTCCGGGGGTCTGCATCCCGGAAATCATGGGCAGACCGACAAAATATCCTCCTGCAATGACTGCGAGCAGGATAATAATGCCGGCAACCAGATAGGTTTTCCCGGATCCGCCGGCCGGTTTTACAGGGACGACCTGCGGTGAAGCGGGAACAACAGGGACGGCGGGGGGAACTGCCGGTGCAGCAGACGGTTCAACCGGGGCACCGCAATTTTCGCAGAATTTTTTACCGGGAGCGATCTCCGTTCCACAGGATGAACATAACGGCATATAATCATCTTATGGTGCTCCGGCATGATATTATTTCGGCTCTTCTCCGATTACTTAAAAAAAACATCCGGAACTGAACAAAAAACGGACCTGATGCGGGGAGCCGGATTCGAACCGACGAACTCCTTCGAGAATAGATCTTGAGTCTATCGCCGTTGGCCAGGCTTGGCTATCCCCGCTTGGTATGGGATAATGTTAGTGAAGGGAATAAATAAGCTCAACTGATCTGCCTGCAGGCAGGACACAAAGATAAATCGTTTTCGCATCCGGCCTTGAATGATTATTCCTTGTGCCCGGAGACCAGTTCCACGATCGCACAATGTGCACATTCCTCACATTCAACCTCCAGCGTGGAATGGTGGATATGGTACTTTTCCAGCCGTTGCTTGATCTCCCGTCTTATCTCACCGATTTTTGTCACATCCTGTTCGCAGGAATAGATATGGGCATCAAGAACGTGGATTTCAGAGCTGAGGCTCCAGATGTGGACGTGGTGCACACCGGCAACTCCCTTAACCGTTGTCATGTCCGCAATGACGGCGTCAAAGTCCACGGATCGCGGGGTGAACTGGAGGAGGATGGCAATGGTCTCGCGCAGGATGCCGGCAGCAGAGACTATGATCAGGACTGCGATGAATCCCGAGAGGAGGGGATCAATGAACACCTGCCCGGTAAAGGCGATCCAGACGGCTGCGACAATTACCGCAACCGATGAGACTACGTCGCCGATGACATGCAGGAACGCGCTCTTTATATTCAGGTTGTGACTACCGTGCAGCAGGAATACAACAGCGATATTGGCAATAAGACCGATCACCGCCACCGCACCCATGAGACTACTCTGGATCGGTGAGGGGTTCAGCAACCGCTGCCATGCTTCCCAGAGGATAACTCCGCTGACTGCCATCAGCAGCAGGGAATTGATAAAAGCTGCAAAGATCTCCGCCCGCAGGAATCCATACGTACGTTCCTTGGAAGGGAGCCGGGCTGCCAGGGTGATCGCACCAAGGGAAAGGAGGAGCGCCAGCACGTCGCTGAACATATGGCCGGCATCGCTGACCAATGCAAGCGAACCCGAGATCAGGCCTCCTGCAAGTTCTACGAGAAAAAAGAGAAACGTGATAACCAGCGCGAGTTGTAAGGGTTTTTTAAAATCCCGGTGCGTGTGGACCATACACTGCCTGTATGGATGTTAGCGGGATGATAAAAAAGGTGCATGCCCGGAATCAACGGGGCCGTTCTTCCGGTACATGACAGGAAACCGGAGGGAATGGAGACGGGATCATCAGCACGGGGCGGGATCCGATATCACATGAAATCCGCTAAACCGAGTTGTTGCTCCTTCACGTCGCCGAATGTCGACTGGATCGCAAGGTCGATCACCTCAACCCGCTGCTTGGTGTATTCCGAGACCTTGTACTTCCTGCAGATCTCGCGGGACATTTCGAGATATTTTTTGACCGAACCTTCGTGCACTGTGGGAATGATGTTGCCGTTGCACGGGTGCTTGCCCTTGAATTTCGTGCACTTGCCGGCAAGCGGGATCCGGCGGTAGCTCGTGTTGCACTTCGTGCACCGGAACTTCTGCTTCGAGAATGCCGACAGGTTGCCCATTAAGTCCCGGATGAAGTGCGTATTGAGCACCCGCTCGGCAACATCGTCGGCA
>JANXYM010000036.1 GCA_025350045.1 Methanomicrobiales archaeon | reverse complement strand
CTCTTTAACCGATCTGCCCGGCGATGCCCCAATGAGGCGGCCGAGCGACCCCCCAAGGGGGAGGGTATACTCATAAAACCAAAAAAGAAATGGTTATCTGATTTTCATCATCCGGATGCGAACTCCCGTTCATGTGCGTTTCAGCAGAGCAAAAAAAAGATTAATTCCGTGCCTTGTACTCGAAGAGTGTATCGATAATCCGGTATTTCTGGCCGTTATAGTAATTTGCGATCACTTCGATACGGTCGGTCATTCTGGTTCCCTGCAGGGTGGTAAAACTACCAATCTGCTGAGGTTTGAACGTCTGGGTCTGGATCTGGCCATCGGACCGTGATAAACGGATCGAAACATCCTGGACTCCGTTCTGGCCGGCCCCCCCCCTGAAAGTAACCGTGACTAGTCCCGTGATTGGATCGCGTTCAGCCTCGTAGGTAACAAAAAGTTCTGCTGGTGGAGTCTGGGTGGGTTCCGGACTAAATGATACGGAACCGGAACTCTGAGCAGAAGCGGTTGACGAAGGTGCAGCACTCTGGGCAGGAAAGCCCCCTGCTGAAGCGGTCGGTGTCGGGCTGGCTCCGGAGGGGATACCGCTGTTCCCGGCACTCGTAGTTCCTGTTCCGGCAAGCATCGGCAGGAGCACGAAATAAGCAAGAGCCGCGATGATGACAAGTCCCACGACGCCGGCGATCAATAGGGTCTGGGTGCGGGATTCGGGCGCTTTTCCCGGGATTTTCGGTACAGAATCTTTCGGTTTTTCCTGGGATTTCGTATCGGGTGCTTTCACTGTTGCGGGGGCTGCAGGTTCGGGAGCGGGAGCCGGTTTTTTTATCCCGACGGATACAGCATCCGGGGTTTTTGCCGCAGGGGATGCACTGGCCTCAGCAGGTGCCGGGGTTCCGGGTACTGCTGAAACGGGGGGAACCGGTTGTACAGCAACGAGCTTTCCACACGATTCGCAGAACTTTGCATTCGGGAGAAGTGGGGCGCCGCACTGTTCGCAGGCGGGTGTTTGTTCAATTTTTGCACCGCAGGATTCGCAGAACTTCATGCCGGCAGTAATCGGGCTTTTGCATTTTGGGCATTCCATGGGGGTATTTGCAGGGGAATTGTTCGCCATGAGTATTCACCGGAGGAATTGCCGTCTTCAATTAAGACGGAATAAATAATGAATGGTCTCCTGATTTTTTATGGGTTGTGTTTTATCCGGGTTCCCTGCCCGTGTCAACCGGAAAAATGGGGAAAAATTATGCGAGCTTTGCACCGCAGCTGCTGCAAAACTTCAGGCCCGGTCTGACCGTAGCACCGCATTGTGAGCAGAACTTTTTGGGTGACGGAGCCCCGGTCTGCGGTGCAGATGCTGGAGTGGCGGGAACATGGGCGGTTGCTACCGGGACAAAGGAATACTCCGGATTTGCAAGCAGGTTTTTTACCAGTTCGACAAGGATACCGGCCGGCATGTACTGCATCGAGACGATGCCGGGCCAGTCAGAACGGGCTGTAATCCACAATAAAGTTCCATCACCGCGAATGCAATAGCCCTCATCGGGAAGATCTTCTTTCTCCAGGGTACCCTTCCGTATGGAAATGTCAAGGATCAGGTCGGTAAGAACGAGCCGCTTTACCATCGCATTGACGTCCCCAGAAAGCTGGTATCCTCCGGCTACCGGGACAAGGAGACCCTGGCCTGCGAGGATCTGCATCCGGGATCTGATATTCTCTCCTTTCAGCAGGTCAGCGCTGCTGGAGAGATCCGCTGCAATCCGCAGCCAGGGAAATTCCCCGTTTGAGGGTTGGTACGCAGCCAGGGTATTTTCAACGGTTCCGGGGGTATGAATGACCGGGGGAATCGACGTATCATCTGCCCCGTTAATACCGAGCGCTGAGATAACCGATGAGCGTTCTCCATCAAGAATCGCAGAAAAAAGGGAAAAACCCTGCTGGTCCAGCGCAACGGCAACCAGCGGAACGTGAACGCTTTTTTCATCATCGGAAAAATCAATGGAGTCCAGAACCTCGTCCACGTCAACGTCCAGACCGACAGCAGTCATTCCCTCATCGGTTTCGAACAGGGTTACTGTGTCACCTTTCTCCCCGAATAAGCGGTCGACAGTCACCTGCCGGCCGGGGAAGAAGAACGAGACACTGACCCTGTGCCGGGCGTGGGCAAGCACCGCAAACGTGGCAGCGTGCCGTTTGTCGATCTCCCCGTTGCTGTCCAGGATTCCCGAAGAGAGCAGATCACGTTTTGCCTGTTCGCGCCGGGGAAGGTCCGCCTCAGGCAGCAGGGGGGAGACCTGGCTGCGTTCTCCAGGTAATAACGCCCCGAGCAGGGCAACCTGATCGCTTTTTGCGATAAATTCATCCGGGTTCATGATGATTCTCCTTGTACCGACATGGCTGATCGTGTCCGGATCATCTTATGTACCCCCATACTGGAGTTTGGCTAACTGGGAGTCAACCTGCCCTATCTTCTGGTTGAGATCCCGCATGGAGCCAAGCATATCCTCTTTTGAGGGCATGCGGTTGAGTTCTCCCTGGAGCCGCTGCAGCTCGTCCCGTGCAGCCTTCCAGTCTTTGGCCACATCTTTCATCTCGACTTCTTTACCCCAAAAGCCATCTTTTAGTTTATCGAGGGGCGTCTCTATGCCAAGTTTCTTCTTGACCCCATCATAGATCTGGCCTTTGGGATCCGTAATCCCGTCAACGACTTTCTTCCCTCCGAGGAACATCGCCCGTATTGCATGTTTGTGGTCGAGCATTTTTGCTTTATACACGGCATCCTCCAGGGCTTTGCGGTCAAACCATTGTTTGCGGAGATCGGTCTGCTGCTGGAGGAGGGCATTCTTCCGGTCGATGAGTGCCTTGATCTCACCCGGTGACGGGAGAGGTGGCGGCGGCGGTGGTGGGGGTAATGGAGGTTCTGGTGGTTGAACTGGTGGGACCAAGGGCTGGACCGGAATTACGGGGGGTTGTGGACCAACAGGAGATTGCGGACCAACCGGTGCCGTGGGGGCAATGGGGGGCCGGACCGGGAGCGGGGTGGGGGCTTCCGGCGGGGTTGGGG
>JANXYM010000025.1 GCA_025350045.1 Methanomicrobiales archaeon | reverse complement strand
TCTATGATGTCGGCTATGGCTTCCGGATTGGTTCTGCATAAATCCAGAAGCTCTTCGCGGTTGACTGCCATCAATTTCTATGAAGAGTTATTAGTATTTTGATCTGCCGGTTTGTTTGTCAGAAGATATCTGAATAGTTACGAATTTTTTTCATCAGATACTGATCGAAAAAAAACCGGGCATGGGAGTCCCCCCTCCCGCGAGCCATCCCATGATGATCACAAAAACAGGTGAGTGGGTTGGATGAAAATGGCCATGCAATTCTGAAGAAAGCATAGTTCCAGAAATCGCAAAAAAAGAATGGTTCCTGATGCTCCCCATACGGGTCCTTAATTTACCGAAGCCGGGAAGGTGTTACTCGGGGGGAATGGCATACCTGAAACGGTCATATACGAGATCATGAACCAGGCCGCAAGGAGAATGAGGAGAATGAGCGGGATCATGACCGCTATGGCAACGGCAAGGATCGCTTTTGTGGTATCCATCTCCTGGAGCTCGCGGATTCCCAGTATGCCAAGGACCAGTGACCAGAGCATGAAGATGAACCCGACAAAGGGTATCCACCCGAGAAGCAGGCGGGGTGTGTTGCCGTAGATGAGTGCTTTGATGGTCTGCATGATTCCCTTGCGCCCGCCCAGGAGGTACACCCAAAGGTGAAGCCATGCGGCAAAGATAAGTGTGCAGATAAACCCGCCAACCAGTGCCATGAAAAATACCACGACCGGGATGGCAATTCCCCCCGGCATCCCGGCAAACCGTGGCATGGTATCGATCCCGATTGCCGTGATAAGTGCGGCAAGGATGGCATGGAGCAGGAGAAGTGCGCCAAAATACGTGAAAACAACACCCGGTTCATCGTTCTTTGACTGCTGGAAGGTTTCAACAGGATTTGTCAGGAATCCTTTCACCTTTGTTACGATAGCGTCAATCATATGGATCTATGGTTGTTATGATTTGGATATAAAAAAGGGGGGCTGCACGATGATGGACATGATTCCTCTATCGCAAAGCACAAGACTACGAAACGGCAAAAATATCGAACATGATGCAATTGGTCAAAGATACCGCAGGACTCGGCATGGCGCTCTGGCTGATCGGGTATCTCGCATCGCTGGTACTGTTCTTTTCGCCTTATGCAGGAATCATGGGCTGGATCCTCATTGCCGTCTTCACTCCGGTCACGATCGCGATCGTGTGGTGGTGGTTCAGGAAGCGGGAACGCATCCCCCTCCCGTATTATGCGGGTGTCGGGGTTGCATGGGTACTGATTGCCATAGTGCTCGACTACCTGTTCATCGTCATGCTGTTCCAGGAGCACTATTACGAAACCGATGTATTCGTGTACTATACCGTGACATTCCTCATCCCGGTGGGTGTCGGTCTTTATCTGAACCGGAGCCGGAATGTGCCGGCGGGAGATCCGGGATAAACGGATGACACCGGTTTTCACTCCATCTTTTACTCCCGTCGTGCCATCCCTGCCCTTTATACTCCTGTTGCCAGTGCCCGTCCGCTCCCTCGAAATTGCCACCGCGTGCTCATCAATGAAAACAGGTGTGCGGGATTGCATGAGGATAGTCTTGCGGTTTTGGTATCCCCCGGAGTTTTTTCTGACCGGGTAGTTGAACGGTACTCTGGGGATGTCCCACGGGATTAAAAAAACCCGTTTTTCAAAGGAGATCATAAATGTGATTGTCTTCATTACTATGTGGACACCAGGGAGATCTTTTTCGTTAAGAGACTGCGGCATTTTTAACCAGCCGGCCTTTGGGGAGCTAATCATGCTGAAAAAGATCCTGTTTGAATTCCTGACTATGGAAGGAGTGACCACTGCAGCCCTGGTCGGGCGTGACGGCTTTGTCATCGAGATTGTGGAGAAAACCCGCCCTTCAGATCTCGATGCTCTTGGAGCACTCTGTTCGGGTTCGATACGGTTTTTTGAGCAGAATGGGGCGGCAACAATGATGGGCTCCCTTCAGCAGATCCTGCTGGAATACCGGGACGGGGCCCTCATACTTACACCGGTTTCCGGTGAAGAATTCCTTGCAATTATCACCAATACAACCGCCGGACTGGGTCATCTGACCTATACGCTTGCGAGGACCAGCTCACGGGTTGCAGCAGTAATATAATTTCATCTGTTTCCCTTTTCGGGTAAATCCCGCCGCATGCTTATCACCCAGACCAGTTTTTTGGTAGTGCGTGAGATTGGCCATGCTTTCCCGGACCTGTAGCGGTTCTCATATTTATCCCCGTAAAAAATGAATGCATATCGGTACGATCCCTTATAGTACGAGTGTGAGGAAGAGCAGGAAATAGGCCACGATCGAGATCACCGGGATGATGCGGATCGACCAGTGGTTTACGAGATCAACCCGGGCCGTATCCTTGTTTTCCGTGAATTTCAGAATAAGGATGCCGGATACGAGCACCATGACGAGCGTTGCGTACGTCATGATCATGAACAGGTCAAGGAAGGTTGCATAGGCGACCAGCGGGATTGCATCGGCTACGCGCCAGTGTATGAGGACGGCGGCAAGGAACATCGAGGCGTTTAAGCCCAGCCGGGACGAGACCTTCATCATCAGGGATGAGAGGGAGACGATGACGATGAGCATGATCGGCAGGAAAAATTTCAGGATGGTCGATGTGGCATCTCTCACTATGCCATAGGAAAAGACAACCCGGGAGTAGGGAACCTCACCGGTGATATACGTTTTGTTCGTGACTACCGTGCGGGTGTGGGTAAACGTCCATCCCGGAAGGTCTGCTTCGGGATCGAGGCCGTTCTCCGTTGCGTCTGTCACGAGGACGATCTCCCGTTCGTTTTTTATTTTTGGCTCGATTTTGATGACAAGCGTGTGCCGGTCAAAGGGGTAACGGCTGAGATCCGGTTCATTCGTCAGGACTGCAACGATCCGATACTCCTTTTCATAAGGAGTGTCGTTGACCGTTGAGGCTGATGTTATCATCCCGTTCATTAGCTCGAAATCATTGATCGATACGGGCGTATCGGATTTGAGGTGGAGGTAAAAATCCGCCCCGACCGTCCCGGCTCCCACATCAACCCGGTTGAAGTCTACAACATAGATGCCGATCTGCACACTGTCAGGGGCGGTTTTTCCCTCCGGTACTGGCATGTCAGGGATTGTTCCGGCAGCAGCCGGGATTACAATCAGGGCAATAACAATGGCGATGAATACGAGGTACCGGGCGATACTCCCTGGTACGTTACATGACCGGTCTTCTGCCCATGCAGGTTCTGGTTTTACATTCGCAGTACGGAAAATTCGTTTATCTCCTGTAAATCAACTTGGGGGGTGTTTTGCTATATTCATTGCTGTTTATTCCTTACGGAGGCAGGGGTGGACAGCGGAGCGCCATGAGAGTGTCCCTTCCTTTCGGTTACCGGGCTTGCTTCCCCCGTATGTCCCGATTTAAAAATCCCCCCACAGATGAACCGGTGGAAAAAAACAGGATCCGGCTTCGCAGTATTTCCGGATTCCTCCCCCCCTCCTTTGTGTTTGGCATAACTCCCTTTGCATACCTGAATGTTTATGAGGCATCCGGCATATCCATACTCTGGCCGTGGACGGCGGTCCATTCTTTCATCCGTAATTGCACTATCCCAATCGGGTCTGGTAATGAGGAATTTCGTGGTTTAACCCGGGCGGACTCCGGATCGCCCGTTGTGAGCGGAGGTCCGCCCCCTCCGATGAATTTTCCCAGCACCTTTTTTTTATGATCCGTTTTCTCAGGCAATGCTTTTTTTGCTTTTGGTCATTTCCTTACAAACAGATTTCCCGCTTTACTCTCCACAATCGTTCCTCCCGATGGTGATGCTCTCTTCCACTCCCCGATATTTTTACAGTCATGCTCACAGGGAAGGCGGTGTTTCCCGCAAAAATACCGGTGACAATATTCACAGGGGAACGGAAGGTACACCCGTTCCCCGCAGAAGGCACAGTTCTCATGGACCGGTGGCTTTTTCTTCCCGGATAGTTTTGAGAAGAAGGCAATAACTGAAGCGAGAATTCCCACGAATCTGGTATTGCCTTTACTTGGTTAAAAAACTTTTAAACCGGGATCCAGAAAGGATACTTGTCCGGAGGGGCCGGACCGGTTGGGGTGGAAGGAAGATGCGTGATTATCAGGTAACCGGACCACAGGAAATATCCATTCGTCCGTATCTTTGCGATTTTTTTTAAAAATGGGTTGACCGGCTCCGGTCTGGATCAGCCGGATTCCTGGTAAATCTTCACTGTTGCGGGGAAGATCTCCGGGCGCTTATCGGTCATGAGATACGTGTAACTCATAACGGTTACCAGGTATTCGAGATACCCTTTGGCAATGTTCGAGAGAAACTCATTCCTGCTGCCAAGGATCAGGATGTGGAACCACTGGATGAACAGGCAGATGAACGCGATGATGCCATACACCCAGAGGACGATGCCGATCAGGATCCAGTAGAGAATGCGGATAAGCAGTTCAAGACGGCCCGCATCCTGCTCAAAGACGAAGAGTTGTCGTTTTGTATCAGTGTTTTCAGTCATACAATCACCTTGTTTTTAGCATGGGCGCGTGTGTGTATTAAAGGTCACGGGAACCCTTGCAAGGCACGATCCTGGAGAATCAGTACACTAATTTTTAATAATACCAGAACGTATGCTATAGAGCATCAGACTTTAAGAGGGCTCGTGGTCTAGTTGGCTATGACGTCGCCTTGACATGGCGGAGGTCCTGAGTTCGAATCTCAGCGGGCCCATCATTTCTTTATCTTTCCTGAATCATCAGACAGACAGCGATGAGCATCGCAATATTTGCTCCAAGGAAGAGGAACGCATCCATCCCGGCAGGGAACGGGATCATCCCCATCCGCGAGAGATCGAAGCACACGTAGAGAGCAAACGTGGCAGCAACCGCCCAGCCAAAAGGTTTCTGCTTTTTTACTGCAATGAATACTGCACCCGCCGCGATGATGACTTCGATCAGGACAGAGAGCATCTGGATGAGATCTGCGCCGGTCATAATCCCCCGGTATCTGCCCGCTGGTATAAATGACTATGGCGATACCACCGCTCTTACGTTACCTGCATCTGATGTGGCCGGCCTTATCGAACCCTGCCCGGGCCAATCACTTTTAATGGAGCAGACCTCCAAAACTACTGGCATAACGTGGCGATACAGCCAGAAGGTCTCCTGGACCGATGGGGGACCTGACAGTAGCGTGAGATCCTGCGGTTATTAAGGCTGGCAGAGGCGGTATTGACCCTTGTTACGGGGGGGCATCGCCCTCCTCACCCTATCCCCGGCATTATTGTGCCGGGAGAGGAAATGTGTGCTGAAGATACATTCGATCCAGCAGCATGATGTGCGGAACCGGTAATCATCTCACCTCCTGAACACAGCCTAAAAAAAGTCAGTGGAAGGTTTTTATGAAGATCCTCTTTGTCGTCTGCGGTGAAGGACTCGGGCATGCATCCCGCTGCCTCCATCTCGGGCACTACATGCAGCAGCAGGGACACACCGTCCACTTTGCCGGCTATGGCAAATCCTATGACTTCATGCAGCAGCATGGATGTACCCACCTGCACAAAACCCCGCGGGAAGTCTATCTCGAAGGAGACGAAGGATTCTTCAGTCTTAAAAAAACGCTCATGTTCTCGAAATGGATCCCGTACAACCTGCTGAAATCCGCAGCCCGGGCACGTCGTCTTTTGAGGACTCATTCTTTTGACTGCATAGTGTGTGATACCATGTTCGGGGGGGTAATCTCCGCAAAATTCCGGAAAGTCCCGTGCATTTTTATCACCAACCAGAACTATTTCAGCGGTCTCGACGGGAAGACAAACCCGGTCTGGAAGATCTTAAACTTCCTTCTTCAGCAGTACCTGCGCCTCGCTACCCATATTATTATCCCGGATTATCCGGCACCGGATACAATCAGTGAGTTTAATCTCCTGATTCCAAAGCGTGACAAGGACCGCTTCAGTTTCACCGGCCCGTTCTATGAATTCGATCCCACCCGGTACAACAATGAGAAGAGTACCATATTCACCAGTTTTGGCGGCGAACCGTACAAACTTCACCTGTATACCCTGTTAAAGGCCATTGCCGATCAGCACAAGGAGCTGATCTTCGATGCATTTTATACCGGCCCGGAACTTCCGGCATCTTCTGATAATTTTTTCTCGCATGGTTATGTCCCCAATATCTACGAGCACCTGGCAAAGGCGCGGATCGCCATTGTGCATGGGGGGCTTACTACCCTTCATGAAGCACTGCTGTTTGAAAAACCGGTACTGATCATCATGGACCCGAACCACCCGGAGCAGCAGAACAATGCCCGGAAGATCGTGAAGATGGGCGCAGGCACGTTTGTGAACGGAAAGACGGTGACTAAAGAGGAGCTTGAGCAGAAGATCGCCGAGACCGCAGCGCTCATACCCCGCCCCTTCCAGGAGGTGCATGCTGCGATCAACGGGAGGAAGAGTGCTGCTGATATCATCGTGGCAGCAGCGAACCGCAGGAAATTATAATATCTGCTCAACATCGAAATGCTCTGGTACGATTTCCATGCCGGTCCCTGGTGAAATACAATTCCTCGCGGTTGAAGATGAGCTCCATGTCTGCCCGGGCTGCGGTTATGCACTCGGGTTTCACACCTCATTCCTCAGTGCGGATGCCGTCAGACATAACCCTGTCAAATCCACCCGGGAAGTCTTCCGGGTGATCCTCATCTGCCCCGAATGCGCTGCCCGGTACGATGTGGGCTGGCGGATCTCCTTTTCAGAGCTTGAGGCCAAGGGTTGTCAAGTCCCTGGTCATTTAACCCTGTGATCGGGAGCTTCGGTTCGATGGGAGATGGTATGGTAGTATTGACTGAAAGGACGAATCCCGAATGATGCGGTGTGCCGGGTGCAAGGGAAAAGGTATGTGCGGTCTCTCCCGCTGCCCGATCATGAGCCGCTTCCATGCCCAGAGTTCGATAAAACCGAGCATGGATTACCAGGGCAGTTCCCCCTCGGTCTTCATCGGCAGTTTCGGGTATCCCGATGTGCAGGGCGGACCCCTGCTGATCAATGATTCCGATAATCCCCCCGACTGGATTAACCGTAATCTCGGCATGGAGGATATTGTGGGCATCCGTGCCCGCACGATCCGCGGTAATGCGGGACTGCACGCTGTTGCCGGTAACCTGCAGGAGATTGCGCTTTCCACTACCCCGCTCGATGTCGATGTGCTGTTTACCCGGCCGGTTGCGTTCAGCCTGAATTTCGATGGCACAGTCGCCCCGGTTGGCCTGACCGGACCCGTGAAACATATGGATGTGATCGGGAGTGCCCGGGTGGAGCGGGCTGTGGACAGGGTTACCTCCGATACGGATGTGACGGCTACCGATGCCTGCGTGGCCCTCATGGACTCGGATATCGATGTATACCAGATCACCAAGCTCATGACTGCCGGGCTGCTCGGCAAACGGCGGAAATTCGTTCCCACGCGATGGGCGATCACCGCAGTTGACGATACCCTTTCGATACAGATGAAACGAGAGATTGCCCGGTATCCCCCGCTTGGGGAGATTCGTCTTTTTGACGGTGAGTGCTACGGCAACCGGATCCTCTGCATCCTTGTCCCGGGCGACTGGAAGTACGAGATGATCGAGATTTGGGGGAAGCAGACCCTCTGGGCGGGAGATGAAGCAGTGATTGTGCAGGACCGGGAGGGCATGTCCAAGAAAGGCTACTCGCCGATATCCGGGGCGTACTACTCGGCCCGTCTTGCTGCCTGCGAATATCTTAAAAGTATAAGGCGCTGTGCCCGGGTGATTATCATACGCAATGTATCGAGCGACTACTGGGCACCGCTCGGCACCTGGGTAATACGCGAGGCGACCCGGAAAGCGATGCATGCTCCATCTGTTGTCTGCCCGTCACTTGATGTGGCGATTGCTGAAGTATCAGCCCGGCTCGGTTCCGGATCGTGGCTTGGGCACAGCACGCTGATTCCTGAACTCAAAACCCAGAGGACGTTGTTTTAGGGGTTCTTTGTGGTTTTGTCAAGGAAAGATTTGTGATCATATTTATGGGGCTGCTCCCCTGCCTCAAGGCCTCTTTTTAGGCACGGCGGGGCAAGGAAGTGTTAGCAGTATACGTTATCAAACCGCCGCGGGGGTGGCGGGGTTATCGTATTCGGGGGTATGGGGGCATCAGCCCCCATCAGGTAATATACGTAACGCAGACGTTATTAGTTCAAACTCGTGTTGATGTAAAAAAATTCTAACAACCCATGACATGATAGCGATGAGTCCTTCTAACCCTTATACGCCTGTGCGGAATTTGCCTGCAGCCTGTACCTATCCCGGAGACTGTCGAGTGTCTCGATATCAGCGAGATCCTTGTCATCACGGATCCGGATAAACCGGGGGAACCGCAGGGCAAACCCGCCCTCATAATTGGTACTGGCCTGCAGCTCTGCATACCCCACCTCAAAGACCAATGACGGCTCAAACGTCACTTCCTTGCCGCTCTTTGCCGTCACGGTGTCTTTGAGCAGACCATAGACTTCGGCAAGCTGCTCATCCGAAAACCCTGTGGCAACCCTGCTCAGCGGTATAAGTTTCCCGTCATTCTGGCAGGCGACCAGGAACGAGCCGAATGCATGTGCCCGCCTGCCTTCACCCCACTCGGCGCCGATCACTGCGAGATCGAGGGTGTCCACCTCGGGCTTGATCTTGATCCAGTTCTTCCCCCGCTGGCCCGGTGAATAGGGCGAAGAGGGTACCTTGATCATGATCCCTTCGTGCCCGGCAGCAAGGGCATCGGTATAGGTCTTCTCTATTGCGGCGGCATCGCTGCTCACCACCTGAGGAGCGATGAAAATTTTTATAACGCTCTCGAGTTTCTTCCTGCGTTCCATAAGCGGAAGATCGATTAAGGTCTCGCCATCGAGCCAGAGAATATCAAAGACATTGGGCACCAGTTCAACTGCTTCCGTTGCCTCGGCCACAGCATGGCGGCGCCGGAAGCGGCGGAGCACGGACTGGAACGGCATAGGTTTTCCGTTTTTGATCGCAATGACTTCCCCATCGATGATAACGTCATGATCGGTTGCGCCGAGCAGTTGCTGGATCACATCCGGCAGTGCCCCGGTCACATCCTCGAGCCGCCGCGAGTACATCCGGGCCCAGTTGCCCTTTTTGTGGAACTGGAACCGTGAACCATCGTATTTGTACTCCGCTGCAATCACACCGTGCTCAGCGATCATATCGGCAATCGAACCCTGCTGGGCGAGCATCATCCGCACCGGGTGGAATGGTGTGATCTGGACCGCTTTTAAGGCATCAGGCCCAATTTTTGCGAGACGGGCCACCTCACCCGAGTCATTCAGCGCCTGCATGGCATGTTCAACCAGGGCTGAGTCTACAAAAAAAGCCTTTGCGATCGCTTCCCGCACGCTCCCTTCCCCGACCCCGATACGGAGCTCTTCAAGCATAATCCGGGCAAGATACCTCCCTTCGAGCGGGTGGGCATTTCCCAGCAGCCTCCGGACTGCGAGCAGTTTTTCCCGCTGGGATTTTTTGCCCTCCATAGCGGCAATGGTGACGAGTTCCCGGTCTACGCGGACAAGGTCGAGTTCCTCGTGGAAGAACGTGGTCATCGACTTTTCCCCCAGCAGTTCCTCGACAGCACCCCCGACATCCCCGGTCTGGTTGATCTTCTCGATCACCTGCTCTTTTTTAATGCCTGCCACATATCCGATCGCTTCGTACAGGAGGTTGGGGCCGATCCCGAGTTTCTGTGCACTCCAGTCAGGAAAGCATCTTCCCATGACAAACCGCACAAAGACCGGCAGCTCTTCTTGGGATAATGTGGGCAGCACGGTGCTGATGAGATCGATCATCTCCAGCCGGCCGGAGATTGCCTCGAGTTTCTCGCAGATCTCGGAAAATTCCCTAAAGAGCATGGGTGTTTCTCGTCCTGATGTTTGGCCGGTGCAGGGATTAAGATTGTGATTTTTATTAAAACCAAAATGCGATGTAGTTATTTTTTGGCTCTCTCACAACGACAGGAATTGCGGGCAGGCCCGGGTGGTGCCGCACTGGGTTGCAATAATAACGTTCGTTTCATCGTAGAAGAGGCCGAGACCCTCCCGGGCGCTGGCTGCTACCCGCTCGGGGGTATTGTTGGTCTCGCTTAAGTGGGCAAGGATCACCAGGGGCACGTCTTTTCCCAGCGCCATCAGGCAGGAAGCAGCGGCCGGGTTGGAGAGGTGCCCCCGTTTTGAGCGGATCCTCCGTTTGAGGGATTCGGGATACGGTCCGTTGGTGAGCATATCCGGGCAGTGATTGCTCTCGAGCACAATCCCATCGCAGCGTTTGAGCCGTTCGACTGTAGGCGGGGTGAGTATACCGGTATCGGTACAGTACCCGAACCGCAACCCGTTTTCGCAGATGACAAACCCGCAGGGCTCGGCAGCATCGTGGGAGGTGGCAAACGGTTCTACCGAAAAATCCCCCACCAAAAACACCTCATCAGTCCTGCATACCCGGCAATCGACCGGCTTATCCGATGTGCGACGGTGGTCGAGGAAATCCCGGAACGTACCTTCTGTTGCATACGCAGGGATGGAGAGCTTTCGTATGAGCACATCCAGCCCCCGGATATGATCGCCATGCTCGTGGGTGACCAGCACCGCACGGATCTGGCCCGCATCAAGACCTGCAGCAGCGATCCGCCCCAGAGTCTCTTTTGCGCTCAGTCCTGCATCGATGAGCAGGGCCCCGCTCTCCCCTTCAATAAAAAAACAGTTGCCTTTACTCCCGCTGGCAAGCGTTGTGCAACGCATCAGTTAATAATTGGTTATCCTCGTATTAACCAGCTCGGATGCGGTAAAAAAATATAAAAAAAAATGTAACTATTCAGCCGGTCCTGTGAGCGCAAGTAGGTGTGAATGGATTTCCCTGAAATGCGCCGACAAGCGATATGAGAACCGGCCGGTCATTTTTCTTAACCGTTGAGAGATATCCCCGAATCCGGCAGAATGCAGCAGCC
>JANXYM010000013.1 GCA_025350045.1 Methanomicrobiales archaeon | reverse complement strand
CCGGCGCCTTGCGCATATTCATATTGGGGACCGGGATATACAATGGCAGAGATGAGAAAACACTATGCCATCATTTACCTGTAAAGATCTCGGAATGGAATGCTGCCATGTATCGAGCGGCACGAACAATCAGGAACTTATGCGGAATTTCATTGCCCATGCAGGTTCAACCCATAAAATTCATGTTCTTCCTGCGGATGTCATCTATCGTGTCCAGAAGGCAATTAAGCAATAAGTATCTTTTTTGTTAAAATTCCGTTCAGGGAAATGTCCTGATTCTCCGTTACCCAACGGTGAAGTATCCACCATAATTGTACGAATTAAAAAAAAAATGGGTTTGGGAATTCTTATGACCGTTTCCTCAGCACGAGGATGGCTCCCACAGCAGCCAGAGCCAGCGTGAATGCAAATCCCGGGGCAGTTCCTTTCTTTGGGCCCGCGGTTGTGTTTTCCATGGCTGTTGGGGTTTCCCGGGCTGCTGCATTCTTTACCATGGATGTAGCATAGTCCTGCGTTTTACCTGCAGCAATGATGACCGGTGTGGAAATGTCCAGGTACCCGTCGAGTTTCAGCAGCACGGTGTGGGTCCCTGATGACAGCCCGGGAATTGAGGCCGGACTGACCCCCCGCTGGACCCCGTCAATGAAGATGAATGCCCCCGCTGGTGTTGTCGTCACGGACAAAGCCCCGAGTGCATCCGGCTGTGACGGAGCCGGCGGGTTCGTACTGCTTACGGTAACCGGCACGGTCACTTGTTCTGTGGCCAGTGTGGTTATTCCCGATCCGGCAGTGATTGTTGTGGTTGGCAGGAAAGTGAACTGCTGAAGGGCAATGGTGTTCATGGTCCTGACCTTACCGATGAGAACCGGGGAGGTCTTCGTGAGCTGGACTGTGACATAGGTCATTTTTTTGCTGCAGATCTGGTACTGGCCGGTATAGTCGGTATACCCGTAGAGTGAGACCACAAAAGAGTGCGTTCCGGGATCCTGGCCCAGGAAGAGCGGGGAACTTCCCATGGAGGCGGTGCTCTGGTTGGGATTCAGGAGGATGCTTGCATTGGGGGGAGCGGCATTGATGGATATAACGCCCATGTTTTCGCACCCGGAACAAGTGAACATGTTTCCGGTATCATCGTTGGAGCACGGAAAGACCGCGGCCTGGACCGGGCCGGCAAGCAGGATTATTTACATGACAATAATAAGGAGAGAATATCGCATACAGGGTAATTGGTGCGTACATATTATTGCTTTCTGGTTTTATCTCACGGGGTAAAACATAAAAAAAAGAGAAATTATTCGATAATAATCGCCGGCTTGAACGGCAATGCCGTGGCCGCTTTCAGGTGCACCCCGTCTTCGGCTTCGGTGATATGCACCGGCACACCGAACTCGTGTTCAAGGAACACCTGTGCTGATTCGAATACGTCCCGTTCATTGATCGGGTCCTGTGCCAGTGGCGCAACTACCTGCGGGGGCAGGCGGTGGATAAGCGTGGTGCACTGCTTGGCTGCATCGGTTGCATCCTTGCCCCGCTTCTTCATGGAATCGTCTTTCATGATCTCCTTGATCACGGTGGTGCGATCCGATGACTGTGCAATCGTGCGGAAGATATCGTGCTTCCATTCGGGCGCAAGGGCGATCGTGATCGACTTGGGTGTGAGCTGGATCAACTTCATGATCGACTCGATATCCTCAACGGTCCGGGAGAGGAGTTCCTCAGAGAGTTCTACCCGGGGGCTGACGAGGTTCTTATCGGCAACCGGCCAGGGGGCAAACGAGACGAGTCCTTCTCCTGCCATTTCCTTCCACAGGTGCTCGCCCGTGAACGGGATAAACGGTGAGAGAAGCCGTATCCAGACCGAGCAGAGCGTGTGAAGTTCGCGACTGCCGTCACAGTTCTCGGGTAACCTTCTGCGGTACCACTTCAGGTCGGTTTCGATCCCGAACCAGGATTCCTGGAGAGCCTGCCGGGTCTGGAAGTTGTTGAGCGCCTCAGTGGTCCGCTCGATATGCGACTGGAGCCGGCTGACCAGCCACTTGTCGATATCGTGCGGTTCACCATTGGCGTCTTTCAGCTCCATGATGGTTGAATAGAACCGCTCGATCTGCTTCTTGGTCGACATGACGAGTTCGTTTCGCCAGTCAAAGTCCTGCCATGGTTCAGCACTGCCCATGAGGAACATCCGCACGGTATCGGCACC
>JANXYM010000006.1 GCA_025350045.1 Methanomicrobiales archaeon | reverse complement strand
TACGATGTAGACAACAACCCGTGCAAGAGCAGCAGTCATGATATCCGTATGTGCAGGATACAGAGCAAAGACCGCCCCGCAATAGAGTGCGGAGAGCAGGAGCGTGAATGGCACACCCCACCGGGGATAGTAATACGCTGCAAGGATTATCGGAATATAGAAAAGGTGGGGAAGTACGGTATTGATACCATGCATTAGTCCGTCGATATTGAGAAAAAGTGTCACTACTGCACTTATTCCGGTAAGTACCGGAATCAGAAAGGACTTTTTGGATATTTGCTCAAAATGTAAAAAATTCATGACGGAGAATCCCAGGTATTGCGTACAGAGTGTTTACCCGTTTCCTTTTAATGGTTGGTGATAGTGATACATTCTCCTGCTACCGTACACCGGTTCATAAGATGCAGGGTATCGCAGGGACATTTCTGTGGGCGTTTTGTTATCCATGAAAAAAATCTTACGTTTCCGGGTTGTTGCCTTACTCTTGAACACAGGAAGATGCGAAAAATCGCCATACCCGCTTCTGGCCCATTTTCCCGGGATGTATGCACGGGTGCCGTGCATTGCAGGAAAAAAAAAATCTGTTGTTGCACCAGGAACAAACAGGATCCTATCAATGCCTGCATCCCCCTTCGCGGTTATGCGGGGAACCTGTCGGTTGTTGATACCGGCGGTTTTTTTAAAAGGGCCCTGATCGGGTGATGATGATCTTCTGATCCTCGTCACGCAGGACCAGGTATTTCGAACCGGAGGGGAAAAAACCGGTGCTTTCTACTTTCGAAGGGGAATCGGTGAGACGATATCCGTCTCCTGACCGGAATATATACAGGAGATCCCCCTGCTCAAACAGATAGGAGGAAAGACCCGGTGCAGGGAGGACCCGGTGCATCCCGCTCGTTGACTCGACGTAGATGCCCATCCAGTAGTAGCGGGGAGAGTCCGGAGTTATGTTGAGTACAAAGGAGTCCCCGCCTTTGTGAAATACCCGGAGAACATCATAGCCCTGAATCTGGAATTTTTCTACCTGGGGAGTGAAATATCCTGTTTTTTTGAGAGTCGGCATCGATCCGAATAATACATTCGCAATGATCGCGATCAGCATGATGGTGAGCAGAAGAATAAGAATGACAGACAGAAAATTTCCGTACGGGGCTGCCCGGCGTTTCGTCCTGCGGGGTATCATTGAGGTATGTCAGCTCTCTTTTTTTAAAAATGAATGCATCTTTTTTGTCCGTAAAAATGCTGCTGCGATTTCACCGGAGTCATACCCGGCAGTATTGAACTCCCGTTTTTTGTGCATTATTCCGTCACTGAACCGGGACGTGTGATGTAATCCATGATCCGCTCGATAACGATCGGATTTTTTGGCAGGTTGATATGGCAGTACTGGTCCGGGGAGGGTAACCCGGCTGAATCTTCCGGGTCCAGGGGTAGAATCTCCAGAGTGATCCCCGGGAGGCGGGATTCCCGGTGCGTTACGATCCCATCCCCCTCCCAGGTCTTCTGCCAGGTTCCTTCATGGGTAAGGTCCCACGTTTTTCCCCCGAACAGAGGAAAGAAATCCGGTCTGCCACCAGGATTTCCTGTCACGATGATGCGGTAGGTGATGTCCTTACGAATGCCCGCTGAACGAAGTTCCTGCATTGCCGGGCTTTTCGGGCGGACATCCTGCACGATTGCATCGGCGGCAGGATCAAACCCCGGTGGGACAAATATTCCGGTGAGCCGGTGGATGATCTCTCCTCCCAGGAGGGGATCATGAAAGAGTTCGGCGAGAGCAGATCCGTTGTTGGGCGCACCAAGACCGATAAGCTGCCGTACATTCTCTTTCCGGGCAGTACCATCGATCACTTCGAGAAGATACCGGGTGATGCAGGTACCAACTGAATGGCTGATAATATCAACGGCTCCTGTATACCCGGACTCGTCCCGCCGGGAAGTGATAAACGATTCCAGTGCGGTTGCACGCTCAAAAATATCCGCATTGTTCATCTTCGTGTGGTCAAATTTCCAGACAGGAACAGAAGCTTCAGACAACCGGGGTACAAGCCGGTTCCATATCCCCGGATGGCTGTTCCATCCATGGACGAGGATCACCGGGCAGGGGCCTGTGCTCATACCGGAATATTTGGCAGTCATATAC
>JANXYM010000109.1 GCA_025350045.1 Methanomicrobiales archaeon | reverse complement strand
AAGCGGGAACCGTAGAGCAGCTTGCCAAATACGTACGGCACCTGCGCCGGGACAATTCCCGGGCCATTATCCTCAACAATTATCCGGAAAATATCGTTCGAGACTTTTTTGAGGCTGATAAAAATATCCGGGAGCACCTGCGCCTCTTCGCAGGCATCCAGCGCATTGTCCACCGCTTCTTTGATCGTAGTGATGACGCCGCGCGTGGGTGAATCGAATCCCAGCAGGTGTTTGTTCTTCTCGAAAAATTCCGCGACACTGATGCTGCGCTGCTGCTTGGCGAGCTCGTCAGCCAGGACCAAACGCTCTCACCTCAGCAACGGCTGCTGCAAGATCCACGGTCTTTTGTTCGGCAGTGGTCAGGTTTTTCAACGTAACCTGCCCGGACTCTGCCTCGCGCTGGCCGATCACGATTGCAAAGTTCGCGGTCTTTGCAGCATGCGCGAGCTGGGCTCCCAGTCCGCGCTCCATGAGATCCATTTCCGTGCGGATGCCCGCGGTGCGCAGTGCCTTGGCAACTTCGATCGCGCGGGTACGTCCCTCTTCTGTACAGGCAATTCCCACAACAGGTACCAGTGCAGGCAGGATATCCCCCAGAGAGACCATCACGCGGTCAAAGCCGATGGCAAACCCGCAGGAAGCCACATCGTCGCCGCCAAAGAGATGGGCGAGCCGGTACGTTCCCCCGCCCAGGATCTGGTTCTCAGCCCCGAGGTTCTCCGCAAATCCCTCAAAGACCATACCCGTGTAGTAATCCAGCCCACGCGCAATACCGAAGTTCAGGGAATACTTCACACCGGAAGCATCGAGCGATCCAATGGTCTGTTCAAACCGCTCTTTCTCCGGAATCGCCCCTGCGATCTCAAAAGCTTCGGCAAGGTCACGGGTGGTGACCAGTGCGGTTAAGGAGTCCGCAAGATCCATCCGGTCCAGGGATGCAAGCGTAGCATTCAGTCCGTCGTAATCCTTCTTGTCAAGGTGTGCCCGCACCCTGCGCTGCATGGCGGGATCAAGATCCTTTACCAGGTTTTTCATAAAGGAGAGGTGGCCGACTTTCAGTTCATACGTAACCCCGGTTGCGTTGAGCATATCGGAAGCGAGCATAATGGTTTCCGCATCTGCCGCCGCCGTATCCGCCCCGATCAGTTCGACGCCGAACTGCCAGAACTGGCGGTATCGTCCTTTCTGGGGACGCTCATACCGGAAACAGTCGGCAAAATAGCACCAGCGGAGCGGCTTGGGAGCGACCTTTGCCTCGTTGATGTACATCCGGATCACCGCTGCGGTGATCTCCGGGCGAAGGGCGAGTTTCCTTCCCCCCTTGTCCTCAAAGACGTACATCTCGTCGATGATACCCTCACCTGAACGCATAGTAAAGAGTTCGAGATCCTCGAACTCGGGTGTGCAGACTTCCCGGTATCCATAACAGCGCGCAACTTCGCGCAGCTTGCGTTCGACATGGCGCCGCGCCTCCATCTCATCCGGTAAAAAATCCCGTGTTCCTCTCGGTTTCTGGAGCATGGTAAAGATCCTTATCCTCTGTTGGTCGGTATTCGTTATTTCTTATTCGCCCGTGGTCTTGGCACACTGCCAAGAAACCGGGTGAGGGTGTCTTCGTTTCCCCAGACCTTCTCCCGCTCAAGTCTTCCCTGCAGGTACATGGCAGCAAGGATCAGGCCAAGACCCAGGAGTTCGAAATCGGGCATGGTGAGGGTGAAGGCCCCGCCAAGGGATGCAAGAGCACCATAACCCACCCCATAGTACGCCGCCTTCCGGTAGCCCGGGAGCCCCGTCCTGAAAAAGATCCGTGCATCCCGCAGCCAGAGAAAGAGAACCACAGCAGCGCCGAATATAGCGACATAGATGAGATAGGACATGGCTATGAACTAACTTATTATACGCCGTTCCATATCTGTATTGTCAAAACCATGCAACCAAACCAGTCTGTGCAGGAAATTCTCACATGCTTCAGAAACGGGGAGTGCTCCCTTGACGAGGCAGCTCAGGTTATCGAAGGGCTCCGCCTCGAACATGTAGGGGATTTTGCCTGTATCGACCTGGGCCGGGGCGTCCGGTGCGGTATGCCGGAAGTGGTACTCGCGGAGGGTAAGGATACCGCGCACCTCTCAGAGATAGCCATACGGCATGCAGAAACAACCGGGCGCTGCGTGTGCACCCGCGTAAGCCCTGAACAGGCTGCCCATGTCCAGTCCTTTGCCAAAAGCAGGAACATTGCTACAGAATACCGCGAAACCGGCCGCGTGCTTGTCCTGTCAAACGGCGTTCCGGTCAGATCAACGGGTGGCATCGTTGCGATCATCACTGCCGGCACATCCGACATCCGGGTTGCAGAGGAGGCAAAGATCATTGCCGAGGAGATGGGATGCACAGTGCGGACCGCGTACGATCTCGGCGCGGCAGGCATCCACCGCCTCTTCCCGGCCTTAAAACCGCTGCTGGATGCACATGTGTTCGTAGTCTGTGCCGGGCGCGAGGGAACACTCCCGTCGATAGTTGCCGGGATCGTTGATAAACCAGTGATCGGCGTGCCCGTCAGTGTAGGGTACGGGTACATGGGTGAGGGAAGGGCAGCACTTGCGAGCATGCTCCAGTCCTGCTCGGTTATAGCTGTCGTCAATATCGATGCCGGTTTCACTGCGGGCGCGTTTGCCGCGCGGATTGCGAATATGGGTGCGGGTGCACACGAGAGGTAACCATGAAACGGGGATTTTATATCGGGCGGTTCCAGCCGTATCACAACGGGCATCACGAGGTGCTCGAACACATAGCACAAGAAGTTGACGAGATCATCATTGGTATCGGCAGCGCTCAGCTGTCCCACATGATTGACAACCCGTTTACGGCCGGAGAACGCGTACTCATGATCACCCGTGCCCTTTCATCTTTAGGCTGCCCCTATTACGTAATCCCGATAGAGGACATTAAGCGCAACTCCCTCTGGGTAGCCCATGTCCAGTCCATGGCACCACCATTCGATCTCTGCTATTCATCCAACCCGCTCGTTGTCCGGCTGTTCAGTGAAGCAGGGGTGAAAGTCCAGTCGCCGGCAATGTACGAGCGGGATACGCTCAGCGGCACAAAAATCCGCGAACGCATACTGATCGGCAAACCCTGGAAGCAGCTCCTGCCTCCCGCAGTGGTCCAGGTGATCAAGGAAATTGACGGTGCTGAACGGCTCTGCCAGATTGCGCGCGATGATTGAGCTCCCCGGCCGCAGGGAACAACAGACCAGGAACCAGAGCAGGTGAACTACATGTATGATCTCATAAAAAAATTCCTGAATAAAAAGACGCCGGCACCGGTAATTATTGCATTTGCTTCCATTCCCGCATGGGCTGATGAGCAGGAGAAGAAGGCCCGAACCGCGCTCGAAGAAGCAGCGAAGGCCCCCATGCAGAAGATCAGGAATTCGGCTGCGCAGCTGCAGTTTAATGTCAACAGTATCTCCGGCTCCGAACACGATCCTGCCCTCCACCCGAAACTCAAATCGGTTGCAAGGAATTCCCTCCCCCTGTACGTAAAGGCCATGAATGCTGCCCTTGCAAAACCCCTTTCTGACGATATTGAAGAGTTCTATACTGATGCCGTGGAATGCCTGAAGTCCAGCCTGAACTCAAACCGCGGGCAGGGACGATACCTGCAGGCAGTCTTTCCCGAAGAGATGAAAGCGGTCAAGATGGCAATCGATGCTATGGGCAGGGAGATGAACATCCTGACTGCTGCACTTGCCAGCTACCAAAAACAGAAAACCGCGATCGATGAGGTGACTGCCCTGCACCGGTCAGTGCTGGAAATGCGGGAAGATATGAAACGATCTTTGGAAAAAGAGCATCGTGTCACCGCCCGCATCAGTGAGAATACCAGCCGTATCAGGGCAATTGAAAGTGAAGAGACCGGGCTTGCGCTGGATGCAGACGGGAACCGGGCGGTTGAAGAATGCAGATCTGCACTTGCGGTGAAAGAGAAAAACCGCAATGAGGTTACCCGAACCTATACAGCACTGTCGATGACCGCGTCCCATGTATTCAGAAAAGCGGAAAAGATTGCAGCAAAACAACATCACACAGCAGATGTCTCTTCCCTCAGCAGGGCCATAGAGATTCTCTCGGATCATGTGCTGCCCGATCCATCGGCTCTCAATACAGCACTTGTCGCAGCCTGTCCGGGTGTGCAACGGATGATCACAGAGGGTGAAATTCCCTTAAAAAACCGGGAGGAGCGCGAGGTTTTTTCCGATACGAATACATTCTGCACTACGATGTCAAAGCTCTGCACGGATCTGGCGGCCTGCAATGAATCATGCAGGAAAGCAGAGTCTTCCCTGGCAACCCATCCCATGGTCGTACGGGGCAATTCACTGAAGCGTGAAAAAACGCAGCTCAACAGCATGCAGGAAAAAGAGCGGCTGCTTCACTCTGAACTCGTGCAGTGGAAAGCTAAAACCACGGAAAAGATTCCGGAAGGAACAGAAGAACTCAGAAAAAAGATTGAGGCGATTATTGGGGGGAACGTGCAATTTCAGATTGACACGAATGCACCGGTCTGAGGGTAATTGGCCGGGTCACTCCTGCCATTCAGGTTTCATTCTCGTTTTCATCCAGATTCGCAAACATCTCATCGATCGTTTCGATAAGCTGGTTCAGCTTTTCGCCCGTGAGATCTTCATTGATGAGGCTTTTCATTCTATTCCGTCACCGGGTTTTTGAGGGACAGGTCATGTGGGATCAGTCCCTTTTTTTGATTGTTAGCGCGCGTTGATCTCCACGAACTCTGCCAGATCACTCTGGTGTGCCGAAGCATCTTCGGACCATCCGTAGCAGTCCTGGAGCATCTGTGCAATGACGTCGGAGAACGTCATGTTTCCTCGTTTCAGTACGAGAAGCGCCTCATACACCTCGGGATCGATACGAATCGACCGTCCCTCGCCTGCACGAGGCATAATAACCACTTTGTGGTCACGCTATATATATATTTCGCCTGAAATGCGTCTGACTTTATATACAATGAACAAAACAGTCCCAAATCAGCGAGTTTTCGGGATCAGGTACTGGATACCCGGAGGGCAAAAAATGGGGGTCAAAACCCGATCATCACACAATGCGGATATGGGAAAATGTCGAGTAATCAGTGTAGGCAAATTCCGGTTCGCTTCCATAGCAGCCGCCCACCCGGTTGATAGTGGGCAGATCGAGAGGTACCCTTGCCACTTCAAGTTCCAGGTTATCGCGGGTTTTGTTCTTCTGAAGCGGTAAAAATTCCAGCAGGTGCTCCACAACACCCTGCGAGGTTTTCCGGCAGCAGATGTGCGTGTGCTGGTGCCCGCAGCAGAGGTGGGTTAACCCCCGTGCCTCCAGGGCCTCAAATGCCATGGCCGCAGTATAATGATACCCGGTAAATGAATCCCCCGGCTGAAGAGAAAGCCGCTGCCAGCATTTGAGGCGGAGGGTCTGGGACCCCAGTTCCAGGGGCCCCCCGTGGACAAAGAGCATACCATTGTCCGACCACTCCATGGGCATCTGTTCAAATATTGAGAGAAGGGGGGAATCCCTCAGCTGTTCATGGCGGTACATGCTCGCTGCATCACTCCCGCTCACCAGAAGCCCGTTAAGATAAGCATGATCGTGATTGCCCATGACAGAGATAAGTTTATACTCGCCGGAAAGCGTATGGATCCTTTCAAGAGCTTCTTTCGGGTGATCGCCCCGGTGGAGGAGATCTCCCAGATTGATGACCCGGTCAATCGGGCCAAAGTTTTCCAAAAAGGACGGGGTGCGTAGACATGCAGAAAGTGCGGCAATCGCCCCTGCATCGGCATGCACATCTGAAAATATAACTGCACCCATAACGGTTTTACTATGTTGGTGCTCCATGCCCTAATAATCCTCTGATGGTCCGGGTTCTGCTTATCAGACCGGAGCTGATCCTAAAGATATGTTCAAGTCAGAGTGATTCTTAAAATTACTTAAGGAATCCAAAACGACAATTCAGGAAGACCTGAGGGACGCGATCTGACCGTATGGAACAATTTCTCAATGACTATATCGGGCGAATCAGCAATGAATTCGATACTATTCCCGAAACGACTGCCCACGAGATCGCTTCTGCATTTCTTGCATTCAGGTTTGGCCTGTATGCCAATGCGGCAAGGGAATGCACGCACGCAAGCGGGCTGTTGGATAACGGGAAAAGTCCTGCTCACAGCGGGGCTTATGCGGCATTGAAAAAGGCACTCGGCATTGTCCATGCCAATGCACAGGATCTGGATAATTCGCAGGTGACTGCGGATCTGGCCCTGAAGTTCGATGACGGGGAACGGAAGTACCTTGCAGTCAGCCTACCACTGGACGCTGTTGAAGATCCCGGGACACTGGAACTGGAAAACGCACTGGTCCTGATCTATGCCGCAGCACTCATTGCATCGCCGGAAGATGAAGAGGCAATGGGTGAACACCGGAAATATATTGTACGACTGCTGACTGCATACAAAAAAGCGCTCGGTTTACGGTAAGCAGTCTATCCCCCATCTCCTTTTTTTACCAACAGGACATCAATATTTTTTCAAGGTATATATGGATACAAAAGATTGTGCAGACAAGACGGTGAACCCCGTATGGAAAACGACAATTACCTGACACAAGGCAATCTCATCAAAGGGCTTTTTACGATCTCCCTGCCGATCATTGTCAGTAACCTGCTCCAGAGCGTGCTGGAGATCGTGGATATGTATTTTGTCGGCAGGCTGGGTGCAGAGGCTCTCGCCGGTGTGGCGATGAGCATGACGCTTATGCTGGTGCTGGCTACCTTTGTGATCGGGCTGGTTACGGCAACGACTGCATTTATCGCCCGGCACTATGGCGCAGAAGAGTATGATATTATTGGCACCATAATCCAGCACGCACTCGTTATCGGGCTTGCATTCTCCCTCATCCTCGCGGTCTGCGGGATATTTTACTCGGCGGACCTGCTCCGGCTGCTCGGGGCTGATGCAGCGGTCACGGCTGCCGGCGCACCCTACCTCACCATACTGTTCGTAGGCTCCTTTACCATGATCGAACTCTGGATTGTGACCACGTCCTTCCAGTCCTGCGGCAATGCGGTTACCCCGATGATTGTCATGGTTGGAGTGAACATTCTCAACATCATCCTAAACCCGCTTCTCATCTTTGGTATGGCGGGTTTTCCTGCATTCGGGGTTGCCGGTTCCGCGCTTGCTACGATCCTCTCGCGGGGGATCGGCCTGGTGATCAGTATTATCCTGCTCCTGCACTATGCCCCGCAACTCCGGTTCCCGAAAACCCTGGGAATTGACCTTGCACTCATCAGGAGGATCCTGGAGGTTGCCATTCCCAACTCCGTCCAGTCCGGCTTACGCAGCGGCACGTTCCTGGTGATGATGGCCTTTGTCGCGTTCTACGGGACAGCAGCGATCTCCGGCTATGGGATTGCAGAACGCCTCGAACTCATTGCCCTTATGCCCGGGTTTGCAATCGCCACAGCAACAGCCGTGATCGTTGGCCAGAACCTCGGGGCAAAACAGCCGGAACGGGCAGAGGAGGGAGTGAAACTCTCGCTCATCTTCTACGGGGCGTTCATGCTGCTCATCTCAATTGGGTATTATGCATTCGCCGAACAGCTCTTCTGGTTCTTTGACCCGAGCGGCACCAGCGAAGCGATCGGCGTTTCGTACTTCCACGCAGTTGCGCCCTTCTACGTCGTCATGGGTGCAAGTATCATTCTCTCGTTTGCCCTCAACGGCGCAGGGGACACAAAAAAGCCCATGTATGCCACGCTCTTTTCCATGGTGCTGATCCAGATCCCGCTTGCCTGGATCCTGCCCCATAGGTTCGGTATGGGTATTTACGGAATCTGGATTGCGGTAATAGCCGGCATTGTAGTGCAGGCAGTGTTTCTCTGGTACATGTTCAGGCAGGGAAACTGGAAAAACGTGGCACTCTGATTTTTTACCGTGCAACACCGGACCGGAAATTGTTCCGGGCCTGCGGAAAAGACCGAATATATTCCCGTGCAATGCCAAAGGATTCTTGTAGCGATCCGGCGAACTATTTCCCACTCATTTTTTTTATGTACCATATCGTAGGAACCTGCAATGAAAACGGAAGAACTCTTGAAAAAATACTGGGGATACCGGGAGTTCTTACCCCACCAGAAGGAGATCATCGAATCAGTCATGAGCGGCAACGATACACTCGCGATCATGGCTACCGGCGGCGGAAAGTCGCTCTGCTACCAGTTGCCCGCCCTGCATTTCGGGGGTCTTACTGTGGTCATCTCCCCACTGATCTCGCTCATGAAAGACCAGGTTGACGATCTCAATGCCCGGGGAATCCCTGCGGCTGCCTATAACAGCTCCCTGGAGTACCGCGACCGGACCCGGATCGAGATTGAGTTGAAAGACGGGACGCTCCGCCTCCTGTTCATCTCCCCGGAAAAATGCATGCAGCCTCATTTTCTGGAATCGCTCAAAGTCTCCCCGGTCCGTCTTATCGCGATTGATGAAGCGCACTGCATCTCGGAATGGGGCCACAACTTCCGGCCGGAATACCGGCAACTGGCCCAGCTGAAAAAGACGTTTCCAACCGTTCCCCTCGTGGCATTAACCGCCACGGCAATTCCCGAGGTGCGCAGGGACATCCGCGAGCAGCTCGGGCTGTCGCGTGCAAAAGAGTTCATCGGCAGTTTCAACCGGAAAAACCTCCAGTACCGGATTATCCCCAAGAAAAACCCGATGATCTTTCTGGCAAATTATGTGGGCCAGCACCGAAATGATGCCGGGATCATCTACTGCATGAGTAAGAGAGAGACCGAGGAGATTGCCGCCGATCTCCAGAAACGCGGGTTTAAGGCCATGGCCTATCACGCGGGACTATCGAAGCAGGTCAGGGAAAAAGTCCAAGATGCGTTCATCCGCGATGCAATCGATATCGTCTGCGCTACCGTTGCGTTTGGCATGGGAATCGACAAGCCTGATGTCCGGTACGTGATACACTTCGACCTTCCCAAGACCGTGGAATCCTATTACCAGGAGACCGGCAGGGCAGGGCGCGACGGCCAGGACAGCGAATGCATTCTCCTGTACAGCCGGGGGGATTATACACGGGTCCGCTCCATGCTGGAGCATGACGATGCGGTCGGAGAGCGGAATCTCCGGCTGGCGCTCAAAAAACTCCAGGACATGACGGAGTATTGTGAGACCTCCATGTGCCGGCGGAAGTACCTGCTCACGTATTTTGGCGAGGATTATACAGAGGAGAACTGTGCCTCGTGCGACAATTGCGCACACCCGCCCGATAGGATTGATGGTACGGAACCGGCCAGGATGATTGTCGGCTGCGTAAAGCAGCTTCCCTCGCAGTTCGGTATCGAGCTTATTTCCGATGTGCTCCGCGGTTCAAAGAGTACAAAAATCCAGGATTACCATCTCGACATTCTGCCGGCCTATGGATCCGGGAAAAAGTACAGCAAGGCCCAGTACCGGACCTGGATCAATGAACTGGTCCGGCAGGGATACCTTGACCGGGCGGGAGACAAGTACCCGGTGATAGGCAGTACCGCAAAGAGCGAAGACCTGCTCAAAGGAAGTGCAAAGGTCATGCTGCCGGTTCCCGAGCGCGAGACCGCAAAGCGTGCCCCGGGCGTTTCCATAGAGAGTGCCGGTGCAGAAGATACGGCATTGTTCCAGCGCCTGAGATCCCTGAGGAAGACGATCGCAGACCGGAACGGAGTACCACCATATGTCATATTCCCGGACAAAAGTCTCCACGAGATGGCTTGTCTCCGGCCCGGTGACCGGGAACGCTTTTCTTCCATTTCCGGTGTTGGGGAATATAAGCTGGAGAAGTACGGGCCGGAGTTTATGGAGGAGATAAGGAAAGAATAGTGTGAGAAAACTATCCTCCTCTTGTTACCATGAGGGGTAAGAAACCCACACGAAACCCGATTCTCCGATGTGATCGCATTATCGGACACTAGGAGGGCTTCCGGCAGCTTTCACACCCTGCCATGGGGTAAGACCGGTGGCAAAAAATGCAACGATCCAAATCCCGCTAATTTAACAGGTTTTTATTCTGTTAAAAACGCTTATTTTTTGAAAGTAAGCGAATAAAACAATCTTTTTACAGAAATGTTGACGCCACTCCACAGGTACCGGAAAATGAGTGCCCCGTATGGGCAATCAGAGCGCGTATAGGGTCTATTGACCTCAGGGTCCAGACATTCTGACCACTCCGTCGGAGAACAATTTCTGTCATGGCAATGAGCGGGTATGAGTACTCCTGTTTTCAAATCACCCTCATTTTGGCAAATACGGTTCATTTCAGGAGAGTTCCCGGATCGCAAAAAAGATGGTGCCGTAAAAAAGTCGATAATGCGCATGAAACCAGTCAAAAATTCCTGCAAGGTGGACGTCCATGAGAACAAAGATCCGGTGTTAACGCTTTGATCTTTTTCGCTGCGACCTCACCGGATTTTGCCAACCCGGGAACTCAGTCCGGATTAGCACCCCGGGATAAAATTGCATTTTGTGTCTTTTTACCCCTCACTTTTGTCATATTCAGGGGATTTTGCTCCGGAACAGATAGTCTTAAGGTATGAAAACGTCTATTCCTGCATTAATCGATCCGAATTGGGGTAGAATTCCTGCGTGCACCAAAAAAATGTATATCATTTTTTCTTTCGTTCCATACTGGTTTCCCACCCAATGGAGGAATAATGAGAAACAGGATATATCCGTTAATCCACCAGGTTCTGGAAAAACCATCGCACGAAAAAATAAAACCCGTAATTCTTGCTATCCTTACTATCGCAGCTCTCGCTCTCACGTATATCAGCCTGCGTGCAGGGATCGAAGTAGTATTCACCCATTTTTTTTACGTCCCGATAATCCTTGCCGCTTACTGGTACAGGCTCCGGGGCGCCGGATATGCTGTCGTCCTCAGCGTATTTTACCTCTTTGCTGATTATCTCATGACAGACGCAAATACCCTTTCATTCGTTGCCTCGATAGGAAGAGTAGTCATGTTCATCAGTATTGCTATCGTCATCGCTATACTTTCTGATATGATAATCCGCCAGAAACAGGCTATCCTCGAAAAAAATACCCAACTGTGGGAATCCAACCGGGTACTCGAAGAAAAAGAAAAACAACTACGGTTCAACCTGCAAAAGCTGGCTGACAGCGAACGTAACCTGTTCTCCAGCAGGGAACAGCTGCGGCTGATCCTGGAGTCTTCTGCTGAAGGAATATTTGGTATTGATCGCCAAGGCTGTATTACCTTCATCAATCCTGCCGGTTCGCAAATACTGGGATACAAAAAACCCCTCGATCTCATAGGCAGGGAGGCAAACGGACTGGTCCATAACAGCAACCCTGATGGCTCTCTTCGCGATCTGAAAGACCACTGCTTTTTTAAAACGCTCCAGACTGGCACAATGCAGCTATGCGATCATGACTTGTTCCGGCACCCTGATGGCACTCCATTTCCGGTCGCCTTCTGTTCAGCTCCCATAATCAGGGATGGCATGGTTGACGGAGCCGTCATCTCTTTTGAAGATATTACTGACCGGTTATACCTGATGGACCAACTCAAGACTTCCCTTACGGAGAAAGAGAGTCTGCTCAAGGAGATCCATCACCGGGTCAAAAACAACCTCCAGATCGTTATCAGTCTCCTCAATATGCAGTCCCGGTACATCACTGATGCAAAACTGCTTGATGTGATCCAGGAAAGCCAGAGCCGGGTGCGGATGATGGCTTCGGTCCATGAACGGCTCTACCGGTCCAGTGACCTTTCCCATATCGACATGGAGGATTACATCCGGTTCCTCACCACGAGCCTGTTCAGGTTCTATGGTCTTCCCCAGTCCCAGGTGAGTATTTCAGTCAACATAAAGAGTGTGGTACTTGATATCAACAATGCCATACCTGTCGGCCTTATCTGCAATGAGCTCATCTCGAACAGTCTCAAGTACGCGTTCCCGGATGGCAGGCAGGGTAAGATCGCGGTTATGGCGGAATCCCACCCTGGGGGCGATATTATCCTCACGGTCGGGGATACCGGAATTGGTATGCCGGAAGGGATGGACTGGAAGAATGCGGATTCGTTAGGATTGAAGCTGGTCAATCTTTTCACGGATCAATTGGACGGACAGATCAGCATGAGACAGGATGGCGGCACGATCTGGGAGATTATTATTCCCCGGGCGAAGTGACCGGGGCTGCTGGTTATCCTCGAACCGTTTCGTGGATTCACGAGACGAATCTGCCAGATAAAGAAAGGTCATGCAACATAGAGTATCCGGCATACACTCCGGGAAAAATGACCTTCATATTCGCATTCCGGCGGGTGCCGGATGGGATAAACATGGTGGCGAAAATTCCCTCGATTCCAGGGCGTTTGGTGGACTTTGGGAGATGTGGATTCCTGCCGTGAGTTTGCAAACGGAGTGTTAAACAGGCCTATTTTCCACAGGAACTCAAAAGGAGAGATTTACAGGGTTTTCCAGAGGAGTTCAAACAGTCAAAAAGAGAAAAAGAGCCCGTATAGGCTTATAATAGATCATCTCCCTGACCCGGAGGAACTAACCGGAGAGCTGCTGTGTCCGGCATGATCCGGACCCCCTGTTTATGCAAATACTCCAGGAGTTTTCGATCAAACAGGGCCTTGAATACACCTAATCGGAGCCTGAAATGGAGAGATCCTGAGAACAAAGCCCGTAAAATGCCCGGATTAGGGGGTTTTTGTGATCGGATTTTACTTTGGTTTTTGGTTAATGAAAAGCACCTGTTTAGGGGGGATGAGTGAAACCGTTTAAGGAGAGGTGACTCAACTTCACCTGCCGGCACACTGCTTGCGGGGACGCTTTGTTGAACGGGTCTGACCCCTCCGACCCCTCGTTCAACCCCGGCTCCAACAACCTCAAGTCATCTGACGTGAAAAGGTAAATTTTCTGCCTGGATTACCAGGGGTGTCTGGGGGGGGTCGGACCATTTTTTTGTTGTGTCGCGGCCACAACAGCCGTGAGACAAGCAAATTTTCCTGACGATAATTTCCTGATTCCTCCATCCGGAGCGAATGCGAAAGTACACCGTCAGACCCCTTTGACCCCCTCTTTCGTGGCCATGTTCACGCAATCCCTCACACCGGTTTTTGTGATAATCGTGCGATGGGGTTTTCATGACAGGGAGCGGGCGGTGACTTCAGGAGCGAAAATCTTCTTTCTTTTTTTGGAACCGGACTCTGTCAGTAATACACCCCGGCCGCAGTTGAGAGCCTCCCCTCCTCCATCACCCATCCCTGGGTATTATTCGCGATTTCGAGAGTGACCGTATCAGAGTACTGATTACTCTGCCAGCCACCATTCCAGATCATGTTGGATCCCTGGACACTGAAGCGGAGCGAGATCGAGACCGGGCTGCCGGAGGTGTACCGGATATATACCGGGACGGGGTGGTCATACATGAGACCGTTGCCGGTTGGGATGGATACTAATCCGGGGGTGAATTCACCGCCCGGAAAAAAGACCGGTTCGTTGCCAATTGGTGTTCGGGTTTCGATTTCTGTTGTCACCGTTTCCATCACACCGATAGAGACGGGTTGAAGGATTGGGGTATCAGCGGAGTACTCGCGGCCGGGAACCAGGGTAGTCGGGAGAACACTCACTCCCGGCTCGATCCGGATCGGGTACCCGTTGTACACAGGAACCATCCGGTCGGCCCTGATGGCAAGCATGGGGGTTCCGTTCACCTGGACGAGCGTAAGGTTCCAGTCCGGGGGTACCCCGTATGCAGTCCCATTCAGAAGAGATTCCATGAAAAGCGGGGTATGGTCCCGTTCAGGCACGGGAATGAAAAGGGTTACGTTTTCCATCGTGGTATCGTGGAGAAGATCGATTGAATAGGAATACGTGTGCCGCTCGCTCTGGCGGGCGACCTGATCGAACGGGTAAAAGGTCCAGGCAAAAAACGCTACGACAGCAAGGACGAGTACAATGATGAGAATGTTCCGGGGGCAAATCGGTGAATGCATTGTTAACCGGAAATTGGGGAGTACGTATATAATTCTGGTGATTTTGTGTCATCCAGCAAAAAAAGATTATAAACTGTCCATGCTGATACCGCTGAAGTCCTGAGCAACTTCACGAATATCCTTGACACCGAACGCCGTCTGGACCATGCTCAGTTCGATCTGGTTTGCAGCATCGCACATGTAATCGAGGATGTCAACGGACAACTCCTTCTGCATCTTGCTCTTCCTCAGCTGGTCGACAAGGGCCGACATCTTCTCGGGAGACTCCATACGGAGTTTTGCAAGACTCATTACGCACATGTAGATGCGGGTTAAGTTACGGTCGGTTCCCGTGATACACTCAAAGAAATTCCGAATCACCTGTGCCTGGTAAATTTCTCCACTCATGAACTTCACCTCCTACCTTTCTTCTCGGTAAATCTCCTGTTCGAATTTTCATTATAAAAGGCTTGTGGGAAAAATGGGTTTTTTGGGGAAAAACAAGAGATTTTTGCCGCTTTTTTCTTAATGTGCGGCTGGATTGTCAGACAATTGTATGACAACCGTCATACCTCGACGGGTAAGCGGGATGCCGGCGCCGCATGGTCGCATCGCAGCACGCAGGATCCCCATTCTGATTAATCCTTCCCTTCCAGGTGGAACACATGGAGTACACGATGGAATATGGGAGTCATGAAGATTGCAACCGAAAAGATCAGTACAAAACCGCAATACATAGCGTACAATCCGGCAAAGATCTTTCCCCTGTCCGTATTCAGCACACTGACCGGTCCCATGCCTCCCATGAGCATCGCGGCATTGAGGAAGGCATCGATCAGATCCTGGCCCTCCAATGACATATACCCCAGGATTCCTATGCCCAATGACAGGAGGATAATCCCCAGGGAGAGGAGTCCAAACAGTATAAGGCGTCTATAAAATTCCTTCAGGGGCAGAAGTTTTTCTGCGCCATGTTCCAGCCTATCCAACAACATATCAGTACCTGCAAACCCAGCAAAATTACCCTGCGGTCAGCTTACATCATTTAATCGTTTTTTAATGGTTCGGACACATCCCTGCAGGGGGATGGACAGCAGACTCATACCAGATAAGATCTGATTCGTTTCTTCTCAATGGCATGAAGCAGTATGAGAAAAATTATACCGCACTCCATAAAGAAAAAAATAGATTGTCTTATTTTGCCGCACTCACGATCTTGATGATGTCGCCATTCTTGAGTACGTGGTTCTCCTTGACGCGCATCTTGGTGCGGGCGTCCACTGCGTACAGGAATCCCTTGCCGATATCCGTGTGCACCTGGAACGCGAGATCGTGGGGTGTTGAGCCCTTCTTCATCAGGAACGCATCGGGCAGCACATCGCCCTGCTTGTTGCAGAAATGGTTCTCATCCTCTACCGGGTAGATAACGATCATATCGAGCAGATCGTAGACTGCCCGGTTGATTGCCTGCTGCACACCCGTCCCATGGTTCTCCTTCATCAGGGCTGCGATCTTTGCGAGTCCGGCTTTCTGGGGCGCAGTCAGCGTACCTTCGTTCGCTATCTTGAACTCTTCATCTCCGGGCAGGTACTGGATCATGTGCGCACCTGCCGCATTGCGAAGCGCAAGCTCAGAGGCTGCGCTGGCAAACGCAACTTTCGCAGCCGCGAGTTTCGTGCGCAGCGCCTCGGGGGCTTCATCTACCTTGTTGCCAATGACCAGCATGGGTTTTGAGATCTTCACGATCTCCGCGCAGAGGGGGATGAGATCGTTGATCGATGCATGGATCAGATCAATCTTGAGCTCCAGTTCGATATCGCGCACATCTTCCGTGGTGATGCCAAGACCGGTAAAGGTCTCTGCGATACCCAGCTCGATGGCCGCTCCTTTGCCCTGCGACTGCCGGCTGATCCGTGTCCAGTGCTTGTCGAGGATCCCGTGGACCCACATCGTCATCTCGTAGATGAGAAACTCGATATCCTTTGCCGGGTCATGGTTTCCCACGCCCACCGGGTTGCCTTCGCTGTCGGTGCCACCGCTCGCGTCAATCACGTGGAGGATAGCATCCGCCTGCCGGAGATTATCCAGAAACTGGTTGCCCAGCCCCTTGCCCTTGTGGGCATCCGGGACGAGACCGGCTACATCGATCAGGTTCACCGCCACAAACCGGTTGCCGTCCACGCAGTGCGTGCAGGTGAGTTTGAGATCATGGCACGGGCATTTCGTCCGCACGTACCCGACACCAAAGTTCGGATTGATGGTCGTAAAGGGATAGTTGGCAATCTCGACGTTTGCCATGGTCGCGGCCTTGAAAAAAGTGGATTTTCCGCAGTTGGGTTTTCCTGCAAGTGCTAGGGTAATCATATCTGGTTCCTCAATGCATATGGGATCTCATAACCACCAGTTAGGGTCTGGTAAGAAACTTAAACAAAGTTTTTCCATCCCGGCTTAATAAAAGGTACTTATGACGTTCACGCAGAAAAATATCTGGTATTTCGACAAGCCGGGAGAGGCAAATACAGCCGATGCAGCCCGGTTTGCCATTGGGCGCGCAAAGGAACTCGGGCTCAGCACAATCCTTGTAGCGAGCACATCCGGTACTACAGCGGAGATTTTTTTTACCGCCATGAAAGGGTCCGGTTTGCATCTCGTTGTCGTTTCGCACGTTATGGGATTTGTAAAACCCGGCGAGTGGGAGTTCTCTGCAGAGATCGCAGACCGGCTGCGCGGACAGGGGGTCAGGATTGTAACCGGCACCCATGCGCTCTCGGGACTCGAACGTGCCATCTCCCGCTCACCCAAGATTGGCGGGGGATCACGAACGGATGCGATTGCAGAATCCCTGCGGCGCACGGTTGCCGTCGGGCTCAAGGTCGCTGTAGAATGTGTGCTTATTGCCGCTGACCAGGGTGCAATCGGTATTACCGAAGAAGTCGTAGCAGTCGGGGGGACAGCGACCGGGGCAGATACGGTCTGCGTGATCAAACCTGCGCATACCTCCAACTTCTTCGATCTCCAGGTGCGCGAGATGGTGGCAATGCCAAGGAACCGGTAATCATGGTTTTTACTGAACTCAAAGAAGCCCTTGACCTGCTGAGGCGCATCCCGGTACTCTGGGTTCCGGGACTGGTGACCGGCGCTCTGGCAGCAATACTCTGGCTGATAAGTAATGCAGAGGGCAGCTTCTTTGCCAGCCGGCTGGTCCTGATCTTTTCTCTCATTGCAATCTTCTTGTTAGCCGGGAATTATGCAGTGATCCGGAACGGGAGCGGAAGTATCCGGGAACTCTTCACCGGCGGGATGCAGTATTTCTTCCGGGTACTGCTGCCCCTGCTGGTGCTCATATTCTGCACGCTTATTCTTGTTGCCCTTGTCATGATCACGCTCTCGTTTGGCGGAGCCCCGGCAAATGCGGAGTTCATGGGGGTATTTTTCATCTGCATTCTCGTACCCGTGGCATTCCTCACTATATTCTTCGATGCTGCAGCAGTATTCGAAGACCGGGGTGTTTTTGATGCAATTCGTCGCAGTATTGAACTGGTGACTGTTCAATCAGTCCGGGTCTTCAAATTCTATATCATATCGGCTGCAGTCTTCTGCGGCATTACATTTTCCCTCATGATCGTCTGGGAAGTCGCACTCTATGACAAACTCGAACCGCTCACGCGCTTCAACGAGACACAAGTCGCAGCCTTTACTCCCGACCAGCTTGCCGGGATGATTGGCACTGAAGGAACGGTAATAACCGCAGTCTGCCTCTTCCTTGGCTTTTTGGTACTCCTGCCCATCCTCTCAGCCTATAAGGCATGCTTTTTCCGAACGCTTACCAGGGATTCTGTCTCAATCGATAAACCGGTTACCGGAGAATTCGACAGCAAGGGACGCTGGTACAAATATTAAACACCGGATACTAAAAAAGCCGGAATTTTATCTGGGGTCTGGCAATCAGCCAATAAAAAAATAGCCAATAAAAAAATTTCTTTTTTATCACCATTTCAAAAAATACCGGTGAAATTCCAGACCGGCCGGTTTAACCCAGGTGAAGAGCCAAGAAAAGTCCCATTGCCACCAGTCCGCCACCGATCGTTGCGATCAGGTTGGTACCGGCATTGCCCCAGATACCCCGGTTCTCACAGGTGGCACCGGCAAGGCTGTCGATATTGGTACCGACAAAACCGGCAAACGTACAAATTGCAACCATGGGCAGGGTGATTACACCCAGCAGGAAGGCCACGAGCGAAACTGCGAGACCACCAAAAAGTGCAACCGATTCCCCGACAAGGGTTACCCCACCATTCGTGCCTATGGGCACTTTCCGGAGTGTGGTTATCATGTATGGAATTCCTCCGGTAACCCCGATCTCGCTTGCGAGAGTGTCAGCAGCTGCGGTAGCCACACAGCCGACATACATCACCACAAAGATCGGTTGCTGGAAAACCCCATAGAGCACTGCTGCAGCGGCAGCAACGATCCCGTTGGCAAAGACATTCCGGTACCCCCGTGCCCCGCCCCTCCCCTGCTCAACGCCGATACGCTTCTTGTATTCAAACTTGTACCGGGTGGCAACCGAGCCAAGGATAAAAAACGCGAGCATGATCATGAACCACTTGGCATCGGCAAAGACCAGCAGGATGATCCCCACCAGTGCAGCGGAGAAGAGCCCCGAAAGATCTGCGGTCTTGGCACGGAAGGCAAAGTAACCGAACGTAAATCCCACGATCACCGCTGCCACCACCAGCTGGAGATTTACCTGGTAGTTGAGCTCCTGGATCAGCCACATCGTCATGGCGACCCCGACCGCTTCGAGAATCAGCGAGTCCTCATACTTGAGCAGGATCACTTTTAAGAGAACTGCAGCGATGATGCCGAAGATGACTGTAAGGATAGCCATCTCGCCAAGGTACGCCATGACGAGCACACCGGCCCATCCGGTCGAGATGACGTAATACAGGTACGTATTGAGGTCATCCGAACCCGTCTGGAAGACGAGCTCCCCCAGCACAATCATCGCTAATGAGGTGGCAAAGACAAAGAACGGCAGGAGCGTGACGCCATACAGCGCAGCAAGAGCACAGATGGCATAGCTGAGGTATTTGGTATCGAAGAAACGCCAGAGGATAAGGGCATACAGGATAACCACGAGGCCCATCAGCCATGCGGGCTGGAGATAGGGGCCGATAAGGATAGCCGCACCGGTGATTGCCGCTGCATATCCCAGGCCTCGTTGTCGTACCATTATCATATCATTTATCGTTCGACCAAAAAGAGCTTTATCACTCATTGATGGGGTACTGGTTAAAAAAACCGACGGAACACGACCATCCGTCGCTTTTCTAATCCGATTACTATATTTTATTTCAATTCCAAATATCTCCGGAATGGCGTCATCACAGGAACTACCCAAGAATTATGATTTTGCGGAGGTGGAGGAGCGCTGGCGCAGTACCTGGCGCGATGAAGATCACTATTTTGACAGGAACTCAAAAAAACCGCAGTTCGTGATCGACACCCCCCCGCCGTATCCTACCGGCAATTTCCATATCGGCAATGCGCTGAACTGGTGTTATATCGACTTCTTCGCCCGTTACAAACGGATGAAGGGGTTCAATGTCATGTTCCCGCAGGGCTGGGACTGCCACGGGCTTCCTACGGAAGTGAAAGTTGAAGAACTCAATAACATCACCAAAAACGATGTCTCCCGCGAAGAGTTCCGGCGGTTGTGCCGCGAGCTCACGGAAAAGAACATCGGCCTGATGCGCATCACCCTGCGCAAAATGGCGTTCTCCACAGACTGGTCGAACGAGTACGTCACCATGCAGCCGAAATATTACGGCAAGACACAGCTCTCGTTCCTCCGTATGCTCGCTTCCGGCTACATCTACCAGAGCGAACACCCGGTAAACTACTGCACCCGGTGCGAGACGGCAATTGCATTTGCTGAGGTTGCCTACGATGACCGGGAGACCCAGCTCAATTATTTCGATTTCGATGGCGTGGAGATCGCCACCACCCGGCCGGAACTGCTGGCTGCCTGCGTTGCCATTGCAGTTCATCCTGACGACGGACGTTACCGCGAACTAAAAGGAAGGACCATGAAAGTCCCGCTCTTTGGTCATAATGTCCCTGTCGTTCTGGACGAAGCAGTCGATCCCGCGTTTGGTTCCGGCGCCGTGATGATCTGTACCTTTGGGGACAAACAGGATGTTCACTGGTGGAAACAGCACAACCTTGCTCTCAGAAAAGCGATCGATCGCCAGGGCAGGATGACAGAGATTGCCGGCAAATACAAGGGTCTCAATACCACCGAATGCCGGACTGCGATCCTTGCCGAGATGAAAACGCAGGATATCTTGAAACGCCAGGAGAAACTTGCCCAGCGCGTGGGTGCCTGCTGGCGCTGCAAGACGCCGATCGAGATCCTCTCCGAGCGCCAGTGGTTTGTGAAGATCAAGCCCAAAGAGATTGCGGACGCAGCCCACCAGATCAGCTGGTATCCCGAGCACATGCTCCGCCGCATGGAGAACTGGGTGGACCAGATGGAATGGGACTGGTGCATCTCCCGCCAGCGTATCTTTGCCACCCCGATTCCGGTCTGGTTCTGTAAAAAGTGCGGCGAGATGACCGTGCCGGAGGACAAGGATCTCCCGGTCGACCCCACGCAGGTCAGCCCGAAACATCCGTGCAAAAAATGCGGCAGCACGGAATTCAATGGCGAAGTGGATGTGCTCGATACCTGGATGGACTCGTCCATCTCGGTGCTGAATGTCACCGGCTGGGATGGCAGCGGCACACCGCCTTTCTTCCCCGCCCAGATCCGGCCGCAGGGCCACGACATCATCCGCACCTGGGCGTTCTATACGATCCTGCGCTCAGTGGCACTCACTGGCCAGAAACCCTGGAACGAGATTCTTGTCAACGGGATGGTGCTTGGAGAAGACGGGTTCAAGATGAGCAAGAGCCGGGGCAACATCATCGTGCCCGAAGAGATCGTCTCGAAGTATGGCGCCGATGCACTCCGCCAGTGGGGAGCCATGGGCGCGGCAACGGGATCCGATATCATGTTCAACTGGAATGACGTGGTTGCGGCATCACGATTCCAGACCAAGATGTGGAACATCACCAAGTTCGCCCTGATCCAGCTGGAGAAAGAGGGCTTTGAACCGGAAGCGCAGATCACCGCGCTCGCTGATCGCTGGCTGCTCGTGCGGCTCTCGGATACGGTCGAGCAGGTGAGCAATGCGCTGGAAGCCTACCAGTTTGATGTTGCCCTCAAGGCCATCCGCGAGTTTGCCTGGGATGTACTGGCTGACAATTACATCGAGCTGGTCAAGGGCCGGCTGTACAAGAGCGACGAATCGAGGAAGGGGGCGTGTCTTGCCCTCCATACCGCATTCGATGCCCTCTGCCGGCTGCTCGCCCCGTTCACCCCGTACTTTGCCGAGGAGTGCTACTCGCACCTCAGCCCGGGCAACAGCGTGCACAAACAGCCGTGGGTGGCATTCACGTACGATGATGACGCAGCCCGGCTTGAGGGAAACCTGCTTGTTCAGGTTGTGGCCGAAGTGCGCAAATACAAACATGACGCCGGTCTTGCACTCAATGCGCCGCTGGGGAAAGTCACCATCTACGCTCCCCACACGGTCAATGATGAAGGCGATACCGGTCGCACGCTCAATGCCGATGTGCACTGGAGAACCGATGTGGCAAAACTCGACCGGGTGATCACCGGTATCGATTTCAACCGCTCGGCTATTGGACCAACGTTCCGCAAACAGGCGCAGGCCTTCATGGCGGCAATCACCACGCTCTCACCGGAACAACTGGCCAACCCGCCGAAAACAATTATGCTGGAAGGAACGGAAACCGCAGTGCCCGAGAATACGTTTACTCCCAAATATTCCTACATGGAAGAGGGTGCACAAGTGGACGTGATCACAGTCGGCGATGTGATCCTGACGATTGCTAAGGCATGATTTTTTAATTTTTTTTCGTCCATTATTTCGGGTTCACTCATTAAAAAAATACGAGGGGGACACCATTCGCCCTCCCAAAATCCCCCGCACCTACCCCTCCCGGTGCCTGTTCCTGTTCCGGACAATTATCAAACGGCATGCGATGCCCGGTTCAATACGGGGGTGTTACGCGAAGACCCGGCCTGATCCCGGGTTTCGGAAGGGGCGAGCCTGCCTTCCGGTTCTGGAGCAGATCCGTCCGTGAAATAATATGAGGGGGTATCTTTTCAGCCCATTTCATTGTCGAGTAATTTCCGTACACGATGTTGTGTAAAATAGGAAGACTGCCTCTCTGTCAGGAACTACCCCTTTCCCAGAGAATTATGTACGTGATGATCAGGGCCTGGGTACCCAATGCAATAACCGCGACAACGAACATTGGGAAAAACGGATCATCCAATCCTGGAAAGATCCGGATATTCAGCCTTGGCAACGTAAAATACGTAACAACGGCAACTAGGCCCGTTATGAATGTTAGGAATGCTGACAGGGCGATCGAGAGTTTCATCTTCTTGTCGGGATTGAACAAGGCCTGCCCAAATGGTGTAAGATGATAATATACCCATTTGTGTCCATCTTCCCTGGGTTCTACCAGGCCGGATTCTTTCAACCGCTCAAGATGGTGGTGGATAGTTGGGGATTTTAAGGAGAGTTCCTTGGACAATTCGGCGTTTGTCTTATGCCGGCCACGAAGGGATGTCAGGATAAGAACCCGGGTATCAGAGGAGAGGCTGTCAATAGTGGATTTATCAATAGTATATTCGGCCAAGTTCTCCATGGTAAGATCACACTTGGAAAAAATATTATATCTAATTTTCTTATTGCTATTGAGAAAACAAGGAACAACACTCAAATCATTTCTTTGGATATTGTTAGATCAAAATCTTCCATTTTCTCATGGATAATAAACCCGCTTTCCCAAGTATTGCATGAAGACATGTGTTTTCAGATTATTTGGAATGGTGATATTTATGAAAACGTGGATAATCTTCACCGGAATGGTGTTTGTTCTCCTGCTTGTCAGTAGTGCATCAGGAGCAGTAATTGATGACAGAGTGTATGATGCCCTTGCACCTTGCTACTCGGACGATCTCATTAAATCGTATGGTCCGGTACCGGTTTTTGACAAGGACCATACCGTGATTTCAAAGGGATTCTCAAAAGATTTTACCAGTTTTGTAGACCGGGATGCGTGGTATAAAAAACTGAACCGGCTCTATGAGAACACCAAGGTACCATTTGACGAGCGGTATTCATACCCGCATGGCCCGGTAATCTCCTATGGTTATGATGCTCTGGGTTCAGTTGCCATAGGAATTTATGAGAAACAGGATGTGAAACCGGAAACACTCGACGAGATGTATTCCTATGTCAATGCAGCAGCGAAAAAGGAAGGGATAGAAAACGTCCCGGTCGTCTTCTATTCAACACCTATACCGCAACTGGACCTGGCCCGGTCGGATGTCTGGAGACCGGTGATCGGTGGAGTTCAGATTGGCAGCCCGCTTGGTGCAATGACGCTTGGGTTCGTAGCGACACGGGGTGGACAGAATGGTTTTATCACTGCGGGGCACCTCGGGAGTGTAGGGACAACTGTTTACCAGCCGAATCTCGCATATCCGATTGGTACGGTAACGGTCTCCTCTTTGGGCACATCATCTGATTCCGCATGGGTTCAGTACAGTAATGTCGCTGGACAGGTCTATGAAAGTTCAGGAAGCCAGCCATGGGTGTCAGGTTCAACTGATCCCTGGTTGAATCTTGGCGTAACCAAATCGGGGATCTCAACAGCGGTCACATCCGGAACTGTCGTATCTCAGACATCGCTCTACAACAGTTTCTTTGGAAAGACCCTGTACAACCAGTGGTATGCAAGTTATTCCTCAACAGGTGGGGATAGCGGATCACCGGTCTATTTCAAGGATTCGAACCAGCAGATCCAGATTGTTGGTATTCACTGGGCGAATGCACAGTATTCGGCTTTCTCTCCTATATCCAGCGTTTTGAGCGACCTGAGTTAGGTCAGCAATTTTTTTCTTTTTCTGGAGGTTTCCAAAACAGCCTCCCCACCACTTTCCCGCCAAAATCTCGCAGGTGCCCGTTCCTGTTCCGGACAATTCCCAAACGCCCCACACTCACCGGCTCAAGGCTGCCCCGACGCGCAAGACCCGGCCAGCCCCCGGGCCTCAGCTGGAATGGGTGAGGCCAAGCCGGAAAAAATGAGCAGACCTTGCCTGAAAATTTTCAATCGACCCCTCAGCCCCTGCTTGGAATTCGCGGACCGATCAACCAGACCTTGCCCGAAAAATTTCAACCAGACTTTGATTGAAAACTTTTGAGCAGACCTTGCCTGAAATAAAATAACCAGACCTTGATTCAAACAAGCGCCCGTTTTGTGCATCTGCGACGTGGGGGCGTGGGAAAAAATGCATCAGACCCTGCCGGAAAATTTTTAACCGGACCTTGATTGAAAAAATCCGGGCAGACCTTGCCTGAAAAAAATTAATCAGACTTTGCCCGGAAAATTTCAATCGAACCCTCAGCTCCTGCCGTGAGTCGCGTACCGATCAATCAGACCTTCCCGGAAAATTTTCAACCAGACTTTGATTAAAAAAAATCAAAAAAAAATCCGGAAATAAAAATTTCGCACGATCCCATCAGAATAAAACCCCCCTCGCCCCTCCTAAAACCATACCCCAAACCCCCTTCCCAAAAGCACTTTACAACCGTCCCAATCCGGGCACGCAATGGCCCCCGATGTACCAAAATTCCAAAACAAAGGCCAAAATCAACTCCGTTTCACTACAAATCACCCCCTGTTTGATCAAAAACTCCTGGAAGAATTGCAATGAACAGGGGGTCCGGAAGATATCGCGAAATTAACGTCGGGGTCTGACGTGAGGGTGCTCTGTTCCGGGCCTCAAGAAAGGGGTTCTTTTCATTTTGACCCTACCTCCGGCCATCCGGCATACGATCGGCCGTCCAAAAGGGCTCCAATAGAGACATTTTCAGAGGTCATTTTATAGCGAAATCTGGAAAACGGAGCGATTAAAACGGTTGTTGAGAAAAAGTTCGATCATAATTCATCATTTTTCACATTAAATTCAGGAAACCAGGTATTCACTCTCACCCGGTTACCGTAAGTCTACGTCGGAGAAGTGAGTTGAGAGGGGTTGTGAATCCCTGAGGGGTTTGGGAGTGTGTTTCTCCGACGTTA
>JANXYM010000094.1 GCA_025350045.1 Methanomicrobiales archaeon | reverse complement strand
GTTCAGGCCAAGGATGTTGAGCGCGGATGTTATGGCAACTGCCGTAAAAAACTCAGGTCCTATTGCAGGAATGCCCCTTAGAGCGGAAAAGAAAAACAGCAGAAACCCCCCAAGAGAAAATCCGACGCCGGTTAAGAGTTTTGGATCCAGCGCAGAGATGTACTTCTTGACAATGATGAAATAAGCAGCATTGGTAATCGCACCAAGAAGCGCTAAAAAGATCCAGAGCATACAGATCAAATTCCAATCAACCATTTAGTTTTAATCCCATATCGGTTTTTTTATAAAATCCTCAGGGTTCGTACAAGAGCGTTCTAATCATGATTGACGGATCCATTCAGCAGTGGTGAGCACCCGGGAGAACCGCTGCTGCTGGGTGACCAGAATTGCGCGATGGAGATCGGCATCATTAATCGACCCGGCTGCATTGGTAAATGCCAGGGTTCCAGTTGCATCGGACAAGAAGTTCACGGCATAGCCACGAGAGAATGCCTGCCGCGCAGTTGTATCGCAACACATCTGGGTCATGTAGCCTGCAATCGTGATAGTTGAAATATTGTTTTTCTTTAACCACGCATCTAATATTGTTCCGGTAAAACTGCCGGGGAAGCCTTTTCCAGAATGATATCCGCGTGTCGCCGTTTTATTTCATCGTGAAGTTCCCACCCGTCCGTCCCTTTCTTAAACGTAGCAGCATCTAGGGCAGTGTTCGTATGCTGGATCACCGCAACCGGCAGGTTCGCTGGATGAGCATGGCCCATAACCGCCAGAATATTTTCCAGACTTCCCGGAGGGAACGTTACCGGAAATTTTCCGGTAAAATATTCGTTCTGGACGTCAATGACCAGCAACACCTGTTTCATCCCGGATTCACCTCATCATCACGGATAGGAAGCTCCGGTATACTCTTTACGGTGCCGAAACCCTGCGAGATGGACTGCCCTATGCCAAAATAATCCGGAATCCGGCAGTTCGTCTGGAATTTACCCAGAAAAACGATGACACTTTCGCGTTCAATCCAGTCTATCCGAAACTTCATCTTTTCTTCGCAGGCTATCGGTACCGGAGGTTTGTAATCCAACGTTTTTGCCAGTGTTGCGAGATTGCCGGCAAGGATCTTATGCATGAATGCGTCCCGTCCCGGCTTACCTTTGAGCTCATAGAACTTCTTTGCATTCTGCTGGTTCAGGGCCAGCCACGGCGTCAGGAACTCGTAGGTTTGCGTTGTGCCGGAGATGCCGAACTCTTCGTGCCTTATTGAAGCATCACGCTCAAGGATTGTACAGCTATTTTTTCCAGCAGAAATTTCGTTCTTCTCGTGCGAGAGCTGGTTGAGTAATTCCGCACCCTGGCAAATCCCGATAACCACGAGCACGTTTTTTACCTGTTTGCACTGGATCGGAGGGTAGCGGTAAATGAAACCGGCAGCATTGCTCTTGTTGCTCTCCATGTATTCATCCAGTTTTCCGGCAAAATAAGACCGGAGCTCTGTTAAGGAAAATTGTATCGGGTCAGCCGGTTCAAGGGTAAGGGTAAAAATTTTGAGGAGCATGAATGATCGATCTCTCACAGATTTATGCCGGATATCATCAGGGGATTTTCCTTTTGAGCAGGTTCATATGTCATAAGGGAGGGGATTTAAGGAGGGGGTAATGGGAGGACCGCAAACCGCTTGATTGCGGTGGCATTCAGGGGACCCGCCGAGAGCATGACATAGTATTCCTGAGGGGTTTTTATATCCAGATCAACCGACCAGATATTTTCCCCGCACACCCCTTCAGAAACCCGCGTTGACAAAGGTTTTTCACCACTCTGGTTCAGGTCTTTTGGCAGTGTGCCACCAGGGAATACAAGGTATTTGAGTTCTTCACCGGCAGCCCGGTTTGTTGTCCCGGCCAGGGTGAATTTTTTGCCGGCATACTGATCTTCGACTGGGTTTATACGGATCCATAAAGGTTCATCCCCTTTTTGAGAGCATATCGTTGGCACCGGGGTTAGTGCAGGCCGGATAAGGATGTCACGGCATACACCGCAATCCGATAGAATGCGGTAACGGTTGGGCTCCCAACCCGTGGTTATAAACCGGTACACCATGGACGACTTTCCTGAACCGAGATATGTTTTGTTGGTTTCAACGGGTGTATCCGTTCCCATACGCGTGACCCATCTGCCGCTGCCCGTCTGGTATTTTACCGAGAAAGTCGGGGGATCATTCAGACAGGTCAATCTTCCTGAACCTTCATTGACGACAGAAAATTCAACAACTTCACCTAGGTTATATACATCAGTGTCCATTTTGATGGATTTGGATATGCCATCCGGTTGGGCTATGGTCACTTTGTAGCTGGCTGGGTATTGTTGCTGGGAAGAGGTGGGAGTACCGGTCTGGTTAATCGGATCGAAAGGTGAAGTGCATCCGATTACAAGGAGCGTGCACACTAAAACGATCATAATGACGGGGATTATACAAAAACGGGTCATGGGGTCACCGGATTATGTCGGCAATAAGCATTCAATGAATACATGAAATTGATACTATGTGCGTGTTATGATCTAAAAAAAGTCACCCGCAGGAAAAAACGTGAATGCAGAAAAGTTGTAGGTATGGATACGCGTTCCCTGACAGGTCAAAAAACAAAGTCACCGTATTAGATAACCGGGATAGTTATGTACCCGTGACAGGTTTGTCATGTCAACAAGCCTACGGGAACAAGGGGATTCCCGTTACTGTGGCCAGCAGCACAACAATAATTGGCTGGTGTACAAGGTAGATCAACAGTGAGTGCTGCCCAAGAAATGAAAGAGGGGAAGTGATGAGATCTGATATGGGCGAAACTGTAAACTTCCGTTCTCCACCAGTGTACAGGAATTCCCCTATACCCATCCCTGTCAGCACCACCCCAAACCACGGGAAAAGCGGCGTGTAGTCCACAGAAGCGAACCCAGAGGGATGGATACCCAGTGGAAGCAGGTACAACGGGCCGTTAATGCCAATTACAATCAATCCGATCGCAATACAGACAAGTCCCAGTAATAGGTTCCAGGTACGGAATTGGAAAAAGAACGGGGAGAACAAGATCGAAATTCCAATCAGGTGCAGGATACCGAATATCACAAAACCTTCGCCCAGGTACAGCCAGGTTCCCAGAGTAACTAACAACCCGAGCGCAAAGATGAAGGCACCGCGATAGACAAATTTGAGAGCAAGGGAAAGGCCGGAGTATTTTTTCCGTGCCCGAGCGTTGCTGATAATCAGGGATATTCCCACGATCAAAAGGAAAAGCGAAGCAGTGGCATATGCAAAGTAATGCCAGAAACCTGTCGAGACATTAATGGGTGCGATTCCAAAAAAACTGATATCAAATACGGTATGGAACACCACCATCATCAGGATCGCAATGCCCCGGAAAAGATCGATTTCCCGGAGCCTCAAAGGGGTTTCCATACAAAAATATCAGTAGTATTCTCTGATATGTATTCGTACCTGCCCACAGACAATCTAAAAAGATTTATATTACGATGTACCTATATACTGAAAAACAGATATTTCTTTTTAGGATCTGCAATTCATGACAATGAGGAGAGACCAGCATATCATCGAAGCTATCGGCAAATGTCGTGTAGTTGTATGTGATGGTAGTCGGAGTAGATAAACAATAATCAATGACTGCCCTCTGGCATAACGATTTGCCTTTCCGGTGCCGTAGATCACACCAGAAGCTGTGAAGGAAAACATCGAGCACCGGATCCGGGCATTTGGTATATGTACTCCCAAACGCGAGGTACTGGATACCCGACCATTTGTCGGGTTCGGTGCATCAGAACTGATCAGGTTTGGTATAAAGGCAGGGATACTCGAGGCAGCGGTGGATCGCGTGAGACGGGGCCGGGACCGTTGTTGTAACCATGCCGTAAATGGTGCAGGTTGTTGGCAGCAGGATGTCCGGTCTCGTATCCACATCCCCTCATATTGCAGTCACGGTTGCATTAATGTCAGCGGACTGACACGGATTGAAGCTGCAAGACTTGTCGGGGCATCCGATCTGGTGACAACCTGTGCATCCAAACCCAAAAGGGAAATTGTCGGGCCACTCGCACTGATCCGGGCAGGAATCGCTATACCGGTTTTTGCCATGACCGCTGCGGGAAAATTGATTATTATCGAAAAAAATCGCATATCCAGTGAACCAGTTCTCATCAAAGCCACAAAATTACCCGCTACCGGAGACCGCAAGCCATCACCGCTGGTTTAGGGGAACTGACAACCCGGATTTGCTGGATTCTTAAAGAACCTTTTTTTACCAAAGGATCTTATGACTCGTCGGGAAATGTTGATGCGAATATACAAAGACTAATATGGCGTCACGTCAAGATTTTTCTATGGGACAAACGAGGTCCCGGGTTGATATCCTATGGTAGACAAAAAAATCGGTGACGCCGAAAAAATTCTTGAAGGTGGAGTAATGTCTTTAGGGAAAGGAGCACAGGGCTTTAATAAGGAGTTTATGGAATTCCTGCAGAAATATCAGGTCATTGGACTTGCAGTTGCGTTTGTTATAGGTACTGCAGCTACAAAACTGGTCAACTCTACTGTTTCTGATATCATCATGCCGATCATTGCGGTGATTATCCCTGGAGGAAACTGGAGAGAAGCAGTATTTCAGATCGGGCCCATCAAATTCCTTCTGGGCGATTTTGTCGGAGCAATTATTGATTTTGTTATCATCGCGCTTGTCATCTTCATTATTGTCAAGTATATTATGAAAGGAGATGTCTCAAAAAAAGTGTGATGGTATATTGCTCCTGAAGAGGATTGATATTCCTCTACTTTTCAAATGAAACAATTTTTTTTATTAAAGAAGAACAGCTTGAGAGCACAGAGATTTTTTAGAGACCTTGAGCAAATCCAAATACGATAATTGACACAGGTTAGCGTTCATTGGTTGGATAACACTTGCCTTTAGTTTATTTCAATAAAATCGATTTCAGTAAAGACCAAGAATATCCACAGCGGAAAAAACATCTGTTTACAAAATCGATATTAATTGATGAATTCTAAAAACAACATCATGTCAGTACAACTCATGATTTTCAAAAGTTTCAATTTTATTCAAATATTATCCCGTAACGGCATTCACATTTCCAAACACATTTCATGAACAACAACCGAGATCACATACACAGATGGCTTACCTGACTGTTGACATCGGAGGAAGCCCGGGTATTAACTGCCGTGGGTTTTGCGAATACTGCTACTTTAAATATGTTAAGGGTGTCCAGCCACTGGGTTGCCGGTATTGCCTTCCGTTCAAGAAAGGCTGTGATTACTGTACCCGTGGAGTCAAGGAAGAGTACAGCGGATTCAAGGATCTCAAAACCATTGCGGACGAGGTTCTTGCAAATCTTCAGACAAAACGGGGTGATATTGAACGGATCACCATCAGCGGTGGCGGAGACCCCAGCTGCTACCCACGCTTCACAGAACTTATCGGACTGCTCGGAAGTATGGAAGCACCGCTTCATATCGGGTATACGAGCGGGAAAGGTTGGGATGATCCTGCTGTAGCCGATCTCCTGATTGAAAATGGCCTTTCAGAAATATCGTTCACGGTTTTTGCATCTGATCCTGTTCTTCGCAAGCGTTACATGCATGATCCCACTCCTGAAGCCTCGTTAAAAATTGTGGAACGGTTATGCGAAGCTGCCGATGTATATGCTGCAGCAGTTATCCTGCCGGGAATTAACGATGGATACGTTCTCGATAAAACTTGCGAATGGCTGGACGCCAGTGGCGCAAAAGGCTTGATCCTGATGCGGTTTGCGAATGCAACCGAGCAGGGATTGATCCTGGGCAACGGTCCGGTGATAAAAAACCAGCAGGTCCAGACAGTGGAATCCTTCCGGGATGTTATCGCCAACCTGAGCAGGAAATTCGACATGAAAATTACCGGAACTCCCCTGTGGGATCCTGATATCGGATCTCCATTTGCTCTCATCAGCGAACCAAAACTGGTACAGAAACTGCCCCGGGTGAACCGGCGGGCAACGGTGATCAGCGGAAGTGTGGCAGCACCCTATGTAGAAATAATCCTTTCTGCCTGTGGCTCCGAAGTGCCCGTTGTTCCGGTGAACAAAGAGATCGCGTGTCTAATAACTACTAATGATCTTCAGCAACTCAATCTGTCGGCACTTGAACGGGCGGTTATCATTCCCGGGAGGGCATTCGTATTCGATCCTGAAGCGCAGAAAATATTGTCAGCAGATGGTGTGGACCGTGAGGTGATCCGTGGCCCGGATACGCTGACTGCGGATGCCGAAACCAGTATGGGTATGACCCGCGATCAGGTACTTGCAATGGAGATGGAAGGTTTTGCCGAACTCATTCAGATGATAAACCGATATGGAAGTTAGGAAAAAGACCAAAAATTGACCGGCAAGTCTTGAAAAAAACCTTTCCACGTTTTTGCTATCATTGTTTTGAAGGGGATTAACTCTTGATTTAGTTATACAGAAGGGAGATGATATTCCACGCTCCTCAATTATCATGAACACTGCCGCACCGGTAAACGGTAACCCTGCGACACTTTAATCACGATTTCTCATACGAGTGATTCTTTGAAACAAATCTCATGGCATGCAAAGGCCGTACATGGCGATCAAGCGACCCATATAGGGCGGAACATAACAAACATTTATTTTTATTAAAAAAAACTGAGGGCGATAAACCACCGTAATCCCCTTTTTCGTGAAGTGTACGTCATATGAAAATTTTCAGAGGTGAATCTTCCCCGATGTAGTCATAAACAATTGTGCAATCTCTCCAAAATGGCCTCCAGTCTTATGATATCAACTATTTTGTGAAATCAAAGGGTTATCTCATTAACCAAAACAGACTAATTTGCTGACGAAACCCGGATATCGGGGATGCGAAAAAAGGGGATTATATAATTGCTGCAGTTATGCCAATAACACCGGACTGGATAATGACGGCAACAGCAATAATAACACCGGCCATCTCGAGAGCGACTGCGACATTACCTTTCTTGAGCTCTTCAAACTCCTCAACGCCTTTTGTCAGTTTGTCAAGGATGTTGAGTGCGAGATAGATTGCACCGACTGCGAGCACAATACCCAGAACAAGCTGGATAAATGCAATGCCAACAATGGTCAGACCGTCAACAGAAAGGATACCAACATTCAATGCCTTGTTGATGCCTACTGACAGACCGGATACACCAGACTGGACAACGAGCGCAATTGCGACGAAGACTGATGCAACAAGGATACCGACTGCAACATTGCCTTTTGCAAGTTCCTTTTCTTCATCAATTCCCTTGGTGATCTTTCCGAGTACTGCAAACCCTATATACAGTGCCACAACGGCAAAAATAATGGCAATGACCAGCTGAACTAATCCAACAACAGCATTTGCTAAAAGCATGATTTCACTCCTAATTACCGTAGGATGTTAGTCGAAACGATACATAAATATATCGCCGGATCAGGCAAAATTGAGTAATATTCACCGCATATTTAACAATCTGGATGAGAAATGAACGTATATGTCAGGAACTAAAACAAAACGACAGAGTAGTATGCTGCGGGAGGGTTACGATCCCCCGATCTCCAGATCTCTCAAGCCTGAACGCATTAAGCGTTCTTGTAAACCCTATGAGTCTGGCGCCCTAACCAGCTAGGCCACCGCAGCACAAAAGTGCATAATAAAAATGCAGTAAATACTATTAAAGGTTCTGATAGGCCGTTTAATCGATTATCAATCCTTTTTCTGCTGCAGGTACTGGTTGACTGCAACAGTTATTGCGGCTATTTTTTTCCCCTGCTCAAAAGATCCTGCAAGGGTCTGCATCCGGGTTTCCTCATCACGGGTATACCGCTCCAGGGTATCGAAGATATGTTCCTCTTTGAGGAAATGAGTGTGCGTGTTTCCTTCAACGAACTGCTGGTTGTTCATGATGGCATAATGAAGGGGGAGCGTTGTTTTTATACCGAGAATGATGTATTCGGATATCGCACGGCGCATCCGTTTTATTGCCTCTGCCCGGGTGCTGTCCCATGCACACAGTTTTGCAATCATGGAATCGTAATTCGCCGGTATCGTATAACCCATGTGGATACCACTGTCAACTCTTATACCCGGTCCTCCCGGGGAACGGTAGCGGACAATTTTACCGGGATCTGCGGCAAAATTATTGAGGGGGTCTTCGGCATTGATACGGCACTCTATGGCATGACCCCGGATAGAAATATCCTCCTGACAGAAGGGCAGGGATTCTCCGGCCGCAACCGCGATCTGCTGCTTGACCAGATCGATGCCGGTGATAAACTCGGTGATCGTGTGTTCTACCTGGAGACGGGTATTCATCTCCATGAAATAGTAGTTCCCCTGGCTGTAGAGGAATTCAACCGACCCGGCATTGGTGTAGTCTGATACTTCTGCCACTTTGAGTGCTGACCGGGACATACACTCGCGCAGTTCCGGGGTCATAATCGGTGAGGGTGCCTCCTCGATCAATTTCTGGTGCCTGCGCTGGATGGAACATTCCCGGTCATAGAGATGAACGGCATTGCCATGCTCATCGGCAAGCACCTGGAATTCAATGTGCCGGGGTTTGACTAAGTATTTCTCGATAAATACTGTGGCATCCCCGAATGCAGACTGGGCAATGCGCATGCTTGCAGTGATCGCATCTTCGAGTGCTTTTTCATCCTGCACTATCTGCATCCCGATACCCCCGCCCCCGGCGCTGGCCTTGACTATCACCGGGTAACCAATCTCTGCGGCTACTTTTTTTGCATCGTCAATATTGTTGATCCCACCTTCAGTGCCCGGGATTACCGGGACACCGGCCTGCTGCATCATTTGTTTGCTGCCGATCTTCGATCCCATGGCTTTGATGGTCTTCCAGCGAGGGCCGACAAAGATCACATTTTCATCATGGCAGAGTTTGGCAAACCGGTAGTTTTCGGCCAGAAACCCATATCCAGGATGCACAGCCTCAGCCCCGCTCTTTTTGGCAATGTCGATTATCCTCTCCATGTTCAGGTAACTTTTGGAGGGGGGGGCATCGCCGACATGGAATGCCTCGTCAGCGTATTTGACATGGAGTGCATTCTTGTCAGCAGAAGAGTAGATCGCAACCGTCTCAATATCGAGCTCGCGGCATGCACGCATGACGCGGATGGCGATCTCGCCCCGGTTGGCGATTAAAAGTTTTTCGAAAAATTTCATTGCACCACCAGCAGGACATCGCCATTCTGGACGACATCGCCGGTATCGACAAAGATCTCCATGACTCTGCCATCGACCGGGCTGTGAATGGGATTTTCCATCTTCATGGCTTCAAGGACCAGCAGGGTGTCGCCTTTTTTGACCGTGGCCCCCCGGCTGACCGACACCTGCAGGACCATTCCCTGCATGTTACTCTTGACACCGCCGGCTACTTCCCCCCGGGGAACCTTTTGAGGGGTTACGCTGGTCACATTCACGCTGCTGCCGCCTACTGAAACAATCCGGACGGAGAAGATTTCGCCGTCCACCTCTACCTCCATCTGGCTCGGTATATCTGACACGGGTTTCGTTACGGTATGCTTCTGGGGGATCGCTTCCTGGGTTCGTTCACCCTTGAGGAACGAAGGCGCAATCGCCGGGTAGAGAATGTACGTGAGGACATCTTCTTCTTTTTTCACGAGTCCTGCTTTTATTGCCTCGGCTTTCATAGATTCGTATGCAGGTTCGAGCAGGTCAGCAGGACGGACCGTAACGACCGTATCATTGCCAATGATCAGGGTCCGTATCTCTTCACTTACCGGGCCCGGGGACTTGCCATAAAGTCCGTGCATATAATCCTTGACTTCTTTTGTCACATTGCGGTACCGCTCGCCGTTCACCAGTACATTGAGCACAGCCTGGGTTCCGACAATCTGGCTGGTAGGTGTGACCAGTGGCGGGTATCCAAGATCTTTCCTCACACGGGGAATTTCTGCAAGCACTTCTTCCCACCGGGTGAGGGCATCCTGCTCCTGCAACTGGGAGACCGTGTTTGAGATCATTCCGCCCGGGAGCTGGTAGATGAGCACATCGCTGTCTATGCGTTCGGATATCGGGCTTACCAGGCCCGCATATTTCTCCCGGATCTGCATACAAATGTTACGGACCGCCCGGAGTTTGATTAAGTCTATACCGGTCTCCCGCGGTGTGCTAATCAGGGATGCCACCACACTTTCCGTGGGTGGCTGGGACGTGCCCATGGCAAACGGTGACATCGCCGTATCCAGTATGTCAACACCGACGTCGATAGCGGCCTGGTAACTCATGGGTGCAACCCCGCTTGTCGAATGACTGTGGAGGCATATCGGAATATCTACTGTCTTCTTGATGCCAGTGATCAACTCCCGTGCTGCACCCGGCATGATGAGACCTGCCATATCCTTGATGCAGATCGAATCGCAGTTGTGCGCGTAGAGTTCTTGGGCCATATCGATGAAAGTCTTCGTAGTATGAACCGGACTGGTGGTATAGGCAAGAGTGCCCTGCAGGTGCGCCCCGACATTTTTAACCTGGTCCATGGAACGCTGCATATTGCGGATATCGTTCAGGGCATCGAAGATCCGGAATATATCCACCCCGTTTTTATGGGCGGCGGAGACGAATTTGTCCACAACATCGTCCGGGTAGTGACGGTACCCAACAAGGTTCTGGCCGCGCAGGAGCATCTGGATGGGCGTGTGTTTGAGTTCCCCTTTGAGTGCGCGCAGGCGATCCCAGGGATCATCGTTTAAAAACCGTATGCAGGTGTCGAAAGTGGCACCGCCCCAAGCCTCAACCGAAAAAAAACCGCAGTTGTCAATCTCCCGTGCAAGGGGGAGCATATCCTCGGTCCGGAGCCGTGTCGCGATGAGGGACTGGTGAGCATCCCGTAGGGTGGTATCGGTGATAAGTATCTTTTTGGAAGCGGCAGGGTGCATTGGGTTAACCTCAAAAGGCCGGCAGGAATTTATTTAGCCTCTTAAAATTCACCGGTAAAGTATTAAAAATTCACTAACGGGAACGAACACTAACAATCCCACAACAATTGCAACCATGCCCGGAATTATATCCGAGCGTTTGTGGGTGAATTTCGGACAGAATGACCCCCCGTAATAAAATCCCCTTACTGCCATCAGTTCCGCGGTATCCTGAGCTCGGACCAGTGCATCATTCACCAGAATGAGCCCGGCAGGCACGAGAATTTTCACCCCCCACGGTTGTCCTTTGATCGTCATGGCCATGTGGATGCGATCGAGATCAGCAGTAAGCGATTCTGCCATCTGCATCCCCATCTCGGCAATCATGCCCAGCTCAAATCCAGTCCTGTTTCCCAGCAACCAGACCCCAAGATGCAAAAAATCCCCTGCCTCTTGTTCGCTATAGAGCCAGACTCCGATAAGGATGATTGCACCCATTCTGATAAAATAGGCTACTCCATCCCCTCCGGCCACAAAGATGAAGATTGCCACAAGTGCTATCGTGCCGAGCGTCCCGGCAATGATCCTGATTCGCTTTACTTCCTGAAATCGAGGTGTAAATACAAGCCACCACACAAAGACTCCCACTGCTCCGGTCACACTGAAAAATGCGACCAGGGTAAGAAGGGTTGCCGTGCCGATCCGTATCCTTACGTCCTGCATACGGCCTCCTGAAGATCCGAAGGTGAAATATTTTTCAGACGCTTTCCGGATGCGATGAGTTTTTGTATCAGTACCGGGGCATGTGACCAGTGGCTCAGGGCATCGGGCAACTCACCGCGTTCTATCAAAACATTCTGTTCTATCTCCCAGAGGTGATCTACCAGGGGAAAGATGGTCTGCTCGTGGGTGAACAGCACCGTAATTCCGCTTGTCCTTTGGGAGATGAGTCTGCAGATCCGTTCTTTCTCCCGGGCGTCCAGTGAACTGAACGGCTCATCGAGCAGGAGAAGATCGTACTTTTTTGCCAGCACACAGGCAAGATGCAGGCGTTTTAATTCACCGCGGCTCAATGTGAGCGGCGCTCTATGCTGTTTATCCAGAAGCATTATTTCAGAAAGGATCGTTTCCGGGTTCAATCCCCACGACCTGCACTCCTCAGCAACCGTAGAACCCGTAAGATGATATTCGGGAAATTGCAGGGATATCATACTGGAACGGATGCCCTCTCTTACTATCGTGCCATCCGAATGAGACAACAGCCCGGCCATCATCAGGGCAAGGGTCGATTTTCCGCTTCCGACGTCCCCGCTTACCAAGTGAACTCCTTCACCAAACGTGCCTTCTGCTGCAAGTGACCACTCCCCCCGGTTGGCGTGTGCTGCATTAAGCTGAAGTCTCATACCTTGCACCGCCACGACATTGGATAGAATGGGGTTTGATCCAAAGATGCAAAGACCTGGACAGGTTTTCCGCTGAGCGTAACCCGGCCATCTTCCATGACCAAGAGAAGATCCCCCCGCGCAGCAGTCTCCATCTGTTGGGTGCAGCGAATTACATACGGAACTCCAGATGTTCGTATCAGTTCTTCGATCTGTAGGCAGCGGGTCTCATCCAGATGGGAATCATATTCATCCAGCACCAAGATCTTCGGATGCTGGACCAGGGCGGATGCGAGTGCTACAAGGATTTTTTCCCCGCCGGAAAGTTCTTTTATCGTTCGATCGAGAAGATGCGCAATATTCATCTGATGCGCAATATTTTTTACGGCACTGTCTGTCTCTGCGCAAGGCTGGTGGGAGAAACGAGGGGCAGATGCAAGCTCGTCGGATACCCGGGAAAAAAGAATATTTTTATCCGGAAATTCGTTGACCCATCCAACATCCGTTTCCCGCGACGGTTTGCCATTGATCAGGATCATGCCGGTTTCGGGTACGGCTATACCCGAGCAGAGCCGGAGCAATGTTGTCTTGCCACTCCCGTTTGGGCCGATCACTGAGATTATCCCGGGCGGTATTGTCAGGGAATCGATCCTGATATTCCGGTACCTGAGCCCGGACAGTTCAATCATGGAAGTCTCTTCGCAATCAGGTATGCTGCAGACGCCTTCGCCACATCTCCCAGGATGAACGGGAGCATTCCTATTACCACAGCAGCAACAATACTCATCCCGGTCGAATACAGGAGCCAGCTGATCCCGAAGACATAGATGATCAAGGTTGCAAGCGCCAGTCCAATGACGTGGACCCGTTCACCTTTTGCCTCATAAGCCAGTCCGACGATAAGTGCAGCCGCTATAAACCCAATCAGGTATCCTCCGGTTGGGCCCAGCAGGATACCGATTCCCGCAATCCCGTTGTGAAAGACCGGCAGTCCCAGCGCGCCCAGCACGATATAAAGCGTGACCGGGATTACTGCATACCTGCGCATGACTGTCCCGGCGAGAAGGACAAAAAGTGTCTGGAGTGTCAGCGGCACCGGAAAGAATGGTACCGATACCCAGCTGCCAAGGGCAATAAGCGCGATAAATGTTGCAGAATAAGCAATAGTTCTGGATCGGTTCAGGTCCCCAAACATCGTCAACCTGAAAAAATTTAGCGGTTGACGATAAAAAAGTACCGCTTTCCATTACTGCTGATAACAGTCTCCCGCTATCACCCGTTCAAGCCTGCCATTCTCTTTTCGTATGATCAGGGCACCGAACGCATCGATATCCACGGCTTCTCCCTCAAAAGTATTCTTGAGCGTACGGATCTGCACATGGTTTTCGAGCGTGCATGACAGGCTCTTCCACTCTTGCAATATTGTATCGTACTCTCCTTCTTCCAAGAGCAGGTACCGGCTCTCGAACTCTTTTAGGATACGGGCAAGGAATGCAGCCCGGTCCACTTCATGGCCGACTTCTGCACTGATCGATGTAATGAGCTTCTGGAGTTCGGGCGTGAAATTACTGAGAGGAATATTTACGTTCACACCGATTCCCAGCAGGCAATAATGGACCTTGTCTGCTTCTGCGGCAAGCTCCAGGAGAAGCCCGGCAACTTTTTTGTTGCCAATGAAAATATCATTGGGCCATTTGATCAGAGCACCGAGCTCGAATTCCTTTCGCATTGCCTTGGCAATGGCAATCGACCCCGCCATCGTGATCATAAAAACGTGATCTACCGGCACGGCCGGCTTGAGAATGATAGTGATCCAGATTCCCCCGCCCGGCGAGATCCATGCCCTCCCCATCCTTCCTACCGCCCCGCTCTGTTCTTCAGCAATGATCACGGTTCCGTCCAGTTTGTCCACATCCCCCTCCTGGCAGAGCTGCTTGCCGATTGCGTTTGTGGAAGGGGTTTTCTCCAGGTAGCGGAGTTTTTTGCCTATTAACTGGGTCCGTAGGTTTTTGTGAATCTCGTACGGGAGTAGTTTTTCGCTCGCCCGGGTGAGCTGGTACCCCTCTTTCTGTGAGGATGATATGGTATACCCCATCTGGCGGAGCTCTTTGATCTGCTTCCATACCGCAGACCGGGTGACTCCCAGTTCGTTGCTGATTGCCTCTCCGGATATCGGGGCGGCAGCCCGTTCCAGTATCTCAAGTACCCTGAATGCCGAATCCGTCATGCATTTCACCGTCTGGAGCCACTTTGTTCCGAGGGGAGTGGACAGGGATTCTTGCCACATACCTCTTTTATTATCGCAGACTGGTTTTCCATGAGTGTTGCAAGATCAAAAATGCCTGTGATATCCACCACACCAATTGCACCGATTGCATTTCCTTCATTATCCCGGATGGGAGTGACGGTCACGGGAACATTCTTGTACGCTCCGCTGGAAGGAGTAATTTTAATCGTGCGGTTTGTTGCGATCGCTTCCATGAGGATTGGGCCGTTGTAGTGGCGGTCGATGACCCTGCCGTCTTCAACCCGGATCCCATCTTTTTCAAGCGATTTTGCCGTAACGGGAAGACGGTGAATCAATTCGTGGACGGCAATTACAATGGGTTCAAGATCGCCGGATTCTGCGCTGCAGGATAACGTATAACGGTGCATAAAGACTCCTCTCATAACTCTGGTCATTGTCTATCTAGATGAATATTGTGGAGGATCTTATTTCTGGATCCATTTTCTGATTTCCAGATTGGAAATTTTTCTTTCACTAAGGTTTCGTTTTTTTATCATCGTGCGCAACCCCTTTATGGCATCAATTTTCGCTTTGAGTATTGCCCTTCCCTTGCCTTTCAGGAAATAATAAGGGATGTCAGCGCAGTTTCTCCCTAAAATCCATGGGAAACAGACAAGAAAAATCCGAACGGGAAAATTCTTTGCTGTGCACCAGAGCAGATTCCGGTTCCCATAGTACACTGAAATATCAGAATTTACCCCTGCAGTTCCCCCATGTTCATGAATGACCTGGGCTGTCGGAACATACCTGCATTTCCAACCGGATAGCCGCGCACGGAATGCGAGGTCAACATCCTCCATGTATAAGAAAAAATCCTCATCAAATATCCCGATCTCATCCAGCATCGAACGGCGATACAATGCGGCCCCTGCGCAAGGACCAAACACCTCTTCCTCGCAGTCGAATTTCCCAGCATCCGGTTCGAATATCCCCCGGTCAACTGCTGCACCGCTCCGGAAGATACTAATCCCGGTAGAATAGATCCTGCCGTCAGGGAAAAGCATTTTTGAAGCACACATCCCGACATCGGGGTCACGAAGCATGGGTTTTTGGATTTCTTTGAGAAGAGCTATATCGGCAACAGTGTCATTATTGAGGGTGAGAATGAATCGACCTTTTGCAGCCTGAATACCCGCATTTGTTCCTCCGGCAAACCCCATGTTTTTTCCAGTATCTACCAGTATAACCGAGGGAAAATGCTCCCGGATGAAGTTGGTACTCCCATCAGAGGATCCATTATCCACAAGGATAATCTCGAACTCTTCGAAGTTTTGGCATAAGAGGGAGGAAAGGCAAGGCTCGAGGAAACGTAATCCGTTATAATTGAGCACAATGACACTGATTAATGGACCCATGGGGCGTCGACCAGTCCGGTTAAAAACATCATGGTTGTTCCTGCAATCTCCGGTATTCCTGCACAATAATACCTGCTCGTACCAGGCTGTCGAACGTTCCTGCATCACTCCAGAATCCCTTGAGAAGAGAATATGACATCATTTCCCGGTGAATGTATGCATTATTCACATCTGAAATTTCAAGTTCCCCACGTGCAGAGGGTTTGAGATCCTTAATAATCTGGAAGACTTCGGCATCATAAATATAAAGCCCGGTCACCGCGAGGTTGGATTTTGGATTCTTTGGTTTCTCTTCAATACTCAGTATCCTTTGATCAGATACTTCTGCTACCCCAAACCGTCGTGCATCCGGCACGGCTTTGAGAAAAACCTGAGCCCCTGAGGAAAATGACTGAACAGCATCCCTCACCGAATCTTCAAAGATATTATCTCCGAGAATCACCGATACATTCTCCTTGCCCACCCATCGCCGTGCTAGTCCCAGCGCCTGGGCGATTCCGCCCGCCCCCTCCTGTATCTCATAGGTCAGCTCAATCCCGAATTCCATACCCGATCCCAGTAATTCAAGGAAATGTCCGGCATGCCCGCGACCTGATACAATCATAATTTCGGTGATCCCCGCATTGATCAGCGTCTCCAATGGGTAATAGATCATGGGTTTGTCATAAACAGGAAGCAGGTGCTTGTTGGTGACCTTTGTGAGGGGATACAGCCGTGAACCAGTTCCCCCGGCAAGAATTATTCCTTTCATGGATGATTTCCTCTGCTTTGCATATATTCACTGACTGCATCTTTCCAGTTCCGCATCGGTTTGGTTTTCGTATTCGCAAGAACCGAATATGCAGGGCGTTTTGCAGGGCGTGGATAATCTGCAGTCGTACAAGGGACTGCATTCGGGATAAAGGTGCGGGCAAATTCATACCAGCTGCACTGGCCATCGTTAGTGATATGATAGATGCCCGGTTCCCGGGAGGTAACCTCCCGGGTTTTTTTTGCAAGATCTGTCGTGTAAGTCGGTTTTCCAATCTGATCATGAACCACTTTAACAAACTGCTGCTTCTTTGAGAGCACAACAATGGTATCAACAAAATTTGTCCCATTGGCCCCAAAAAGCCAGGATGTCCGTATAATGCGAAAATTTTCATGGTTTTTCATGATATTTTTCTCACCCGCGAGTTTTGAGGCACCGTACTTGTTGATAGGACATGGAACATCAGTCTCACAGTATTCCAGTTTTGCTCCATCAAACACATAATCACTACTGAAGTGTACGAATATGGCACCACATTCTGCACATGCTTCAGCCAGATATCCCGGGCCTCTGCCATTTACAGCTTCTGCAAATGCATAATTATCCTCGCAACTATCCACATCCGTATATGCGGCAGCATTGATGACAACCCGGGGCGACAATTGTCTCATCCTGCGGAAGACCGCATCCGGATCGGTAATATCCATATCGATATGCCCACAGGAATACGCTTCCGGAAAAACATCTTTTAATGCATGGCCCAGCATGCCCTCTGCACCAATGATCACACATTTTTTCTGTGTTATTTGCATAACGGCAGCCACCATCCTGGATTATGACGGTACCATGATATAGTATCATCGAGGGCCTCGTCGAAGGAATATGCCGGCTTCCATCCCATAGCCCGGATTTTTGAACAGTCCAGCGAGTACCTGAAGTCGTGTCCCGAGCGGTCCTGAACATATTCGATCATTGCAGGACTTTGGTTGAGTTTTTCGAGGATCAGTCCGGTAATTTCCAGGTTGGTCTTCTCATTACCTCCCCCGACATTGTAAATCCCTCCCGCTTTTCCATGGGTGAGCAGGAGATCGATCGCGCTGCAATGGTCCCTGACATGGATCCAGTCCCGGACATTCTCACCAGTTCCATAGACCGGGACTTTCTGGTTATTGATGAGATTTGTGATAAACAGTGGGATCAGTTTTTCCGGAAACTGGTATGGCCCGAAATTATTGGTACACCGGGTGACAACGACAGGCAGATCGTACGTGGTGTGGTAAGAAAGTGCCAGCAGATCCGAACCGGCTTTGCTTGCGGCATACGGACTTGAAGGATTCAGGGGGTCATTCTCGAAGAAAGATCCCGTTTTCCTGCTTCCGTAGACTTCATCCGTAGAGATGTGAAGAAATATATCTGTTCCCCACTTCTTTGCACTTTCCAAAAGTACGTTCGTCCCAAGCACATTTGTCCGGATAAATGCCGAAGGATCCCAGATAGATCGATCAACATGAGTTTCTGCAGCAAAATGGACAACTGCATTGACGCCGGACATGGCAGACTCTGTCATGCGGGGATCACAGATATCCCCTTTAATAAAAGTGTACCGTGAATCTTTCTCTATATCCTTTAAGCTATTGAGGTTCCCGGCATACGTGAGGACATCGAGATTGACTATTTCGATACCGGAATGGGATGCCAGCATATACCGGATAAAGTTACTCCCGATAAAGCCCGCACCTCCTGTCACCAGCAATTTCACGAAGTCACCCGGTTTCTTCCGATATTCATCCGTGCTTCAGTCCCGGTGCCAGTCCCCAGTCATAGGGTATCTCATGGGTATCCGGAGCAAGACGAAATTCATCCGGCTCCTGATAATTGTACGGCAGGGTTGGGATACTTAGGAAATAGGCAGTCGCCGTACCGATGGCTTTGAACCCATGTATGACCCCGGGGGGGACGCTAATAAGTGCCGGATTTTTCTCTCCAATAAAAAGTTCCATGAGTTTCTGGTGTGTAGGAGACTCAGTCCTTGAATCATAGATCACGACCTTCATCATCCCGCAAATGCAGGTAAAATTATCGGTCTGTTTCTTATGGTAATGCCATGCTTTGACTACTCCCGGATAGGCAGTCGTGATATATACCTGGCCGAAGGTTTTGAAGTGAGGCTCATCGCACCGCAGAATCTCCATGAGCCAACCCCGTTCATCGGGGATCACCCGAAGGTTTTTTATGACAACGCCCTCGATGGACTTATCCATACCCTCATTTGGTTCTGGAGGTATAAAAAAGGTAAGAAAAAATATACTAGTACGGGAGTTCAGATTTTTTTCATTCGCGTACCAGTGACACTAAAATCAAAAAAAACGCTACACATGTGCGAGAGTCGGGATTCTGATCGATTTGGGTTTTTTTTACATTTTGATATATCTTCGAAGTCCTGTTTTTTCTCGGCCCCCTGATTCTGAAAGGGTATGCGGAAGATACCTGTCTTGTCACCAATAAAGCCGATGCTCTCCTTTAATCAACGCTATTTCCGTATCGGTATATCTATTCAACAATATCTCATACGGATATTTCGGTGATAGCTGAAGGGAGCATTTCTATCTATCCAATTCGTAAGGAATCGGATCGGTTCTGACATATAAAACTCTTCAATGGTATATAGAATATTTTGAACTTAAGAGGGATTTCCCCGCTAACATTTCCCTTATCCACTGGAGTACCTGTTTTGGGGGTGATCCATTCACTTGCAGCCGGCTTGGT
>JANXYM010000062.1 GCA_025350045.1 Methanomicrobiales archaeon | reverse complement strand
TCTCAAAATCGCTCTGAAACTCTCTTCAGGTCACATATTCTTGAGTTAATAGTTCATTCTTACGTACTGCGCGAACTGATCTGAAAGAGTCCAGACTGATCTTTTTTTACACAGAAATGGCATGAGCGCATTCTTTGTAATAGGTGGGATTCCGTCGAAGAATGAAAGGTTTGGCTGAATTTCGTCCGGGCCCTGGCCGCTATCGCGCATGCTCCGTAAGACGGCATATAATCCATCCTGTGCATGTTAGATCTGCACGATATCCGCAGTCTGTGCAATCGCGCATTTTTTTTTTGAAAGTAATGTGAAAACAAATAACCCCGCCGCAATTGTTCCTGAGGGTGACTTGCAATGTGTGTTCGACCCCCCCATTGCCATTTCACCAACCAAAACCGGCCCTGTGGATCCATTTTTATATCGTGAAACCCCGCCATTCTGCAAGCAAAAAATGGGCCTAAAAACAAGGGGGGGTCGGGGGGGTCGGACTACTTTTTTTGTGCAAGGGATGGATCGTACGGCCCCTTCAATTGCCCGCAGGTACGATCGTGAAACGAATCATTCCAACACCGTTAATCCTGATCAAAATGATCCCGAAAGTCTATCCTGAACACAGACACGAAAGGGCCCATACTTCAGCATGATCGACCCCTCCGACCCCCATAAAGGCTGACCACCAAGGATTTATCGGACCCGCCCATTCTCCCTGATCAGGACCGCAGCATAAAAACCCCACCACTTTTGATCAACATTCGGGTGCAGATGCTGAACGTCAGATGAGTAAATGATTCCGGAATACGCCTCCACACACACAGCAATACCAGGAGCCTGAAACGAATTGAGAACCGGGCTGACAGGGTGATTACACCGGAACTGAAATATTTTCTAAAGGACTACCGGTGAACTATGCTGGGGACGGTACCTGAACCCCATGACAACTGAGAGAAGGTATCTCCAGTGCACAAAAAAGAAGATCCCGTTACTCCTTCATTTGAAGGAGGACAAGTGCACCGCAGATCGCGATACCGGCAAAAGGAAGAATAACTGAGAGTCCGGACTTTGTCAGCTGGGGTAAGGGATTCGCTGTCGCAGGGTTCATGGGAACGGTAGCAGGGACGAGTTTTCCGGATATCTCTGTATAACTTCCCCCGTTAACGGTAACTGCCGATGTCCACTCTGCGTACCCGTTCTGGCGGAGTACGAAGGTGTGGCTCCCTGCAGGAATGTCTGCCAGCACGACTGGCGTGACACCGCGGTACTTATTGTCAAGATAGATGCCAGCCCCGGCAGGTGGAGCCGACGATGATCTGGCCGGTGGCATCAGAAGCCGTGCCGGGCGTTGCGGGAACCATGGTTGCCCAGATATCATTAGTTATGCCTGCCTGAACAACGGCGTTTTGAGTGTAAGGCTGGTAATCCTGCATAGTAAGACTGACCGTGTAGGTTCCCGGTGCGAGCTGGGTGACATACACAGAATCTCCTAGATAGGTTGTACCTTTATAGTTCCCGTTCACGAAGATCGTTGCACCTGTGGGGGTTGACTGGATCTGGAGATCCCCATAACCGGACGACTGTGTGTACGGGGTCATCCCGGGGTTATAGGTTTTGGTCTAACCGGCAGTTATTGTGATCTGTCCCTGATAATCGTTATAACCGGGCTTTTTGATGGCAAGGGAATGGCTTCCCGGTGACAGAGCAATGGTCTGGGCACCGTTTCCATAGTAATTATTGTCTATGTAAATGTCTGCACCGAATGGATTGGTGTCAAACCACCCGAATGACGGGGCATTTTGTACAAGGTTTGCATTGATGACGCTCGTTCCGGCACCACCTGCATTTTCATAACTGCTCCGCGTCTGGTAGCCTTCCATAGACACGGTGATGGTTTGCCAGGTATTGGGATCCACGGCGAAATTATCGGGAGTTGTATAGCCACAGTGGTAATCGACACAGAAAGTGGCACCCGAAGGGTCAGAAAAGACACGAAACTGCGTACCTTCTGCTGCGGGGAGATACCCAGGACAAGGCAGGACAGAATCACTCCAGCAAACAGGATAATACGATAATTCAGGGACATGGAAATCTGAATTCAACGCAGGGGGTATAAGAAATTGTGGGTTCCATCAGAAAAGGACTGCCGGCTCTCATCGGCGATGTTGTGTATCAGGATCTGCAAATACTTGGACGACAAGTCATTTTACCGCAGGAAAAGCCCGCTGAAAGAACCGACGACAAGGGCCAGCGGGGTAAAACAGAGAGCAAAAAGCACGAAGAGTATGAGAAGCCAGGTAAGGATCTCCACTATCATGCTCCGGGTTGGCATTCGGATCGGGGACTGAACGTTCCCGGACACGCCCGGCACTCCCCCTGCAGGGGACATATCCTCATCACAGAAATGTGCCATGAACCGGACACAGAAGATCACCAGGGGTGGCCAGAGACCAAGGGCTATAATTCCTCCTAGGTATGGCACGAATGATAGTGCATGGAGCCCACAGGAGAAGACAAGCCAGACGAAAGTGATGATCCCCAGCGCAACGAAATAATTCACGACCCCGATCCGGCTGAGGGTATCCCGGATTTCAATCACAGCGAACGCCTCCCGGACACTTCCCGTCCGGGCGTACCGGATTGCGCCGATGACCATATACTGCACTGCTATGAACAGGATCACGAGCTGGATGACCAGAAGCAGCAGGATCAGGATGGATCCGAGGGTTGTTCCCCACCGGGTGCCGGGCAGCAGTCCTCCGGAACCGATATTATACTCTATGAAGGCAAGGACGGAAGGTACCAGCATCCAGACCAGCGGGATGACGTGGACTTTTATCCCGTCAAGGCAGAGTTGCGGCCTGTTATCGAACTCCGGGGGGACGGGCTCGCCTTTCAGCAGGCGCACGATATACCCGGAGATGAAGAAATTGCAGATGATACCGGCACCAACCAGCAGCCCTGTCTCCTGCCAGGGAATCAAATTCCAGTGAATGGTCGTGCCTTCAAGGATCTTCTTACTCTCCGCAAGCGAGGAGAGAAGCATCCACGGCAGACCAAGCAGGACGATAATCAGCCAGCGGGACCAGCTCCCGGCAAGAGTTGCCCGGGTAAAGGCAGCAGATTCCAGGACATATTGGCTGACATCCATTTCGTATCCGTTCTAGTGATTCGCAGCGGTGGCACAAAAAGGCACGCGGGTTCCGGATAATTACTCAGCACCGGACCCGGAAATGGGTTCTTCCCCATCCACCCGACAGAGCTGCACCCAGATATCCCCGAAGAACTCTTCCTGCCGGAGCTGACACCGCCCTTCGTGTGCAAGGAACAGCAACGGAATATACACTTCCGGCATTCCCCACCCCAGTTTCCCGCAAAGATCGGCAAGGGTCATCTCCCCATCAATCTCAAGGAGGGAAAGACATTCCTCCAGCACTACCGATGAGGATGCCTGGTAACCCTCGTCATGGGCAATGCTGACCACATCATCCGCATCGATAAGCAACGCTTCTGTAGGATCCGCGGCCATCCGCCTGCGTCGTCGCTCTTCCTTCTCGATGTTCTTGAGTTCGGTGATCAGCTCAAACAGGGTGATCGGGCTCTGCCGCATATTCTTACGATCGAGCCTGCGCTGGATCTCGTGTTCGAGCCGTTCGATAATCCCCAGCCTGCCGGTATATTCAATCTCCCCATCCGCAAACCCCCCATAGTCTTCATCAGAGGAGTCGCCATCATCCTCACCCACTTCATCCTCCGGCGTCGCAAGGATCAGGAGCTGCTCTGATTTCATGCGCAGGAGCGTGGCTGCATAAAAGAGGGTACGTCCCGAGAGCTTGAGATTGAGTTCACGCCGGCGCTCAAGCTCGGAGAGAAAACGATCGGTCACTTCGATGATATTGATATTCCACGGATCGATCTCTCCCCGCTCGGCAAGCCCTACCAGGATCTCGATCGGATCTTCCAGTGCCCCGCCATTCTCTGCTTCGGTTGCCGGCAGCACCTCCTCCGAGGGTGCTGCAGGATCCCCCTCATTTTCCGGGTCTCTTCCCGTGCCTGCGGGAGTATCCGTAACGATCTTGTCCACAGGAGTCTGCGATGCAGCCACAGGGATCTGTTCCGGATCCCGCTGATTACCAGAACCTTCAGGCTCCGCCATGTGCCTTGACCCCGGTGACCAGCGTGCTCTTGTCGGAACGCAGGGTAACACCCATAATCCGTTGTGCTGCATCGATCATCGGTTTACGCAGCGAGACGATAACGAACTGCGAGTTGGGAGCCAGTTCCTTGACCATGGACGAGATCCGCTCCACGTTAGAACCATCGAGAGACATATCAACTTCATCGAAGGCATAGAAAGGGGCAGGGATGTAGCGCTGGATAGAGAAGATAAATGCTAAGGTGGTAAGGGACTTTTCCCCGCCGGAAAGTGACGAGAGGAGATGCACTTTCTTGTCCCGGGGCTTTACAGCAAACGTCATTCCCCCGGCAAACGGATCCTCTTCGTTTTCCAGAACAAGATTCCCGCTTCCGCTGGTAAGACGGGCAAAAATCTCACGGAAGTTGGTGTCAATAGCCTTGAATGCAGCGGTAAATGCCTCGAATTTCATCTGCTCGAACTGCTCGATCCGCTCGATCAGGCTTGCACGTTCGGAAGAAAGCGTCTCCTTGCGCTCCGTCCGTTCGCCCACCTGGCGCTGCACTTTTTCATACTCTTCAATGGCGAGCATGTTCACAGAGCCGATCTTACGCAGTGCCCCATCCGCTTCTGCAATCTTTCCTTCGATTTCCGAAAGCGAGAGAGTGACATCCATATCTCCTACCTGCTGCCTGAGCATCTCGACTTCGATCGCAAGAGTACGGGCGCGTTCATCGATTGCACCCAGCTGGATGGTGATTCGCTCCTTGTCGGCATCGAACTTCATGAGTTTGAGTTCCGAGTCCTGGATATGCTGCGAAGCTTCGCCGCGTTTGGCCCGGAGCTCGTCGAGTACGCCGGAGAACTCCTTCTGCCGTTCTTCAAGTGCCGCAATCTGCGTCCTGTGGGTACCTATCTGCTCGTTCGAACCTGCGATATCCGCATCGATCTGGCGGTTGCGCTCATCCTGCCGGGCGCGATCCTCGCCCAGTTCGATAAGGCGGGCATTGAAATGCTGGCGTTCGCGCTGGGCATCATTGATGTCCGCTTCCTTATTGCGGAGCCGGCGTTCCGATTCCTCAATCTCCTTTCGCTTCCGTTCCATCTGGTCGGTGAGAGCAGGAATATTCGTATCATCGAGACGCTTCTTGATCTCCTCGATCCGGCCATTGATCACATTGATCGCCTCGGTTGTCCTGTCCAGCTCGCCTTCAAGAGCTCCCAGCTCTGCCCCGCCGTTCCGGGTCTCTTCCGTCTGCCGGGCTACCGCTGCTTCAATGGTCTGCTTCTCAACCGTTATCGCCTCAAACCTGCGCGAGAACTCCTCAGAAAACATGCCGAAGCGGGCAACTTTCTGATCTATATCATTCCGTGTGGCACGCCGGGCATCCACCTCTTCAACGAGACGCTTCACGCCCGCTTCGAGTGTGGCAGCTTCTCCCTGCAATTCGCCCAGGTGCGACCGGATCCGCAGGATCTCATCGTCAACTGCGGCACCAAAACCCCGGATCACCTGTTTCTTCTGCGACCCTCCCGTCATCGCACCGCTCTTTTCGAGTATCTCGCCTTCGAGGGTGACCATACGGTACTTCCCGATCAGCTTACGTGCCCGGTCAAGGGTATCGACCACGACCGTGCCGCCCAGTGCAACAGCAAACGCCCGGTCAAATTTCGGATCGTAATCGATGAGGTTCACTGCATAATCGATCACACCCTGCTCCTTGAGTGGCGGAAGCTGGGGGGGCTTTAATTTATTGAGAGGAAGGAATGTAGCCCGCCCGAGCCGCTCCTCCTTGAGATACCGTATGGCATCCGCTGCGATCTGGTCGTCGTCACAGACCACGAACTGGAGCTTGTTTCCTGCCGCGATATTGAGCGCATTTGCATACTCGGGAGGCGCTTTTCCGAGGTCGGCTATGGTTCCGTGGACACCCTCCATGGCCATGATCGCCTCAATCGCCTTGCCACCTGATTCCCCGCGGGCCTGCTGGGCAGCCTCAAGACGGTACACATCCTGTTCGGCGGACCGGATCTCGTTTTTCAGCCGTTCAAGGGTGGAACGCTGGGCAAACATCGCACCTTCGAGTTCCGAGAGATTGCGATCCAGTTCCTTCTTCTCGGAAGCGAGGTCCCCGACACTCTTTTCGCTGTCGGTGAGCTGGGTCTTTTTTGCCGTATACTCCTCATCGAGCTGTTTTAAAAGAAGGGTAAGACGTTCCAGCTCAGTAGTACGCATCCTGCTCTTCTCGATCAGCATATCCTGCTGGTGCAGGATCTCCGAGCGCTGCCCCTTCTTCTCCTCGCTCTCCTTGAGGAGTGCAAACAGCTTCTCCCGCGAACCTTCGGTATCCTCGGAATGGGCCTTTAACTCGGTCTCGACTTTTTCGAGCTGGGCCCTGAACGTGGCCACTTCCATGGCAACATTCGTCCGATCAATGGTAAGGGACCGGATCAGGTCAGTGCATTCGGCTACCCGGGCTTCGGCCCGTTTTGTATCCATATAGACGCGGTTGATAGCCTCCAGATTGGTCTCTTTTTCCTTCCTGAGGCGCACAATCGTCTGCTCGGCTAGTTTAATGCCGCTCTTGGCTTCTTCTAATTCTGCTATCAGTTTCAGGTAATCCGATCCGCTCTTCTTGTTGATCAGATCGTCAATATCCTTGAGATCCGCCTTTAGGTAGGCGAGTTCATTCTCCTCTAGGCTCCGGTCGGAGGTGATACGGGTCAGGTGGAGATTGTGCTCTTCAGTTGAACGCAGGAGCGAGCCGAGTTCCGTTTCCCGGACATGCAGCTGGGCAGCTGAGCGGCAGTTCTGGAAATACGAGAGATCTTTCTGCCATTTCTGGTACTCAAGAGCATGCTCCCGTTCGCGTTTGAGCTCGTGGGCCCGTTTACTCAGCTCGATGAGCAGGAGTTCCTCACGTTCGATCCGCTCCCGTACAATATCGAGCTCGGAGAGCGCGAGCTGTTTCTTGGTATCAAATTCAGAGACCCCGGCAATTTCGTCGATAATCTTGCGCCTCTCGAAATCGCTCATCTCCATGATGCGGGTCACATCGCCCTGCATCACCACGTTATACCCGTGCGGTTTGATCCCGTGCTTTGCAAGATGTTCGACAATATCGCTCTGCTTGCAGAGCCGGTCATTGAGGTAGTTATAGCTGTAATACCCGTTGCCGGTCCGTTTGATCCTTCGCCGTATCTTTGTGCCATCTGAGAACTGGAGGGCGACCTCAGCGATATTGCGCCCGGAGTTCAGGTTGATCAGATCGGTAAGCTTCTCGGCCCGGAGATTGCGGGAACTCGAAAGTGCCAGTACAAAAAGAACAGAGTCGATGATGTTACTTTTACCGGACCCGTTGGGCCCGGATATAACCGTAAACCCTTCTAAAAAAGGGATTTTTGTCTTTTTGGAAAAAGACTTGAAATTATCTATCTCGAGTTCTGTGATATGCAAAGATCCGGCTCCTTACTTCTTTGCAGGATCCTTTTTGTCTTCTTCTGCGGCGTAGATAAGGTCAGCCTGCTTAGGCTTACCCGCGGCTCCTTTCTTCTGGCCATAACCGGCACGTGCCACGATGTAATCCTTGTCTCCCCGCCGGGGTTCCAGTTTCATGGTCCCGTCCTGCTGCATGATCATATCCATGACCGGTTCGGGGGGTGTCGCCGGAACATCGGGCTGACGTGCTCCTTTGCGCATGACTACCGTGCTCCCTCCGGATGATGAACCCGCAACATCGGCAGACGGTGATGGCTGGGCACCCTGTACAATGGCTGCCGGACGCCTGAGATCCTGCTTGATGCGTTCGTCAGTCTGCTTGGACATTTTCATAGCGATTGATTTAAGATCCAGAAGCTCTCCTGTCAAACCCTTGACCAGCGCCTCCATATCTCTCATCTTCTTTTCAAGCGCTGCGATCCGATCCTCGGTTGCAGCCCCGCTTCCTGAATTTTCCATCATGAGTGTCATGTTCTCCTGTATACGGCTTTCCTCGGTTAGGATACCTGATCTTTGCATCAGCTTTTCGTCTTTATAGAGCCTGTACAGTGGTGTTCAGGCGCTAGCCTTATAAATAATACTATTGAACGCCTGATTAGGAAAAAAGGTTTGTGCTTTATTGCGCAAAATAATTGTGGTTCATCCGCCCGGAGACCCTTTCCGAATTTTCCTTGTGCGTAATATTCCCTCATAAAAAGTATAATTCGGAAGTGGACATGAATCGGTTGTTTCTGGAACGGTTTGTTCGCGAAGTAAGTGCCTCGTGTAAGGGAAAGGGGCACTCACAACCCCAGCCGGCCCGCACGTCCCTAAAATCAATGCGAATATAAGAAAAGGTATTACCTTATCCGAACGAACCCTAGTGCATATGTCTTATCTGTCTAAAACTGATCCAGAAATAGCAGATATTATCGAAAAAGAACGACTTCGACAGACCAACGGGCTCGAACTCATTGCGTCTGAAAATCTCGTCTCTCATGCGGTACTCGAAGCTATGGGGTCCATCATGACCAACAAATACGCCGAAGGTTATCCCGGGAAGCGGTATTACGGCGGCTGCGAGTTCCATGACGAGGCCGAGAATCTCGCACGCGACCGGTTGAAAAAACTGTTCGGCGCAGAGCATGCGAACGTGCAGCCACACTCCGGCACCCAGGCAAACATGGCGGTCTATTTTGCGACCATGAACCTGGGAGACACCTTAATGAGCATGAAGCTCCAGCAGGGCGGTCACCTGTCCCACGGCTCACCGGTCAGCTTTACCGGGAAGTTCTACAAGGTTGCCCAGTACGGGGTTGACCCGGAGACCGAGACCATCGATTATGGTGCAGTCGAGGAACTGGCAAAGAAGGAGAAGCCCAAGATGCTGGTCTGCGGTGCATCCGCGTACCCCCGTACCATCGACTTCAAGGCATTCCAGTCGATTGCTGATAGCGTAGGCGCATACTGTATGGCCGATATCGCCCATATTGCCGGGCTGTGCGCAACAGGTGTCCACCCGAACTCGGTCGGCGTAGTGAACTTCACCACCACCACCACCCACAAGACCCTCCGGGGACCCCGGGGCGGCGCAATCATGTGCAACAACGAGTATGCTGCGGCCATCGATAAAGCGATCTTCCCCGGCATGCAGGGCGGTCCGCTCATGCACACCATTGCGGCAAAAGCAGTCTGTTTCGAAGAAGCGCTCAAGCCCTCCTTCAAAGTCTACAGCCAGCAGGTAGTAAAGAACGCAAAGGTACTTGCCGAGACCCTGATGAGCAACGGCCTACGGCTCGTTTCGGGCGGTACCGACAACCACCTGATGCTCCTTGACCTGACCGCACAGGGTATCACCGGTCTCGAAGCAGAAGTAGCGCTCGGGAAAGCCGGCATAACGGTGAACAAGAACACCATCCCCAACGAGACCAAGAGCCCGTTCGTCACCAGCGGCCTCCGGGTCGGCACCCCCGCCGTCACCTCCCGGGGCATGAAAGAGGCAGAGATGCGCAATATCGGTAACTGGATTGCAATGATTGTCAAGGATGTCCAGAACGAAGCCGCAATAAGGGACATCCATGCAAAAGTCCATGCAATGTCCAGCAAATTTCCGATCTATCCGGAATAATTCACCTTCATTTTTTAAGGAATTCTTATGGTCCTAATCCTCGATGGAAAAAAGTGCTCGGAGATGCGCCTTGAACTCCTCAAGGAGGAGATTTTGGATTCCGGGCTCTATCCCCACCTCGCTACGGTGATCGTGGGCAGCGACCCGGCTTCAAAGATGTATGTGCGGATGAAGCACCGCGCCTGCGAGCAGGTAGGTATAGGATCGGTGGGCATTGAACTGCCCGGTGATTCGACTACGAAAAAAGTGCTGGACTCTGTCAGGCAGCTCAACCGGGATGCAGATATTGACGGGATCCTCGTTCAGCTTCCCCTCCCGAAACAGGTGGATGCCGAACGCGTGATCGAAGCGATAAACCCGGAGAAGGATGTGGACGGGTATCACCCGGAGAACATCGGGCTCCTCTACTCGGGCCGGCCCCGGTTTAGCTCGTGCACACCCACGGGGATCATGACCCTCTTAGAAGAATACAAGATTCCGCTCGCAGGGGCACGGGCTGTCGTTGTCGGGCGCAGTATTGATGTCGGGCGCCCTATGGCGGCGTTATTACTCAATGCCGATGCGACGGTGACCATCTGCCACAGCAGGACAAAAGCACTCGCTGAAGAACTCAAGCGGGCCGACATTCTCATCTCTGCGATTGGCAAAGCGCATTTCATTCAGCCTGAAATGGTGAAGCCGGGCGCGGTTGTCATCGATGTCGGCATCAACCAGCTCGATGGCAAACTGGTAGGCGATGTGGACTTTGCAAAGGTTTGCGAAGTTGCATCCGCCATCACCCCGGTTCCGGGCGGTGTTGGCCCGATGACGATTGCCACCCTGATGGAGAACACGTTCCGGGCAGCAAAGGTGAAGGCATGCAACAGTGCGTAATCAACAAGATTGCAATCGGGGGAGATGCTCCCGTAAGGATTATGGGGGTCATCAACTGCAGTTATGAGTCGTTTTATACCGATTCATATATCCCGACCAACGAAGTGCACAAGAAGGCGGTGGAGATGGTCGAGCAGGGGGCGGACCTCATCGATCTCGGCGCCCGCAGCACGGCCCCCAATGCACAGGCTATCAGCGGGGCCGAGGAAGCATCCCGCATTGATGCTGCACTCAAGGAGCTGGATGGGACCGGCTTTACTATTTCTGTTGACACCATGAACCCGTGGGTGCTCGATGTCTGTCTCAAGCACGGCATCCACGCCGCAAACGATATCTCAGGCCTGTCATCGCCGGTGTATGCCAGGAAGGTGGCCGATGCCGGGCTGCCGGCCATTTTGATGGCGGCAAACTACAACCCCGGGGACGCAGTCGGACTGGATGCTACGATGACAACGCTCCGGACCGTTGTCGATCGCTGCAAATCTGCGGGGATCGATAACTATGTGCTCGACCCGGGTGTCGGCTACTGGAGCCCCCTGCGTTCGCTCGACAATGACTGGGAACTCTGCCAGAACTATGAACGTTTTTCCGGGTTCGGCCGCCCGGTCCTTGCCGCGATATCGCGGAAGAGCTTCATCGGAAACCTTGTAAACAGGGAACCCGAAGGCCGGCTTGCCGGCAGCCTTGCCGTAACCATGGTGCTGCTCCAGAAAGGGGCATCCATTGTCCGCACACACGATGTGCCGCAGACCCGGGATCTCATTGCAGTCTTTGAGCGGATGGTGAAGCGGCCGTGAACACCTCTTTTGAGGTGTTTGGGTTATCTACCGGAATCATCCGCAGCGGTGACTCCATTGCAGAGCGTGCAGCGGATGCAGCGGATCGGCAATGCGGGGGCATCCATGACGGAGATATCCTGGTCTTTGCCGAGACGGCGGTCGCATCTGCCGAAGGAAACATCATCGATCTTGCCACCATTACCCCTTCTCCCCAGGCAATCGAGCTGGGGAAAAAATACCAGATGGATCCCTGCACCGCAGAAGTCGTGCTGCGGGAAAGCGATTCAATTGTCGGCGGGATACCCGGCTTCCTGTTGTGCATGAAAGCCGGCACCCTGCTGCCCAATGCCGGTGTCGACGCTTCCAACGCACCCCCGGGATGCGTAACGCCCCTTCCCAAAAACCCTGACGGAAGCGCCCTTGCCATCAAGGCAGTGATCGAACGCAGGTACGGCGTGAAGGTCGGAGTCATCATCGCGGACAGCCGGACGCACGCAATGCGTCTCGGGTGCAGCGGGGTTGCGATCGGCTGCGCGGGGATTGTCGCGGTCATCGATGACCGGGGCAGGAGCGATCTCTTCGGGCGCAAACTCGAAGTGACCAAACGGGCGGTGGGAGACAACATCGTATCAGCTGCCGAACTGGTGATGGGGGAGGCAGATGAGTGTACTCCTGCGGCCATTATCCGGGGCATAGGGCTTCCTATCGGGGACCGGGTGGGTATTGAGTCGATCACCGCAGATGAGTGCCTTTTCATGGGTGTGCTGAGGAATAGTTCAGCGGAGTAGAAATCCTGTTTTATCGATCATTTCGTCCATGCTCTTTGGAGATTGTGAGTGTGACCCCCTCTCTCCCAAAAAGGGGGAAGCAGTCCCTGGGGAGCACTCCTTGACTCCCTTTTTCGTACAAGAACTCTAACCCCCTGCATCGCTATCGCCGTGGGGAGATGCCATGGTGGCGAGATATGCGAGCATGCCCAACAGAGCGTCCAGGGAAAAAACAGATGACATCTGCAGAGCAAAAAACTGCAATTGAACCGCCGCTGGGGCGGCGGTGTTCATCGGATCTGGGGGTATGGGAGCATCGGCCCCCATCTTTGTAACCTACTCAAAACGTATCGTACCCACTAAAAAAAGCGATTAGCAAAAAACAGGGGATGTTTGCTACCGAGTGTATGTTTCCTCATTCACCGGTGAATCAGTCCAAGCGTTTCGAGCGCCCGCTTGGCAGCTGCCTGTTCTGCCAGCTGCTTGCTCTCCCCGGTTCCCTCACCCAGAAGTGCATGCCGGAAAAAAACCTGGCAGGTGGAGACCGGTTTGTGATCCGGACCCTTCTTCATAGTTTCCCGGTATTCCGGGACATCGGACCGGTCATTCTTCTGAAAGTATTCCTGCAGGATGCCCTTGGCATTCTGGTTCGGGTTGTAGCTGTTCAGGGTATCTGCCATGATAGCGTTGACAAAAAAGACCACATCATCCAGCCCGACTTCGCAGTACAGGGCACCGATAAATGCCTCAAACGCTCCGCCGGTGATTTTTTCACCATAAGTATTTTGCACGCCTATGGAGTTTGGGATCAGGCGTGTAAAGGCCTTCTTCTCATGCTGGCGAGTCAGAATATCAAGGGCGCGGTTTGAAACCACACCGCTCAGAATCTTCGTCATCGACCCCTCATCCAGTACCGCATCCCTCTGGGTAAAGAGCGACTGGGCGATGATAAGGCTCAGGACACGGTCACCGAGGAACTCATACCGCTGCCAGTCCTCTTTTGTAATGTCCCACCGGTCAGTACCCGGTATGCCATAGGCTGCATTGAACCGGGTGACAAAAGTATTGATAATCCGGGTGACATCGGGATCCGGGCTATGGAGGAGTTCTATCAGCGAGAGTCCGGACTGCCCGTTCATACCATGGGATTCTGCCGAGCGTCAGGATAAAACTATCGCTTTCGCTCTACCCCGACCCGGCCTTTCTCCACAACAAGAGAGATCCCCAGTCCTTCAAGATATGCCCTGCTCTTGCCAGTACCATGAATCAGGAGCTCTGCCAGATCCTCTTTCTCATCGATGTCTGTATGAAGCCGGAACGAGTCTATCACTTCACAGGAGAGGCCTTCATCCTGCGCGATTTTCATGTGCTTTAAAAAACTCATCCCATAATAGTCGACATGGAACCGCTTGGTATCTTTAATAAAGATCACATTCGTGCCCCCGCCACGCCCGGGCACTATCGCCATATCACTGGTTGTCCCGGTGACCCGCATAATGGATGCGCGATCTGCAAGAGGCAAATCGGCCATGAGAATGAGAAGCGGGCCAACACAGTCCGGGAGTATCTGGTTCAGCGAACTGCTGAGATCTGCATCCGTTATCGTGATCTGGACATCCTCGCTGTCGTAGAGTTCCGTGCTGACGATAACCGGGGTGCAGAGAGCATCAATGGTGGTAGTGATGACATCCTGCAGCATGGCACGGGCAAATGCCTCCCGTTCCGCCTGGTCGAGAATACAGGACAGGCGTGTCTTCGGGTTGACTGGTTTGTACGGGATAAGAGCGTGCGGGCACATTGCATACCGGTGTACGCAGGGTCAAGAAAAAAAGATACTGATGTGCTTTTTTTCCGTGATGAGAGAAATCCCGCAGGTTTAACATCCCTGCTGCTGATATTTCCGGCATGGATGAACCTGAATTTACGGTAAAGAAGATGCCCGCAAGGATTGTGATGGGCATCAAACGCCGGACTTCAAATGCGGATGGCCGGAGTGTCACCGATATTCCTGCATGCTGGCAGGATTTTCTCTCGCAAAACGTGGCTGCAAAGATCCCCAACCGCGCAAAGACCCCGGCTTTTTTTGCCGTATACTCAGAGTACGAGAGTGACTGGACCGGCGAGTATTCCTTCATGATTGGAAGCGAAGTGACCAAAGCTGACAAGATCCCGGAGGGTCTCGCCGTCACCCGGATCCCTGCCCAGTCCTATGCAGTTTTTAAAGCGGCCGGGCCCATGCCGGATGCGCTCCTTGCAGTCTGGATGTCGGTATGGGGAACAAATCTCCCCCGGACCTATACCTGCGATTTCGAATGGTACGATGGCCGGTTCACCCGCCCGGAGAATAAGGAGATCTACGTGTATATCGCAGTCGATCCAGAACAACTCGAAAGACTCCGGGAGTAACTCTTCTTTTTCCGCATCCGGTTGCCCGGCCACAGAAGAACCCCGGGAATAAAAATGCCCGGAGTGGAATGATTATCTGGTACCCTTGCCCAAGTCTGTACCATGAAGCGACAACAGATCCGTTCTGCCATCCTTATCCTATCGTTTCTTATCATGTCGGTGACTTTTGTCTATATCTCACCGGTCATCATGATGATGGGACTCTCACAGGGTGTGATCGCAGCAGGACTCATCTTCTGGATTTTAATGTTCATTCTCGCATTCATCTTCGGCAGAAGTTTTTGCGGCTATGCCTGTCCCACGGGGGCAGAGCAGATGATCATTGACCGGGCAGTGAAGATCAATATCCGGCCCGTACCCTATCTGCGCCCCCTGAAATACCTGTTCGCGATCCTCTGGGTAGGGAGTATTACCCTGCTGACAATTGCGGCAGGAAATCTTATCTTCAACCCGCTCTTCCAGATGGGTATTGGGATACCTCCATGGACGCTTGCCACGTATGTTGTCTTTTACGCAATCCTGCTGGTCGTGTTCGCCATTGCCCTGGTGCTGGGCCGCAGAGGATTCTGCAATTATTTCTGCCCGATGTCAGTAGTCTTCATGGTTATCACAAAAATCAAGGATCTGCTCAGGATTCCCTCGCTTCACCTCAAAGCACAACCGGATGACTGCATCCACTGCAAAAAATGCGATACCTCCTGTCCCATGAGCCTGAGTGTCGAAGAGATGGTAAAAAGCGACCGTATGCAGAATCCGGAATGCATCCTCTGCGGGAGCTGCGTGGATATCTGCCCGAAACAAGTCATCCGCTTTGCGTGGCTGTGGAAAAAATAATTATTAAAACCGTCTGCTTTTATTGATGAGCCGGTACCTGCGGCTCCCCGCCTTCACGGCTATTATCCTGCGGGATAAGAATCTCGAACCGGGTGCCTTTTCCGGGCACTCCGGTCTCTGTTATGGTCATACAGGTAAAGGCCAGAATCTCCATTGCAAGGAATAACCCCCAGCCGGTCCCCTGTCCGTACCCCCGCTCGAAGACCCGGGCCTTGTCATCCGCAGGTATGCCGGTTCCATTATCTTCCACAACCAGCACGGTACCGGGGTCTTTTGGGATAATGAATATACGGATCTCGGTCGCAGCACCACCGTGGCGCAGGGTGTTTTCGAACAGGTTTGCAAAGACCTTTTCAAACAGGGCGTCGGCATATATCGATGTGCTCCCCGTCAGGTCAGTGACCCGGATTGTTCGTATATCGGCATCCTCAATTGCCCGGTTTATCACGTTCTTCAGCAGCTGCCAGCGGGGGGGTTCAATACCAATATTCTGGTAATCCTTGGCAAAACTGAACTGACGCCGTATTTTATCTATCGCCTGTTTCTCCTTTTCTATAAACGAACGTTGTTTCGGGTCTTCCACCATCATCCCGAGTAGTTCGTTATACCCCACAACCGCTGTCAGCTGGTTGAGCACATCATGCCGGGTCACACTCCCGACAATCTGGAGTTTCTTTAATGCAAACTCCAGTGCTCTTTTCAGGTCAGCTTGTGTCTGTTCAGCGGGGACACTTTCTTCACGGTAGCCGTTAGCTGAATTATTGGACTCCCCCGCTTCATTAACCCGTTCCGACATTCCCCCACCCGAGATCCTGATTGCCTGTTGGCTGGTTAATACAGTATTGTCATCTTTGCACTGTGCAGTACTTTATCCTTACCATTTTCGTTTTTCTCCCAACCCTGGTTTTCGAATCAGGGCATTACCTTTCAATAGGTAATAAAGAGAACTTTGTCTATGCAGCACCGGATCATCACCTTCTCAAAAAACGTTTTTTTACCCCTCACTACAGTGTGCCGGAACCGGTGCGGGTACTGTTGTTTCCGGACCCCGGTCGGGAACGGCTGCCTGATGGCACAAGAGGAGGTCGAAACAACACTGCGTCATGGTGCGGCGATGGGATGCACCGAAGCACTATTTACGTTCGGCGAACGCCCGGAAGAAGAGCCAGGGTTTAAGGAATATCTCCGACCACTGGGCTATACCACCATTCTCGATTACTGCGAGGCGATGTGCAGGAAAAGTATCGAATACGGGGTCCTGCCGCACACGAATGCCGGCATACTCACATTTGAGGAGATGGAGCACCTGCGGTCCGTGAATGCCAGCATGGGACTGATGCTCGAAACCACTGCGCGGATCCCGGCTCATGCCACATCGAAAGGCAAGGAGCCGGAAGTGAGGCTCGCGATGATGGAAGATGCCGGCAAACTCAAAATCCCGTTCACCACCGGCCTGCTCCTTGGCATTGGCGAGACCATGGCTGACCGGGAGGAGTCTCTCTGTGCAATCCGGGATATTCACCGGCGGTATCATCACATCCAGGAGTGCATCATCCAGAATTTCTGCCCCAAACCCGGCACCCCCATGGCGAATCAGCCGGTTCCCACAACCGATGAAATATGTAAGACGATACGGATGGCACGTGAGATCCTGCCCCGCGACATCGCGATCCAGATCCCCCCCAATCTCATCGATGCCTCTTTGCTTATCCCGTGCGGGGTGGAAGATCTGGGAGGCGTCTCGCCACTCACCATCGATTACGTGAACCCTGAACACCCGTGGCCCGCGTTCGAAGAACTCAAGATCATCGCGGGAGAGGCCGAACTCAGGGAACGGCTCTGCATCTACCCGCAGTATATTGAGCGGGGCTGGTACCACCCCGATTTGCAATCTCTAATAAACCGGCTCGCACAAACAGTTAAGCTAAGGAGCAGTTGACCGTGAAGCAGAAAAAACTCCTGTACGCCGGAAAGGCAAAATCGGTATTCCGTACCGACGTGGATGGGAAACTCATTGTTGAGTTCCGTGACGATATCACCGCGTTTGACGGTGGTAAGAAAGATGTACTCAAGAACAAGGGCAGCTACAATGCTGAAGTCTCGGCATTTCTCTTTGAATACCTTGGGAAAAACGGGGTAAAGACCCATTTTGTCAGCATGATCGATCCCCGCCATATGGTTGTGCGCGAACTCCAGATGATCCCGCTCGAAGTGATCGTGCGTAACGTAGCCGCCGGTTCGATTGTAAGGAACTACCCGTTCAAAGAGGGAACAAAACTGGATCCCCCGGTCATCGTGATCGATTACAAGGACGATTCACGGCATGATCCCATGCTCAATGATGATCTTATTGTTGCTCTTGGACTCGCCACAACGGCAGAGCTCAAAAAGATCAAAAAGGTTGCCCTGGAGATAAACCGGCTGCTCTTTGATCTCCTTGCAGTGCAGGGTATCACCCTTGTGGACTTTAAGATCGAGTTCGGAAGGCAGGGTAAAACAATCTGTCTTGGAGATGAGATCAGCATGGATTCGATGCGGCTCTGGGACAAGAAGAGCGGGGAGTCACTTGACAAGGATGTGTACCGCTTCGAAAAAGGCGATGTAATGGCAACCTATAACCGGGTGACAAAGCGGATCACAACCCCTTCAAAGAAGCATTGAAAACAGGTACTTACCCGCAGATGTGTCCGGGCCTGACCGGAACTCCCCCGGTCCCATGATGTCAACGGCCATTGCCATTACACCTCACCCTGAACGATTGCACGAGAGCCCGTTCAGGAAACAGGTTAAAAACGCATAACGGACCAATGAACGGGTTCATGAGCGCAAAGACTAACGTCTCGAATACATAAACTATCGAAGCAGGATATTGAAAGGTCAGATACCATGACAGACGAAAGTGCAGAGCATGAAGATATGCTCAAATGGGCAAAAGGCTATGCGCATAAACACGGCTGGTCACTCAACACCGATGAGAAGCAGCTCATGACTGTGATTCGGGGACTGGTGCGCAACAAGACAAAATCCGGCCATCCCTATTGTCCCTGCCGCATACGAAGCGGGGACGAGGAGAAGGATCGTGCAATTGAATGTCCCTGCATCTATCATAAGGAAGAAGTCGCAAAACAGGGTCACTGCCACTGCAACCTGTATTTTAAGGAACCCTGATTTTTTTTATTTTTTCAGGAATATTCCGAGCAATGGCCGATATACACAGAATCAGTTCTCCTGCCGCCATATCCGCAGGTTTTGTTCCGGTGACCGGTGAATCTCCGCGGGTCCTCATTTTAGGCAGTTTTCCCAGCGTTCAGTCACTCCGGCACTGCGAGTATTACGGCAACCCGCAGAACCACTTCTGGAAGATCATGGATGCGCTGTTCTCTCTCGATCACCATCTCCCGTACCGGGATCGAATGGCATACCTTACCGGGCACCATATCGCACTCTGGGATGTAGTCCGGACCTGTAAAAGAGAAGGGAGTCTGGATCAGGAGATCCGTAATCCGGTCTTCAACGATATCAGCGGGTTCGTCACCGCACATCCCACCGTGCGGCTCATTGTACTGAACGGAAATACAGCCGGCCGATACTATACCCGGCTGCATATCCCCACGGCTATTGAAAACCATATCCTGCCATCAACGAGCCCTGCCAACACCCGGTATACCCTGGCAGAAAAAGTGATTGCGTGGGAGATTGTCCGGGCGAACTGCGAAAATGAGGGGGAATAGTAACCGGGAGGTTACCGCCCCATACGGAATTTTAAGAAGATGACGTGGTAGATGGCATAGAAACCGACCAGCACCGCAGCGGTATACCCCAGGATCGCAATCCATGAGACCTCTTTTGGCAGGGCGAACGAAGAGGACTGGAGTACTAAAGAAGACCCGACGACAAGCGATGCGACAACCATGCCGATCATCAGTTTATCGCTGGCTTTATCGAGGGACATCTGGAGTTTCTGGATATCGGTGTCCACGATCTCGAGTTTGAACGTCCCCGTAGACAAACGCCGCAGCATCAGGTTGAGGTTCCGGGGCATGTCCAGAAGGGCGTCGACACCATCAAGCAGAGAGGTGGATGCCCGTTTGACGTACCCGGCAGAGAGGGTGTTGGTATCGGCAAGTTTCATCAAGTAGGGGGTGACCTCTTTTCCTAAGTTGAACTTCGGGTCAAGCCGGACGCCGATGTCAAGCACCATCATAAAGACCTTTAAGAGCAGCATCAGGTTCAAGGGCACTTTGAGCTGATAACGGCGCATCGATTCGGTGAGCTCGGTTACCACAAGTTTAAAGTTCAGTTGTGAGACTTCATCTCCCCCACCGAAATCGTGCATCATGATATAGAGATCGTCCCGCATTGCCTCCCTGTCCTCTTCGGCAATGACAATCCCAAAACCCTCAAGCGACCGGAGCATCAGCTCGATATCATCGGTAACCAGAGCAAAGAGAAGATTGATAAAATTCTGCCGTTTCTCAGGTCTTAAGATACCCACAATTCCGAAATCCAGAAAGACAATGTCGCCTTCGGCAGTCACAAACAAATTACCCGGGTGCGGATCACCATGGAAGAAACCGTCTTCAAAGATCATCTTGAGGTAGGCATGGAATCCCCGCACCCCGATCTCGTGCGGGTCCAGTCCCAGTTCGGTGATAGATTCAGGGTTATCTATCCTGACCCCTTCGACAAATTCCATCACCATCACGTGTGTGGTAGTATATTCCCAGTAAATTTTCGGGAACCGTATACCGGGGACATCCCGGAAATTCCGGGCCATCCTCTCGACATTGCGGGCTTCCCGGGTATAATCGAGTTCCTTTACAATCTGGTGGGCAAAATCCTCTACCATGCCGGAAGGATTATAGATCCGGGTCTCGGGAAAAACGGTCTCGATCCTTTCAGCCATGGATTTCAGGATCGTTATGTCAGTCTCGATGATCTCGCCAATACCCGGGCGCTGGATCTTCACGGCAACTTTTGTTCCATCCTTAAGGACAGCGCGGTGAACCTGTCCAATCGAGGCAGAGGCAACGGGCGTTTCTTCGATCTCGCAGAACGAGTCGAAAAAATCCGGGCAGTTCTCATCAATCACTGCCCGCACTTCAGAAAACGGGATCGGCTTTGCATGGTCCTGCAGTTTTTTGAGCTCTTCGATCAGCTCGGGCGGCAGAAGTTCCGTCCTGGTACTCATGATCTGCCCGAACTTTACAAAGGTCGGTCCCAGATCTTCAAGCGTGAGCCGTATCCGTTCGTAGACCGTGGATGACTCCGGGGCTTTGCCGGATGAGGGAAGCCGGAACCGGGCTCTGCCGGGAAATAACTTTTCAAGCCCGATACTGAAGCCGTACTGGCCCAGCACATCCGCGATCTGCGCATACCGCCTGATACGGGTGACCATGCATATCTATTGGCAGTGGTGGTACTTAAGGCGTGCTTTTCGCCGTGGGGGATGGAATGGCATTAGAGGGTAAAACACCGGGATAATTACAGGTATCCCGTTCTGGTACCGGGACCCTGTATTCTGACAGGGACTTGGTTTCCCCTTACACGTTCTTTGAGAAGATCACGATCCTGTTGGTATTGGTACCGGATGCCATGTTATCCACCCCCCAGATGTTGGAGGTTTTTGTAAAGGACTGCTGGTTGATCTGCACACATTCGCATGCAAATCCCGCTGAGATCCCCAGCGGTACGACATGCTCTTCCAGCCGGATCGACCGCTTCCGGACCTCCCCCACCTCAAAAACGACATATCCTCCGGGGCGGGTGATGCGGTAGAGCTCAGTGAATACCGCACCCATAACACCAGACCATGCCTCCACTGTTCTTGCCATCGTGATCCGGCCCCCAATCTCCTTGTCGTTGAGACCGTTGAACCAGCAGCGAAGCCAGTTGTCCTCATTATACTGGACAATATCGAGAAACGGGGGTGATGTGACAGTAAGCTGCACAGAGTCATCAGGAATTACCGGCGTAGCCCGGGAATCCCCGGTCAGAAGCCGGGCGTTTTTGCCTGCATGGTTCAGGTTCTTCTCTTCTTCGGGAGAAAGACTTCGGAGCAGGCTTTTTGTCTTATTTAAGATGATCCGGTGGGTGTCCCGGTATTCGGGCGCCTGGTTGCGTTTGGTATTAATCCGCTCCTGGCTCCGTTGCGATACAGCCTGGTTGGGGGGAAGGGTATAGACCGAGAAGAAACCGGAAGAGTGCCCGGTCAGCCGGTTGGTCGCAACCATCGCAATCCAGCGATCGAGCATATCATCCCGGGATGCAGTGTGTCGTTCCAGAAGGTACTGCCGCAGGGCGGCAATCTCCTTTTCGGTATCAGGGTGGTAGAACATCGAGAGATCAATATCAGACGAGCTGCTCTCATCGGGGATGGACAACAGTCTTTTTTCTATTGCTGTGCAGTCCGGAGGAAAGAACCGGGGTTCGGTCATGATGCGGGAGAGGGGGTTTGCGTCATTTGCGATCACATTGCGCCCCGCGAGCCCCGCTTCGATGACCGTTGTTCCCCGCCCGCTGAAGGGATCATACACTACATCTCCCTTTTTGGTCAGGAGATCGATGAAGAACCGGGGGAGCTGGGGCTTGAAACAGGCACGGTACGAGATCTCATGAATTGAGGAGGCTTGCCGCTGGCGGGAGGTCCAGAACTCATTGGTGTATTTCCTGAGTGCCGGTTCCAGAGGATCAAGGGGCTCTGCAAGGGTGGGAGTGCCAGCCTCACTCGTGAATCCTGCAAGTGTGCTGCCAAATCCCATCTGGCTCCCATTCACTGTTTTCGATCCCTTCACAATGTACACGTTTATTTGAAGAAGCGTATATCCGCTCTGGTTTAAACAGGCAAAACCGGGGGATTCTCAAGACAAAATCTCAAAACAGATTTTTCTATTTCTTATCCGGTGTGGGCGCCTTCTGCATCGAACGCGGGAGGATACCGGACCGTTCCATGCACACCATCGAGTGCACCGGGCACCAGTTCGAGAGCCATGAACGCCTCATCCGGACAGGGAAAGGGGGCTGTGATCCCAAAGTTCCGGGCATTGGAGAACCCGAATCGCGGATAATATCCCGGGTGTCCGACAACGATCACGGCGCGGTGCCCGAGCTGGCGGCAGGTGTTGAGCCCTTCTTCAAGAAGGGCAGCTCCGACACCCAGGCACTGGAACGCCGGGTCCACGCCAAGGGGTGCCAGCGCTCGTGCGGGTACGCTTTTTTGGGTTCCATCGGCAGATTCAATGGTTATCGGGGGGAAGAGCACATGCCCGATAATCCGGTCATCATGAACGGCGACAAGAGAGAGATCCGGGGTAAAATCTCCGTCATTGCGCAGGGCATTGACGAGCCGTGCTTCACCATCCTGCGCAAAGGCATCGTAATGCATAGCGAAAATCTCCTTGATATCGAACGGTGTTTCCGTACGGATAAAAAAAGATCCCATCTTCTCCTATAGGTGTTTCGAGGATAAATCATGGCTGGTAGTACCAGGTGTGCCCCCTGGGTCCTGTGCTTTTCTTCAGGAGGAGATTGCCTTTTTAAAAAGAGAGAGGGAAATTGCTGTACTCACGCTGGAGAAGCAGTGGCCTTCCTGACTTGGAACGCAGCAATAACCGCTGCAATTCCGCTCACCAGAGCAAATGCACCCGCAACAAAGGGGATTAACTCTGCAGTGATAAGCGGGTACACCAGAATGATAATTCCAAAGATGATGCTGATTACCCCGAGCAGCCCATTGCCGCCATCCTTGGTTTTGAATGCCTGGATCAGGTGGACAGCCCCGATAAACAATCCCCAGAAACCAATGAAGATCGCAAAGAATGAGAGAATGAACACGGTGCTGTACAGCGGGTACAGGAGAATGGCAATCCCGGCAAGAATGTTCACGACCGATAAGAAGATCTTGAGGCCCATGTTGGTTTTATCAACGGCAAGACTGCCAAGGGTGAAGAACCCGCCCACAAGCCAGTATGCCCCCAGGAATGTGATCAGGAGGAGGGTGGTCATACCGGGGGTAGTAAGGAACATAATCCCGATGATCAGGGACAACAATCCCCACAGGAGCACAACCCACCAGGGCAAAAGGCTCGTCCAGTTTATCATTCCATCAGATACGTCAGATGTTTCCGTCATAGTTTTCCACATCTTCTGATTGCCTTTGAACGGTTTATACTATTTGTAAGAGTTCACGCAGGAATTCCTCCCGGACCGGATGAACGGCGAGGGGATGAATGACAGGAGAACAGGATACAGCCCTCTTTTTGATCACAGCGTGTATTAAGCAGGGATGCCAATCGTTTAAGCAAATGAATGCGACCCTGCGGGCATATATCGACCTGACCCGGCTGCAGTTCTCGTTTGCCTGGCCCCTGCTCTTCTGTTCCGGGTACCTCCTCGCCACGGTCACCTACGGGGGATTTGCGTGGCTTGATCTTGTACGGGTTGCCCTGATCGGTTTTTTCGGGTTTGAAACCGGTCTTGTCCTGAATGACTACATTGATCGCGAGTTTGATAAAAAAGATACAGAATCCGGTAAACTGACGAAATACTGGAGGATGTTTGGCACACGGCCGATACCGGCAGGGCTCGTTTCCCCCCGGGCGGCAGTCACACTCATTCTCGTGCTTGCTGCGATAACTGCATGCCTTATCGCAACCCTCCCTGCCCCGCATTCGGTCTATGTGCTCATCCTCATGCTCTACTGCCTTGCAATAGAGATCTTCTACCAGGAAGAGAAACGCAACCAGAAGTTCCCTTATGCACAACTCATCGGCAGGACCGATTTCGCTTTATTCCCGGTGGCGGGATACCTCTGCATCGGGAGCCCGGACTTAAATGCAGTCCTGTACTTCGCCTTTTTCTACCCGTTTGCCCTCGCCCATCTTGGGGCGAATGACCTGATCGATGTGGTAAACGACCGGGCGCGGGGGATGAACACGATCCCGACGATGTTCAGCATGAACGGTACCGCGTACTGGATTGCCGGTTTTACCGCAGTCCACGTATTGACTGCTATCATTTTCATGGTACGGCTTGACGGGATTGCACGCATCGGCATCTGTGCGGGACTCGTGCTGCTCCTGTATGCGAATGCTGTTATCCTGAAGGATAAGTCCCCTGATGCAGCGCTTAAGGTGCTGCCGTGCTTCCATGTCGCGATGGTGCTGTATGCTGCGGGGATTGCAGCGGGGGCGTTGTTGTAAAGAATATAGATTGGAAACACCACCCTGCGTCACTAATCATTTTCATAATGCCCCCCTTTTGCCCCGTCCCCCAACGGGGGACTGGTGGCACAAGAGGGGGGCATTATCAACAGCCCATTCAAAACCCAATGTTCACTTTTTCATATCCTCAGCAGCCGCTCGTTCTCCCTTAGCCATTCTTTCCGCCGCTCATAATCCGGCATGATCTCCTTCACTTTCGCCCAGAACTTCTTCGAGTGGTCGGGCTGCTTAAGGTGGACAAGTTCGTGAACGATCACGTAATCCACAATTTCGAGGGGTGCCTGGATGAGCCGCCAGCTGAAGTTGAGCCCTCCCGTGCTGGTGCAGGATCCCCACCGCTGCCGGGCATCCGTGATGCGGATCGATTTCGGGGTATACCCGGTCGTCATCGAAAACCACATGCAGCGGGCGTGGATCTCCCTCTGTGCCTCCTGCATGTACCAGCATTTCAGCCGGTGCCTGATATCGGAGAGCAGTGACCGGCACACGCACAGCCGGTCCGTTCGTTCAATGGGGCTGTTGCCGCTCTCCACGATATGCAGCGGGTATACACGCCCGAGATAGAAGAAGGTCTCACCCTCCTCGTACGCGTGTTCCGTTGCTGCAGGCCGCTGTTTCATCTTCCCCACCGTCTTTTCAATCCAGCCGTGCTTCTCTTTCACGAACGCATGGATCAAAGCAACCGGGGTCTTGAGAGGTGCCCGCACGATCAGGTGCCCGTCCGGTGTGATGACGAGTGCTATGCTCCGGCGACGGGAGCGGACTATTTTTTCTATGGGAATATCGTCCATGACAGCAGAGATGTAAAGAACTAGGAACCGGGAACAAAAAAAAGAGCAGGATTCTGCATGCACCTAACTAGTGTGCCGATGATCCATTCGTCCCGTCGCGGATAATTTTCCCATCCTTGAGACGGATGATCCGGTGGAAGTAGTCCTTATGCCAGTCCTCATGCGAGACCATCACAATGGTCTGGTGGAACTCTTCATTGATCTCCTTGAACAGGTCAAGCACCAGACGGGAGTTTTCCGAATCGAGATTTGCACAGGGTTCATCGGCAAACAGGATATCCGGCTTGTTGACCATGGCCCGGGCAATCGAGACCCGCTGCTGCTGGCCGCCGGACAACTCGCGCGGGAGATGATCCCTGCGGTCGCACAGGCCGATCTTCTGCAGCACCTCAAAACTGCCAGCATGAGTCTGTTCTTCCGTACGGTCCACCCGCAGCATTGCAGGAAGGGAGACATTCTCCATCACCGTGAGATCGGGGACGAGAGCATAGTCCTGGAAGACATACCCGAGCTTGTAGAGCCGGAACTGGGTCTTTTCGTAATCATTGAGCCGGCCGACATCGACATCATCTATCGTGATCCTCCCTGATGTGGGTTCGTCCAGCAGTCCCAGCATGTGGAGCAGGGTGGTCTTGCCGCTGCCGCTTGCCCCCATGATGCCAAGGAACTCGCCTTTTGCGATATTGAGGGTTATCCCGTCAAGGGCATTGACTTCGACATCCCCCATGCGATAGGTTTTCCGCAGATTTTCGATAATGATCATGGCATCAGGTCCTCATGGCAGTCTGAATATCCTCACGGGAGATCTGATAGGCGGGGACATAGCCGGCCACAATTGCCGCAATAAAGAGAATCACGGAGTTTACGAGAAGATCCATGGGGGTGATATACAGGGTTGCAGACCATTCCGGCGTGACAATGGGGTGATATGCCATGTAGGCTGCAAGAACCAGGGTGAGGATGATCCCCAGGATAATGCCCAGGATGCCGAGAATGATGACCTGGAACCCATAATTATGCATGATGACTTCCTTATCCACCCCGATAGCCTTGAGGATCCCAATCTGTTTGCGGCTGCTGATGGTCTTGATGGTGATGACGATGAACAAAACGACCGTAGTGATGATGATGCTGACAACCAGGGACACCATGTTGATGATGGCAAAACTCTGGAGAGCCCTTCCCATGCTCTTGCTCAGCAGGTCTGCGGTGGTCTGGACCTTCCCGTTCCCCCCGACACCGTACGCAAGGAGTTCGTTCTTGATGAACGTCTCGGAATACCCGGGTTTTGCCTTGACCGTGATATAATCCGCATTGTCAAGCGCCTTTGGGTCAACCAGCGCCATATCTGTCGAGGTAACGTACACTGCGCTGTCCGCCTGGCTCCAGCCGGTGTAATAGATCCCTTTCACCCGGTAGTCCTTCACGTACCCGTTGCCATAGTCGATCGTGATCGAGTCGCCGACCCGCACGCCCCCGAGTGATGCCTGAAACTCGTCTTCCTGCCGGACCGATGCGTCACCTGCTACCGGCCTGCCGATAATGACTTCCCCGGTATCGGCCTCACCGAGATAACTGCCGGCAACCATCTTGGTATAGAGGGGGGAGATGAGCTTCTCATCACTGGGCGATATCGCCCGGACCGAGACCCCGAGAACGCGCTGGCGGTACTTGAGGGTCGCCCCTTTGGTAAAATGGGGAGTGGCCCGTTCAACGCCGGGCATCCCGTTGATGAGATCGAGTGTTGCACCACTATCGGCAACGTACTGGTCGCCGGATTTAGGGCTGACAAGCACGTTTCCGACCTCGTAGTCCACGACCTGTTTGGTGATGCTCTGGCCGATCCCGTTGAACATGGAGGGCAGGAAGATCATGTTGGTAAAACACATGCCGATGATCAGGATGGTTAAGATCACACTTGAGCGGCTTCCCCGCTGGAGCGAACGCAGCGCCAGCAGGAACGCGACCTTTAGTTCTTTCTTACCCATGGGAATGTTCCGTCCCCGTTCTTCTTTGGCAGGTACCAGTACCGGTAGGCAACGAACAGCAGGACCCCCAGGATGATGAGACCAAGGATGATGTTTCCTGAATTATCCCCTGCCGGTACCCTGACATTCATCTGCCGGGTCATCGTGTGCACACCCATGTCATCGGTGTAGGTGATCGTAAGTGTGTAGGGATGATTGCCCGCTTTGGCCCCTTCCAGGAGGTAGACTGCGGGGGCATCGTTACCGGGCTTGATCTTGCCGATGAATGCCTCCTTTGTTCCTTCTGCCGGGAGATCGATGGTTGCTGATACCTGTTTTGCCTCACCGGTTCCGGTGTTCTCAATACGGATCGTGAGATCAAAGGGGGTATTTTCGGTAAGCCGTGGCGGATTGGTATCCACGGATACGAAACCCAGTTCAGCTTTGCCTTTCATCATCAGATCGATCCCGGAGCTCTGGGTGCGGGGGATGCCATCGAGGGTACTGTAACTGATGGTCACGGGTATCCGGACAAGACCGGCGTTTGCTTTCTTATCCGAGAGGAACACCAGTTGTACCGTCTGCTCTCCCCCACCGCTGATAGCTCCCACATGGTAGAGATCAGCGTTCTTCGGTGCTACCACCGCACTCGTATTCTCGATTTTTACAACCACATTATCCGCAAGAGTCTGCCCTGCATTCCGGAGGGTGAGGGTCACCGGGATCTCTTCACCGGGATTGGCCGTACCTCCAAGGGATGAATCCATGATCAGGATTGCCTGTCTTTCGATGCCCACGGCCGTGTTGACATTTACCGGTACCGGGTACTTGGTGCTCTTTCCCCCGGTAGTATCAATCCAGACTTCCGGATAATACATTCCGCTCTTTGAAGGGGTATGGATATAGAAGGTAATGGGGAATGACTGTCCCGGGCCGATCTCGCCGATACGATCGAAACTCTTACTCAGGACCTTGATGCCGTTTCCTTCAAGTTTGATACTTTCGATATTGACATTGATATCCATCGTTTTTGTAGTATCATACGCGGTGTCCGACATCTGCCCAATCTTCTGGACGACCGAAGCACTGGTTGCGGTATTTTTTACCGTTATCGTGATAGTGCCAGAACTATCGGGCATGAGCACCGAGGGGGTCACTTTATAGTCGGTGATCGTTACGGTGGGTGCACCTTCTGCGGAAACAGGCACCACAATTGCGCTCAGGAGCGCAAAGATAACAAGAATTGGGATTGTCCATTTCATAACTATCGCTCTGCTGACGGGAGAAAATGTTTCTTCTTTTTTATTCTGAAGTACTAATAAATTCTGGCAGGTACTCATAATCAAACCATCTCAAGGTAGACAGAGCCAACACCCTGTTTTACGGTTATTTCGTTGACAGGAAGGGCTGGATTGTAACCCGGGGAAACGTACGCCCCGTTGTTCATGGCAAACCCGGAGCCGGTGATATCACCAACACCCTGGTCAACCGTAATACGGGTATTGCCCGAACCGGGAACCTTGAGGGTAAGATCCCCGATACCGCTCATGATGGTTGCATCGAACCTGCCGCCCCGGTACCGGCCAAGATCTATCTCGGTATCCCCGGCACCCGAATGCACATTGAGAGAGCGGATATTGATCGTATCGAGATTCAGCCGGCAATCCCCGGCGCCGATTTTCACATCAAGCGCAACCGGAACGGTATCCGTGACGCGGATCTCCCAGATGTTTGGAGAATGTACGGCAAACCAGGCTTTCCCGGTATGACCTTTATCGATCATCCTGACCGTTTTTGTCCGGTTTTCAAGGACTGTTGAATAATCCGGTTGCCATTCAGGGGCTTTTGAAAAAACGGTCGCTTCCATCAGAACCGGTTCTTGTGCACCACCCGTGAGCGTGATCTCCCCTGCACCCATGGTGACAGAAATATTTCCTGATGTGGCCTCATCCAGCGGGATGTCCGTTGTATTGGAAGTGATCCAGGCATTATGGGTAAACGGAGAATTTGTGTGAGCAGTTCCGGATGAAAATTCCCCGGATATGGCCATGATGCCAAAACCGATTACGAATGATACAATCGCAATGGCACTCAGCCACAGGATCAGCCGTGTCGGCGTTATGCCTGAGCCGAACGGCAGGCACCTGATGCCACAATTTTTTTCTTCTTTCGGTATCTCTGCGCTCATTGTGCACATCCCGTCCCGGTGATCATATGAATGTTCCATTTCAGGTAGCGGATGCCCATGTGGTAGAAGAACCGGGCCAGGTAGAAGTCACCAATAACAAGGAGAATCCCGATGGCAGTCATCCCCACGGAGAAGAACAGTCCGGCAACCGGAGACAGCCAGATGGAAAACGACGGGGATCCCAGGATCTGCAGGATTGCATAGACAAAGGCGGCCGGCCCGAATACGGTGAAGGCAACACCAACCAGGAATACAACCAGGAGGAGAACTACGAGGACCAGGAACGGTGCCAGGACAAATACCAGGTTGAACAGGCCAAGCCCGAGGGTAGCGGCAATGGCATGAAAGATATTGCCGCACGAACAGGTATGCTCGGCTTTTTTTACCAGATGGGTTGCCCGGATCTCCCTGGCAGCCTCATCGGGCGAGCCAAGGGAGCAGAAGAGCTCTGCTTCGGATCTTCCGTTTGCCTTTCCGATCCTGAAATGCTCCCGGTAATCAGAAAGGAGGTCTTCAAGATCTTCGACCGCAAGCGTTCCCGAGAGCCGATCGGTTAATATCCGTATGTATTCCTGTTCATTCTGCAGCATCGTTCTTCCCCACGAGGAGCGCATTTACCGCTGTCGTAAACCGCATCCATTCCTCTTTGAGTTCATGTTCTTCTTTCCTTCCGCTTTCTGTCAGCAGGTAATACTTACGGGGCGGTCCCTCGACAGACTCCTGAAGGTATGTGGTGACATACCCTTCATCTTTCAGGCGACGCAGGAGCGGGTAGATGGTGCCTTCCGAGATATCGATCTGTTTGGAGATCTCGTTGACCAGCTCGTACCCGTAACAGTCCTTGTGCGCCAGAACAGAAAGAACGCAGATCTCGAGTACGCCTTTTTTAAACTGGATATTCATGGCATCTCCCTGGTTGGAATGTATGCCCGGTTCCCGGCAGCCGATTGCACCCGGGGGTTTTCCCAGCGCTGCCGGGGGTTTGAGAGGGCTGATTGGCGGGCATACGCGTTTTACACAGTATCTTGCATAACAAGATACATGTTATTACTATGGTTCATTGGTATATAAGGTTCTCGACCGTATCGATAGGACGAATTATGGCATTGCAGTATCCGTTTATCCTTCCGGGAAAAATGAAGCCTGAGTGCAGCAGGAAAAATCTTGCGCAGGAAGGTGGGGATACGAACCTGCCGGAACGGGACACAAACGATCTGTAGCTTATGAGAGGATCCTGCGGAAAATACCTGGACAACAGCAGTGCGGGCAGGTCATGAACGGGAAAAAACCAGGGTTCGGTTATACCCCGGTTATGAAGAGACAGGCCGGACGTCCTTTTCGCTAGTGGGGATAATGCAGACAACACTGCCGGGAATCAGGGTTTCAATAGATCTTTTCAAGAAGTCGATGTTATCCTGCATATCCCCCACCTTCTGCGCAGGATCGAACCCGAGGAAGATGTCGATATAGATCCTGGCCCCGGACCGGCGCGACCGGACTCCGTGGAATTCATCGAACTTGTCGAACGAGCCGACCAGTTCCTTTAAAATGACAATCTGGAGCTCTTCTTCCAGGGTCTTGTCAAAGAGATCCGGAAGCGACGAGGAGATCTCCCGGTATCCCGCAAGCAGCAGGAACCCGATGATGACAAAGGAGACAACGGGATCGATATACTCCGCCCAGCTGTACTGGACGAGAAGAACCGAGAGTACCAGCGCAACGAGGATCAGGAGATCGGAGAAGGTCTTGGCCCGCCGGAGCCGCCACTGGGCCTCCATGATAGGGGAGGGCTCTTTCTGGGCAAGGCGATAATTCTTCTTCCAGTGGTACGAGTCTGCAATACCCGCAAGGATCATGAGCGGGATCCCGATGAACGCAGCATCCATATCGAAATGTTCGGGATTGACAATCCGGTTGATGGTGAAGATGAGCAGGATAACAAGGGATACCAGCATCACGCCACCCGTGATGATCCTTGTTAGGGACTCGAACTTTCCCATCCCGTAATCGTACGTGAACTTCCCGCCCAGCGTCACCCGCCGTATGATCAGGAGGGCAAAGGAGGTGGCGAGGATCTCGTTTGCACCCTTGATGACATCCGCTAAGAGTGTGGCAGATCCTGAGAGGAGGACTGCCAATGACTCCGGGATCAGGATGAGGAGATCTATGCAGAGCCCGGTAAAGACCAGCTGCTGCCGGGACTCTCCGGCTTCTCCTGCATCATCAGGGATCTCATCGGTTGTCATGTATGTCTGTACCTGTAGGAAAGGATAATTAAAAACATCAGTGAAACAGCAATTCAGCAGAAGGGCATGCAAAGGAGACAGTATGCCACACTACGACTCGGTGATCTGGGTATAGTTTTCAACAATACCCTGCAAAGGTAATTTCTGGATATAATCATAGGATCGCATGATGATCCCGATAAGCGCTTCTTCATCCGGATACCCGGCGACAAGACGCTGGATCTCACTGATACTGGGCAACTCAGCACTGTATTTGTAATAGTCCGTCACGCTTTTTACCTGCACTAATTTATGTTTGCGGTTGAACAGTCAGCCATTGACAGGCCGCTGCATACCGGATGTCCCAGAAAAATATATTCATACGGGTACTTGTAATGATCGAAATGCGTGCCGCGGTATTGCTTTGATGAGGATAATAGGGAGTGCCGGGAAGCGCTCAGGACACGCCAAACTGAGGGGAACTTTCCGGGATCCTGTTGTTTTTCCATCAAAGTCTGCTTAAAAAAATTGCAATCAGGATCCGGTCGAGAATTTCAAATCAGGGTTTGATTGATCCGGATCAAACTTTTCAATCGCGATTCTGATCGCGGTGAAAATTTTGCATTCAAGGTCCGGTGGAAAAATCGAGATCAAAGTCTGCTTAAAAAATTGAAATCGGGATCCGGTTGAGGATTTCAAATCAGGGTTTGATTGAATTGACAAAGGAAGTTTACGTCTGAAATTCCCCTTGCAGGGGCATCATCGAATCCATGTTGCAATCAAGGTCCGGTTAAAATTTCTAAATCAAAGTCTGCTTAAAAATTTGAAATCAGGGTTTGCCTGAAAGTTTTCAATCAAGGTTCGATTGATCCTGATCAGTTTTTCAATCGCGATCAGAATCGCGATGAGAAGTTTACAATCAGGATTTGGTTGAAAAATCGAAATCAAGATCCGTTCAACAAAATTCTCAAAAAAAGTCCCAAGCGGACAAAAATCAGTAAAAATGGGTCAATAATTATGGCAAACTACCGGCACCTTATTTTTCTCCGGAGAAATATGCACAATATTCCTCCTGAGTCATACCGGCTTTATCGATCATCTTGCACAACAATCCAATACCGAGATCTCGTCCGGCATGCACCGGGATTGAGAGATGAACTAGACTTCCCTTTTTTGTCAGGAGATGGTGGCTGCCCTCAACGTGGTTATCCACCCATCCTGCCCGCTTGAATGCAGCGATGTGCTTTTTTACCGCCAGCCCGCGGAAGTTTAGGCATAATTTATACCGGAAGTATCGACATCGATACTCATGTGGGAAGGCAGGGACGTGATGTGGATCTCATCCAATGCTGTCTTCAACCGGGACTTAATGCAGCCGACAATTGCCTCATTGATATTTTCAATTGCTTCCCTGAGGGTATCGCCTTCGGTCATGCATCCCGGCAAGTCGGTGCATTCCACTACATACCGCCCGTCTTCATCCTGTTCGATAAAAATTGAGAATTTCATAATCTGATCTATATTTACCATATGCCGGGTGCTTCAATAAAGATATGTGAGTGGGAGGCGGGAGGTTTTTGGTTGGCGGCTCCTCCGGAAATCGCGTGACCTTCCTTACGTCATGAAATACCCCAAACCAGTTTCTGCGCTTGCTATGAGGCGGTGGAGATTTCGCGGTAGGGGGCGGGCGCTGAAAATAGGAGCGAAATGCGGAAAGTCCGAAACCGTTTGGAAAAAGAGAAGCCCATCAGCAGGACATCACAATAAGTTACCTTGAAGAGTTGCAGAGGTTACCTTAATGATAGAAAAGGAAGAAATACCGTACTACAAAAAGGTGGTCAGACATGGCAAAACAGATCGAATTAGAGACTGTGTTAAGAGGTGAAGAAGCACGGGCGTTCAACAAATACGTCGAGGCCCCAAAGCAGCACTTCACCAAAGAGAGCAAGGTTCTCTTCCGGGAAGCCCGCAAGCTCTCAAAAGAATGGCCATAACCACAAAATGACTATTGATATTCATTCTCTCATTTTTTCAAAATTATCTGATGACTCCGAAGTTTCATCATTTGCCTGTTCCGATTCCAAAGATCTTGAAGATTTTTTAAGGAACGATGCAAAAAACCGGCAACAGGAAAAGATCAGTACTACCTATCTTGTCCATTCTGGCACCGAACTCGTAGGGTTTTTCTCCCTGTCTATGGGATGTATCACATCGGACTCCGTAAAAAAAATGTCTCTTGAGATAGAAGATCCCCCGAATAAATATCCGGCATTACTGCTGGCCAGGATGGCAACAAAAGACGGGCTGCGCAGTCAGGGCATAGGACGTGAAATGCTGAAACACGTTTTTGCCATGGCGTTCAGATTAACCGGGCATATCGGTTGCAGGTTTGTCAAGGTGGATGCAAAAAGAGATCCACGAGCTATCCAATTCTATGAAAACTACGGTGGATTCATAAAAATAACCCAAAATTCTGATACTGTTCAGATGGTCGTCGATCTCAATAAGATCGGGGATGAAGAAAATTCAGTTAATGCCCGCTGAAAATTTTCATTCCGGCTAGGAGTTATTACTCTGGCTAAGAAAATGCTGGTTGCTTTTCCAGAGAATCACGTAGTATTTCTGCTCCTTTTCGATGAACAGCGCAAAGGTCAAGAACGAATCCCCGAGAAGGGGACGAACGTACCTTCTTCCTCAATACGCTGCATATCCCGTGTAAGACGTGCTTTTTTACGCTCCTCGACGAGGCACATTTCAGCAAGATCCTTCAAGACGGGTTCCGCCACCCGGATTCGTTTCATTGCGGACATGATCACAGTGTAAGCATGGCCAACATGAAAAATGCTATGCTGGAGGACGTTTCTTTATCAGCCGGGCATTTCCACACCGAGATCACGTCCGGCATGAAGAATGACAACAGCCCGGATATATCTCCGGCCAGTTACATGCCCGTTACATAAACTACAACTTCATGTGGATGAGCAAAAGGGATAATCCCGCCAATCTATCCGTTTTTCTCCGGGACCTGTTCATATAAATTACATCTGGCTGAAACCCCCTCCAATAATCGCCTGGCCTTCCTTGCTTCATGCAATACCGCAAACCCGTTTTTGCTATTGATATGAGGCGGTGGCGATTTCATGGAAGGGGGCGGGCGCTGATAGTAGGAACGAGATGGGAGGATATTGCAGCAGCCGATCCTTCCAAAGTACTTTCAAAAAGGGAATATGACAACTGCGTGGAAATGTCGGAGTAATGGCGCGTTTGGCGGGTTTAATTTTTTCAACTTTGAACGATACTAAATTTGATAGTCCCACAGGATGATGATATGATATGCCCGAGCTTATCAAGCGGAAATGCCGTAACCCGGACACATCCTTGGACGAGCAGGATTTAAAAGACATAGCCGAGGCTGAAGAGGATATTTTGAAGGGGCGTGTCTACTCAACCAAAGAGTTACGGGCCAAACTTGGGATCCAATATAATACGCCCAAATTGGACTTCGTTTACCATACCTTTGTCCGGAAAAGCCCGTAAAATCGTCTAATTTGAGGGTGTAAAATAAGTGCCTGAATATCGCTCTGATTGACAAAATACGGCAGGGGTGGATTTTATTTGGGGGCTGCCAATGGCATTTAAATCGGGGTTTATTTTGCCACTTAGTTTATGCCATCCGGGCCTGGAAAGGCTGCCGGAATGCGAATATGAGGGTCGTTTTTTTCAGGGAATGAATTATAAAAATAATGAGATGGAGACTACCCGGGAAAATGTGGAAATTATGCAGGGTTCATGAAGGGTTTGAAGGGTTTAAGGCGGGTTCATGAAGGGTTTGAAGGGTTTAAGACATGTTTGTGGAGGGTTCATCAGATCTCGCTTTATTGAGAATGTACTCAGTATTACGTCCTGTTTTTCCTCTCTTCATAAAAATCCCCCGGGTACAGAGATCATTTAATTCACGCAATGCAAGACTCGTACTGACCTTCGAATTTTCACGATACCCCTTATTGGTAATCGCCCCCTGCTCCCTCGCGTAGTGCACTGCCTGAACCTGCCGGTCAGAAAGTCCCATTGCGATAAGTCGCTCATCCGTGTAGAAATCTTTGGCGAATGTTACACTGAACCAATCCGGATGTGCAGAAAACTCTGGTTCAGGTATCCCATGATTCTGACAGAGGGTAATCATGCGGCTCGTGCCCGTGCCCCACTTCTCCAGCAATTCCCCATAATAAAAGACCTGGGCAAGCAGTGTATTTCGCGGCAATGAACGATGTCCCTCCTGCCGGAGTTCATCGACAGTCATCCCTCCCGTAAGCCCACCGGGGTTCGTGATCACCACATGGTCATCGTAAACGCGGATCTGGATCTCGGCGCCGGTCTGGAAATAATCCCGGTGAATAAGTGCATTGATAACCGCTTCACGCAAGGCTTTGATCGGATAATCCCAGATCTCGGTTCGTTGCATTGCAGACAGCGGCTCCGTTTTGGTCGGCTTTTCATTGAATTCATACCGGACCTGCATATATTGCTGGAACAGTTGTACCGCTGCATCCACCTGTGAAAAGAGATTGCCTTTCAGGATTTTGTCATCGATGATGGTAATGGCGTCCTTGAACCGGCCCATGTGTATCTGGGCAGAGGTGAATGATGCCTGGGGATTTTTCCCAAACAGCAGTATTGCGCCACGGGTAATTTTTCCGTCCCGGATTAACTCGAGTTTTTG
>JANXYM010000024.1 GCA_025350045.1 Methanomicrobiales archaeon | reverse complement strand
GATCAGGAGGATCGTGACTTCGAATCCTTCCAGCATCGGCAGTTCGCGCTCGAGTGGCTGGAGAATGAGAAGGACTTTTGAGTACCGGTCTAATGCGGTGATGGTTAAGGTGAGTTCGCTCTTTTTCGCTGCAAGGTCCCTTGTGGTGATCTCAAGTTGCCGGATAATCTCCTGTGCCCGTGCAAGGATCTGTTCATGGCTCAGGTTCCGGAGTGCTTTTCGGAACTCAATCCGGTGAGCCGGGTTATCATTGATGTCAGGAAGTGTCGAAAAGATCCCATTGATCTTTCCTAATACAAGAGCCACATCTCCCGCAGTATCCAGTATCACTTTGTCCAGGGGGATCTCGTCGGATGAGACGGTACGTGATGCATCTTCGAGATGAAGAGTTCCTTCCTGGTACAGCAGATCCACTACGCGGTTGAATGCCGGCTTTGGCCCGATAACCTGGATTCTTTTCATCGTCTGCAGCATACGCGGCTCCCTTTTTTTGAGCAGTGCCGGACTATTCCATGGTAACCATGCGGACAATGGCTGCGGCTGCTGCGGGAATATTTTTCTTTCCTTTCTCCTCAGCAGCTTCTGCTTTAAGCCCTGCTTCCTGTTTCAGTTGTACAATCCGGGCCTCAGTTGTACCTTTCTCCCGCCAGTATACCTCTTCAGAAGCAGTTTTCCCCTCAGCATTTGCTGTGCATAACAGGTTTTCCGCATCGGTTTTTGCTGCAGCGATCGTTGCATCCGTTTCGGTTCGTACGCTCTCGATCTTTGTTGCTGCATCCAGTTCTTTCTCCCGAATCTGTTGCAGCAGTGTCTTTTCCATACGCATCCTCCCGTTACAGTCCGTGCTTGCGTTTCAGGATCGAAGTAACCCCGCACGAGGGTGTGCAGGATTCAGCTGGCTTCTTTGCTCCCTCATTCTGTCCGCAACCCCGTACGTCACGCGCTTTCCGGGCTGCTTCATCGATACGGTCCCGGCATCTCGCAACAGTCGTATTTTTCAGAGCATTTATTGCTTTTAAAATATCCCGGGCCATTGCGTTTTTCCCCCTGTTCTGTTCAATTGGTCTATTCCATCGAAGGTGAATAAATAGTTTCTTGTAACCCGGCTACGCGGAAAAAACGTGTCTTTTTTCCAACCTGACCTCCCTTAAGCGATCCTGCGATCAAGCCTGAACCAACCGGGCTATCCGGGGAACCGGGCTTATTTCCTCTGCACCGGTCCGGAATTCTTCCGGATTACCGGGAATGCTGGTCATGCCTGTGGATTTGCCGACAGAACCCGGCATGGGAAAAAAAGTTCAGGCGGTGCTGAGATATGCGGGCACAAAAAGAATTGCAAAGTAGATGAGCATCAGGGCTAATCCGAGGGGCACGCCGTATTTTGCCCATTCCTTACTGGTGATCCCCATCTTGCCCGCAGCAATGATATTAGGAATATTACCGGGAATCAGCATGCCACCGGCGATCAACAATCCCATTAATGCGCTTTTTATCTGGATCTGGCTGAGTTGTGGCCCGATCTCTGCTGCCGCGAGCGTTGCATTGTCGAGCACCGCAGATACGATATTTACCCAGAAGAGGCCTTCTGAAGGAATCTGGATGATATATTCAAGGATGAGCGGTTTGAATCCCTCCCCGAGAAAGACCAGTGCCATGATGAACAGGTATACTTTGCCGGCGCGGATCACGACATCGCGGATGCTCTCGCGAATGAGCTTGCACTCCAGCCCTTCTGTGCCAGCTCCCTGCCGCCGCAAGAAAATAACCCCAAGAATGCCGAGTGCCAGGATTCCGGGGATAATATAGATCCCCAGCAGGTCGAAAAGGAACATAAATCCCGCATGGTAAGGATCACCGGACAGCTTTGAGATGGCAATCGTGGAGAGCGGCTCACCGAGCGGCGTAAGGGCTGCCCCGAGACCAATGGAAAAACAGGATATCACCGTAACGCCGATCTTTTGTTGTCGTCCGAGAGGGAGAGCGCAGACAATTTCTACGAGAATAATGGCTGCAAGAATCGCCGAGACAATGCTCGAGACAATCCCGAGACCACAGATCAGGAAAAAAATGATGACAGAAACAGGTACCCGGTTTACCATCGTCTGGATGGCTTTCTGGATCGGCGTGTGGGCAAAATAAATAAACAAGCCCATGATGAGGACGATCTGGACAATGCCGATGGGGATACCGGCAATGGTGGTGATCATGACCGGAGCCGTGAGTGCCTCAAGAATTATCGTTGTGGTCCACCCGAAGGTTTCGCCATGCACAACGGC
>JANXYM010000015.1 GCA_025350045.1 Methanomicrobiales archaeon | reverse complement strand
GGCGGTTTGTGCTGTGCCGGTTCCGCTTCCTGCCACTGCAGCATTCATGTCAATGCTGTTGGTAAACAGTGATGAACAGTCCCGGGTTGCAGAGAGCAGCATCTCCTTGCCCAGGTACGTTATCTTCATCTCATAGATACCCCGGTTTTCGGTGGCCGAGATAAGAGAGGCGGATGTACCGGGAGAGACGAGATTGCTGTTGATATACACGAGAGTTTTTTCAGCACAGGTCTGCAGGGGTACAGCTGCGTCCTGACCCGCTGTATTCTGCATTACTCCGACTACAAGAAGGAGCACGATCACTACAGCGATCCCGATGATAGCAACAAGCGTACTCCTGCCAAAAAACGACTGCTCTGGTGTCTTTCCTGCCTTTAAACTGCCCTTTTCAGGAGCATTCGTTTCCGGATTTTTGTCGTGCGTCACAGTAATACCTTAAACAATTATTCATGAGTTAAACATTAAAAACCATGTTAATCGTCCATTTCTAAAAAAAATCCTGTCCCTACAGGAGAGAGATACGCTAGTTCTCCCCGTCAGGCCGGCGAGGTAAACCGCAGGAAACCATACACCACAAGCATAGCTGCTGCAAGAATGATTGCCCTCTTGTTGATCGCATCAACAAACCGCGTGCTGTATTCCGGCTCCTTCATGGCCTTTACCACAGGGTGTACAAGGAAGAGACCGAACGGCACAAAAGGCAGGAGCCAGAGAAAACCGGGTTCACGGAGGGCAAAAACAGCAATGATGCAGAATGCGCAGGCCATAAACGCAATGGTTAAGAAAAAAGCCATCCGCTGCCCGATAATCACCACGGTATTTTTCCGCTCGGTCCGGTCTTTCTCAAGGTCCCGTATTTCATTGCCCAGTTCCCCGACTGCCCCGAAGATCCCGAGCAGCACAATGTACACAATGCCGGTAAGGTCCAGTGGATGATACAGCACGTACCCGAGCAGCCCGTACAGCGCCGGAAACAGGGCATGATAGATCAGGTCAAGCCCCGCGATATTTTTCACCTCGATCCAGAATGAATATGTGATAAAAACGAACAGGACTGCCAGTTCAACGACAAGGAGAGAGGAGGGCAGGAATGCCATGCAGATGAGGGAGATTGCAAGCAGGACTGCGCTGACAAGTTTTGCAGTCCGGCAGGTCATGGAGCCATCGGCAAGCGGGTTCCGGGGTTTTGCAGAACGGGCATCCAGCGCCATATCAGAGATGTCATTGATGACAAAACCAAAGGCAGAGGATGCGGCAATGAAGAGGAGAAGAAGAGGAAGGGTGAGATCCATCCGGCCCGCAGCAAGGAGCACCCCGAAGATCCCGGCAATGATAAAAAGGATGCCATAGGCCTCAAATCGTATGAGCCGTTTCAATGGGTAATACATATAGAACTCTCCGTTATGGTTGGAAACGCTGATAATGATGGTGACTGGAGAGAATTTATTGATTCTGACCAAATATTACAGGAAGATGCATCTGCAGGTTTTCCCCCGTACCAGTCCAAAGCCCGGTTTCACTGCTAAAAATCTTCACCATTCGATGACTACGGGATTCCCGTACTACCTGCATGGAGATGATGAATATCCGGGCGGGTGATCATGCCCGGGCAATCCGGGCTCAATTAAGCTTACGAATTGACCTCCCCCCTCCGGAGATCAAGAACTAAAAAAGAACCGGGGATTCCTGCAAAAGGTCACGACCGGTACACGAGATGCCAAACGGTTTCTTCGCATCATTCAATATCCTTCGGAAAATAAGAGTATACACGGATATGGGGAACTACTGACATGGCAAAGGTACTGCTCTCACCACTGAGCTGGGGACTCGGACATGCGATGAGGGATATCCCCCTGATAAAAAAATTACTCGCACACGATCACGAAGTCACCATTGCGGCCTGTGGCAATGCCCTGAACGCTCTCAAACAGGAATTTCCCCGGTGCAGGTTCATCGAGTTCGAGGATTACCCCTCACCCTACAGTTCGGGCAGCCTCTTCCTCCCGAAATTCTTTTTGTATCTTCCGGTACTTCTCAAGGCAGTCTCCAACGAACGGCGTACCCTGGCAAAGATCCTTGCAAAGGATCGCTATGATCTCATCATCAGCGACAACCGGCTGGGAGTGTATGCCAAAGATGTGCCCTCCATCTTCATCACCCACCAGCTCCACTACCACATGCCCTTTGCCATCTGGCCCGTGGAACTTTTCGCCCTGCGTATCAACACGTACCTGCACCGGAAATATGACCGGATCATCGTGCCGGACAATCCGCCGGGAGCTTTGTCCCTTGCCGGAAAACTCGCCCGTCCCGGATCGGACGATACCCGTTCACGGGCATTTTTCTCCGGTATTCTCACCAGCATCCAGAAGCGGGCCTGTGCCGAGGATCTCGATTACCTGGTCATGATATCGGGGCCGGAACCCCAGCGGACAAAACTCGAAGAACTCCTGCTTCCCTCGGTCCAGGAACTTGAGGGGAAAAGTGTGGTCATTCTCGGAAGCCCAAAGAGGAAGACCGAGATTGTGGCAACGGATACCTGCACCGTGAAAGGGTATGTGTCCAATGACGAGAAAGTCGGGCTCATGAACCGGGCCAAGTTTGTCATCTGCCGTTCCGGGTATACAACGATGATGGAACTGGCCGAGCTGCAGAAGAAAAAAGGTCTTTTTATCCCTACTCCCGGGCAGACCGAACAGGAGTATCTCTCGTGGTATTACCAGAAGCAGGGCTGGTTCCCTTCCCAGAGCCAGTACCGTCTCGATCTGGCCGCTGATATCCCGGCAGCACAAGGGTATACCGGGTTTCCTGACATGCCATCTACAGAAGAAAATGTCAACAGGCTCTATACTGAACTGCTGGCAGGCTATCTCGAATAGCGTGCCCCGGCACGGTTCAAATAGATCTACAGCACATCTGTGTTCCATGGATGATCTGGTGCTTACCGGGACTCTCGCACTCATGGGGTTTTTTGCCGTCATTATTGCCGGTATCCTCGCAGTGCTCTTATTTCTCTCATGGGTATGGAGTGCCATCATCGGGGGGAATTACAGTACTGTCCTTATGAGTCTCCTTGCAATCGTCATGGCGGGATCTGCTTATACCGGCGCAGGATACTACGTTCAGGCAAAAGGATGGATTTGACCACCGGGAAAAATCCTGTGGACACGGGTATACGAAAAGGGGAGGGCCGTTTAACTACTAAAAAAAGAGGTCAGTGAAACCGGTAACCCAGTGTCTGGACGAGCACGATCAGCTCCCTGACCTGTTCATCCTGTTTCTTTGTCAGCTTACGGCCATGCTGGATCAATCGTCCCATCCGGACGATCTGCATGCGCTGTTCCTGGGAGAGAGTCCCTGAGTGGTGCGACCATTTGAGGAGATCGAACCACTGCTGGCGGTTGAAGGAGATGCCGTAACTCGATGGGGTTGCCACAAAATCGTTAAGAGATTTTTCCGGGTCCCCGTCATCTTCATCAGCATCCACAGGCTCCTCTTCCTGCTCATCGCACGGATCAAACTCTTCGGCAGGCACCTCATCCAGAGTAATACCCGGAGTGCTCACTGACGAGGGATGCTCTGGATCCTCTGATTCCCGGTCTGCTGCTCCCGGACCGGGGGCATCGTCTTCAAACAGATCCTCAATACATAAAGACGGAGATCCTTCCGGATGGGGGTCCGGGCTCACCGGGGGTACCGGCCCTGCCCGCGCTGCAGGAGAGACGGTGACAAGTACTGACTTTGGGGCGGATTTGATCTCTGCGGGAAGCTCAGTTTGTTTGACAACAACTGCCCATTTGCGTTCGCGCTCCGATGCCGCTGAACCGGTACCAGAGAGGGACTGTGCCATCTGCGCTGCTTTCCTTTCAGAAGCAGCGAGTCGCTCTTCATCATTCATATGGTCTTCCCATTCATCCGCAAGCGCAGTTCGTGCCTGCTGGATCTCATCAGAGAGTGCATCAGCCCGGGCTTCTGCGGCTGCTTTCTCGGACGCGAGAGTCTGTACTTTCTGTTCGAGGGTCCGCTGCCGGGAGAGCACCTCCTCGAAATCCTGGTTGAGTTTCTGGATTTTCGCCGCACGCAGGTCATCGTCCCGCTCGCGATCGTTTTTCACGGTCCTGAACTCGTGCTCAACATGTTCTTTTGCATCGGTGGCGAAACGGACCTTCTCTTCTGACGCAGCGTGCAGGATCCTCTCCTGTTCAAGGGCAACTTTTAACTGTTCCCGCTCTGCAGTTGACCGGGCAATGTCCCCTTCGAACCGGCCTGCAAGTTGTGCAGATTTCAGCAGGTTTTGTTCTGCCGTGCGGCGGATCCTCCTCTCGGTCTCAAGTTCCGCTTTTGTCTCTTCCAGGTCTTCAAAGAGCGAACGCGCCTGCTGACCGGTCTGGTCCTTTCTCTGAATTACCGTATTCAGCTCGCCTTCCAGTTCGTCAATACGAGACGATGAAGCCTTGAAATCCGCAAGAAGGACAGAATACAGTCTGGTGGCAGCCTCGAGATCGCTGTTCAGCGTGATGAGATTTTTCTTATGCAGATCAAGATCGGTTTTTGTCTGGTTATGCGCACCGCGAACCGTTTGCAGGGCCTCTTCCTTTTCGCGGATCACCGCATTCAACTGATCTCTGAGCACAGCATGTTGTTCTTTTTCAGTGTCTAATGCCAGACGTGCTTCGTTAAAGGCGGCTTTTGTACGTTCCAGTTCTTCTGCGATTGAACGGGCCTTTTGACCGGTCTGGTCCTTTCCCAGAACTGCGGATTTCAGCTCATGCTCCAGCTCTTTGATCCGGGATGAGGATGCGGCGAGGTCCCCCTGGAGAGCAGACCGGAGCAATGCAGCAGCCTCGAGTTCACAGTTCAGCTGCGAAAGATTATTTTTATGCAGGTCAAGATCGTTTTTTGTCTGGTCATGCGCACCACGAACCGACTGCAGGGTTGCATCCCGCTCCCGAATCGCGGTATCCAACTGTGCTTTGAGGGCAACATGCTGTTCTTTTTCATTGTTCAGTGCAGACTGCACACTTTCGAGTGATGTGGTAAGAATACGGGTTTTTTCATCGCCTGCTGCCATTTGGATGCCGGCGTTGGCGATCTGCTTTTCAAGGGATTGGATCTTCCATTCACGTTCTTCAATCTCTACCCGGGTCTCATTGAATGCGGTTGTGACCGATTCCAGGGATGCTGCACCTTTCTGGCAGTCATCCTGAGCCAGCGCAAGCTCATCCCGGAGGGTCTTTACCGCCCGTTCCTGTGCAAAAAGGGTGGCAACCGTTGTGTCATACTGTGCCTGCAGATCGCTGAGTACGGCAGTGACTGAGACTGCAGAAGCAGCAGATTTTTCTCCGTCAGCCAAAGCCACCAGAAGTTCATCTTTAAGGATCTTTAATTCCCGTTCCTGTGCAAACAGGGTGGCAACCGTTGTGTCATACCGTGCCTGCAGATCATCAGCCTGCCGTTTTTGCAATTCCTCGGCTACTTCACGGGTTGCCCGTAATTGTTCCAGCTCATGACGGAGGGCTTCGAGATGCGTCTCTGCTGAAGTATACCGGATCGTTTCGGCTTTGAGATCGGCATTCAGGCGGAGAATTTCATCGCTCTGCTGGTGGGAAGCATCCCTGTGCTCATTGATTCGTTGTGTAAGTGCCTGCTCAGACTGTGCTTTTGCCTGCAGCACCGACTGTATCCCATCTTCTGCAGCCCGGGCCCGGTCTTTCTCTGAGGATAAGGCTGACACCAGCTGTTCCTTATCATGCGTCAGAGTCCTGAGGGAATTTTCAAGTTGCTCTTTTTGGGAATTTATCTCTTTTACCGCAAGATCAAGCATCGCCGAACGGGTTGTTTCCTCCTCGCGGGCCTGTTTTTCTGCCTCCAGATGCGTTGTTTTTGTACCGATCTCCTGCGAGAGTGACGACACCTGTTCATTAAGGAGGGATGTTTCCGACCCGTGAGCGGCAGCCGTTTTTTCTTTCTCCTCTAAAAGCATGCGGATATGTTCTTCTGAGGCAGCAAGGAGTGCCCGGGCATCCCCCAGATCCCGGAAGAGTTGTCCGGCTTCGGCAGTTTTTTCATCGAGTGCCTGTTCGGTCTCCTCAAGATCTCCTTTGAGGGTACGCTCATCCTGCTCCAGTTTCCTGATATTTGCACTGAGCATCCCGATGGTCCGTTCGTTCTCAGTGCCGGTGTTTTCGAGGGTTGTTAACCGGCAGGAGAGTGACTGCAGTTCAGTACAGGCGGAAGTGAGGTCTTCAGAATTCTTGACGGCAATCTCGAAAGCCGAGAGGAGGAATTCGAGCAGTTTCCTGCGGTCGGCGGTGACAACAAAGATCCGGTCATCGTGCTGGATCTTGAACTGCGTTTTGATCTGGTCGGTAGTCTGCCGCTCAACGGGTGTCGAGAGCATTCCTTCGATCAGGGAGAGGAGATAGGGAGAGTCATAAGGTTGGGCGATAAAATTGTCTGCATTGCTGTCAAGGACATACAACAGGTCACCCAGTGATGATGCGCGGGTCAGGATCATGACCGGAATCATCCAGAGGCTGTCATCAGATTTGATCTGCCGGCAATACTCATACGCCTCCTGCCCAAAGGAGGTGGTGTCACATATGATCAGATTGGGTTTTCCTGAGCGGAGGGTATCGATGAGCGCTACTCCATCGGTAAACTGGGTTACCCGGTATTCCTGGTGCTCAAGCTGTTCCATAAGCTCTTGTGTCCCTGTTACACTCTGGCCCAAAACGAAAATATCTATGACACTTTCATTTCCATCTGATAGAGGATTATTCATCGCCATCTCTCGCACGGTTTAACTCTCACAATATGCCTGAATATATGATTTTATATACAGTGTTATAGCACTTCTGGTCGAAAAGAGCTTACCGGGGCCTTGCTGCGGCAAAAACACGCGAAAAAACAAAAAAGCAGGTTCCCGGATTCAAGCAGTGTGCAGGGTGGGATCAATAGGGGGATCTGCAATTCAGTCAGCAGTTCAGGTTCTGCAACCATGCAGGGATCATTAAGGTACAGCTCGCGGTGGGGACCGTTGAACGAGAACTCCCGTTCCTCAGCATAGATACCAATCCTGCTCCAGGCATCATGGAGACCTGCGTACGGTCCCTTGCAGATGAGCGTTAAGCATTTTCCCCCGGCCAGGGTCCGGAACACGAAAGATGCCGGGGTTCAGGATACAGGTCAGTGGCGTTCCACCCAATGGTCGATGAGTGCCCGGGAGATACTTAAAGGCGATGGGATCGGGGGGAGGTTGTCGCGATGAAACCACTCTGCAGATACGATCTCGTGATTATCGATGGTGATCTCTCCTCCTGCATAGTCTGCCACAAACCCGATCATGAATGAGTGGGGAAAAGGCCACGGCTCGCTGCCGAAATAGCAGATGTTTTTTACCGTGATTCCCACTTCCTCAAAAACTTCCCGGTGGACCGCGTGTTCGAGGTTCTCACCCGGTTCTACAAAGCCGGCAATAGTGCTGTGGAGACCTGCGGGGAAATGGGGCGAACGGGCGAGAAGGATCTTGTCTCCATGCCGGACCAGAACGATGATGGCCGGGGAAAGCCGCGGATAGGTGATGAGATTGCAGTCCGAACAGAATTTGGCCCGTTCAGTCCGTAACTGCCTTGTTTTTGCCCCGCACCGTCCGCAGAACCGCGTGGTCCGGTCAAAGTCCATTATCTGGACGGCGAGAGCGGCTATGGCCAGTTCCTCATCCGGCACCCTCCCGAAGAGTTCCCGTACACCTGAATATTCCCATCCATGAGGAAGTTCTGTGCCCGCAGCGACTTCTGCAGCGTAACAAGGAATGGTTTTTTGGTGTCCCAGGTACTGCATACGCCCGGAAGAACCTGGCAGCACTTCCGGTTTTTCCGTACAAAAAATTGTCGGCTGTTTCCCGTCAGTTACTGCAACTTCATTCTTTCGGACAACAACCCAGAGTGCCCCGCGTACCGGGATTGCATCAGGTACGGGAAACAAAAAGGCCAGTTGACCGGTTGATAATTTCGCTGTATAGACCATGATATCTAGGGTATATCTCCATGCCTGATACCGGGAGGCTGACCGGTGATCGGATCAATAAGGATTTTTACGCTGCCCATCGGGACACGGGTTGAACTGCGTTTGAGAAGGGTCCCGTTATGGTAGACTTCGATTGTGAGCATGTCCCCGTTGGTTTCCTGCTTCTGGGCGAATACCTGGACAAGGCGATCACTCCAGAGTATTTTGTAGAGCTGGACTCCGGAGCCAGAGGTCGGATGCATGAGTTCAGAGTTGCCCACTTCGCCAATAAAGGTTCCCGGATATTCGATCCGTACCCATACCCCGTCAACGGGTATCGGGGCCGGAAAAGGTGTGGATACCGGCTGGATTGTGACATCGGTAACAACAACAGGCGGGGATATCACCCGGGTTTCGGGCGGGGGAAATGAGCCGATGACCGCTGCTCCAAGTACTACGGCGAGAATAACGACAATTGCAGCGATCGGCATAAGAGGGTATGCAATCTTCCGGGGGGAGGGGGCATCCGGAGAGCTTTCAGCAGGGACCGGCGCGGTTTTAGAAGCGGATTGACCTGCAGGGAGTTCTGTAATCATTGAATTCACCGGGATGATATCGTCTTTACGTTCTGGCAAAGGCCCTTCCGGAGTCGTGCTGATCGGGTCTGAATCTGTCGTGGGATCGTTATCATACATATCAGCTGCAGGTGAGGTCTCATATACAGAAACCTCATTCGTGACCGGTAGAGGAGTTGTCACCCTGCGGACTGCATCTGCCCATGCCTGTGCTACATCAGAAACCACATTTTTTTCATCGGCCACGATTACATTCACAGGTTCTTCAGGAGCCAAATGGATCTGATCGGCCCCAGCCGGGGGTTCGACATCAGCAGTCATAATAACGGGAATTGCTTCCAAAGCCAGAGTCGGAGGAAGGAGTGGTAAAGAAGGGGTTACCGTGCGGACTGCGCCTGCCCAGGTAACGGGTGCATCCGCAATTGCCGCGTTTTCCTCTACCCCTTCGGGAGTTCCCCGGGGTGACAATACAGGTGTTTGTGCATACGGCGTCTCCACCTCTTCGGGTTCAGCCGGAGGAAACCGGGAAATGTCATATCGTTCGACCATTTCCGCTGATTCCAGAGGTGCATGTTCACCCGTCCCTGCGGTTACTTCATTGTCCGACGTTGTTTTTGGAAGCACGGGTAACGGGACGGGTTCTTCTTTTGCCGGATATTCCTCAATCACCGGTCTCCGGGGACTGAATGTCTCGATCCGGTACGTGGCCGACATACGTGGCTGGATGACCTTCACCGGATCATACGGCAGGGTACCTGAGGAAAGTGCCTCATTCCTGACGCCGGATGCATAATTGCTGAGTGTTGCTGCCCATTCATTACACTCATTTACTCTCTGTCCGCCTTTTTGCCGGGTGAAGATGAAATCCACAGGGAGCGGGGCACCGGTACCGGAAGGATCCATATGAGATACGGTGAATATCGGGTCCCCCTTCACATCAGTGCCGGCAAACACGGTGATGATGCTCTCGAGGGGAATGCTCCGGAGCAGAAAAGGGGTAACGGAATTATCGATAAGAATGAGACGCCGGCTGGTAAGCATCAGGTCCAGAGAGACGCCATCGATGAGTATATTATGCGTGGACAGGATTAGGGATTCGTCGCTGGATAAGTACGGGTCGTCCATGATACCTCAGTAGGCTGGTGTACTATTGAGCTGTCCGGGGCAATATGCTTTTTAGCGGGTACAGCCGGTCCAAAAGTTCCGGTCTGCCATAATTGAACGGTCCGGTTCCTGAGCTGTATCCAGGAGATTAGCAGATGATCGGTGACGGTTGGGGATCCGGGGTTTTCGCAGCAGCGACCTGACAAAGAGTGGTGACGACCACAAAAAAGGTGGGATGCATCAAAATGCGATCCAATACTTTGTCCCATCCGTACAAAAAGACAAAAAAGGTATTTCGGATGTATCGTGTAAGTGATTCTCCACATGAGAGAAGAGGACCCTGTTTTTTTGCGGTTATGATACAGGAATTACTCAGTACCCCGTAGCATAATACCAGCCGTCCTCTTCCCGGACATGAACAGGAACATTGAACAATCCGCCGATCTCTGGATCGGTAAGCATCTTATTCTTTTTGCCGTCGCCGGTGAACCTTCCGTCCTTCATGAGAATGATGCGATCGATCTCCGGAATAATATCGTGCAGGTTGTGCGTTACCAGGATGATGCTGGTGCCGGAATGTGCGATCTTTCTTATCAGGTTCCGGAAGGTATGAAGTGCGTGCAGGTCAAGGCTGTTGGTGGGCTCATCAAGGATGAGGGCGGCCGGGCGGTGCACGAGAGCCCTGCCGATCAGGAACCGCCGGGCTTCTCCGGAGGACATCCCGGTCATCGGGCGTGCCTGCAGGTGCCCGATCTCGAGGAAGGTCAGGATCTCATCAGTTCTTGCCTCCATTGCAGGAGTCACCGCATGGTTGAAGAGCCCGATGCTGGAGAAGAACCCGGACAGGATCACGTCCCTGCCCGATACCTCTCTCGTATAGACAAACTGCAGGTCGTTTGAGACAATACCGATAAAGGCACGCACGGCAAAGACATCCCAGAACTCCTCCCCGCGTATCCGGAACACCACATCATCGTCAGGCTGGGGGTAGTATTCCCGGTTTACCGCTTTGATGAACGAGGATTTCCCGGCACCATTGGGGCCGAGAATCGCGATGTGCTCACCCTCGCTTATAGTAACAGACAGGGAATTTAGGACATTCTTATCACCTTTTATCACCGTGACATTGTGAAATTCGAGAAGCGGCGGAATACCGTTTTTTTCAGGAGAGTCGTTTCGGGTCATTTCAGATAGTTCCCTTTGGAGTGACGATATGAGGGGTATAATGGGGTAAGATGATGGTCGAGAGAGCGGGAGTTCCCGCAAGGGTCAGATCAACCCGTCAAGGCTGATCGTATACTCCCGGGTTTTACCATCAACAGCACAGGAGAGAGTTCCTCCGGCCCGATCGCAGAGTCGCCCGAGAAATCCCCCTTTCGGTTTTGGAAAATCCGAATCAGTGCACCCGGTCCCGGTGAGAGTGATGATGGCGCGGTTGCCGTCACGCGCAATCTGCAGGGCGATAGCAGCAGCGCCAATACCTACGAGATCTTCGAGTATATAAGTGACCAGATCCGTAAGATCGTCGTGATCGACGGGGGCGACAAGGTGTTTCTCACCGGCAGAGAATGAGAATGCAACCTCGGACAGCAGGGGCTGCATACCGATCCTGCGGAGGAGTAACCGGGTGAACGTCGAATCATCATCCTCAGAGGAGAGGAGATCATCGTCCGAACAGGCAGGAACCGAGAGACCGGTAACAAGTGCCTCAAGGTGCCGGACCAGGTCACACTCTTCCAGTTCGCGGGGGGGGCAGAACCCGCGGAGCATGGTGGTGTAATCCGAGAGGAGCCGGGCTGCCCGCTGGACAAGTGCAGGATCGATGATATGCGCAAGTTCTGCTCCTTCAAACGATCGCTGGAGTTTGGTGATAACCTGGCCTGCTTTGAGCGCAAGGTGGATCGAAACACCACTCCCCTTGTGGTGCTCGTCAGCAAAGGAGCGGAACGCCTCGAGGAGCTCATCGATTGCATCTCCTTTGATTAAGCGACTGACCTCCGCTGCCACATCCTCTTCCCCGAGTTCCTCGAGCACATATGAGACATAGTAAAGCCGTCCTGCCATGATCGTGAAGAGCTCGTTGACCTGTTCCATGCAGTCTTCGGCAAACGCAGCCGTCTCGATCGCCCGCTCCCGGTTGAGTTCGACAATATTTTCAAGTGCCAGGGTATCGGCACGGATGGCCGCAAACATCAGCCCTGCATCAGCAGCCGCAATCACCCGCCCGTGGCCCGGCAGGACAAAAACAATTCCCCCGTCTGCAAAGAGCGCTTCTATTCCATCGAGAGAGCGGATGAGGGCTGACTGATCCCATCCGCATATGCCGGCGATACCCGGGTTTGCGGCAAAGAGTACATCGCCAATAAACAACAATCCCCCCATCTGTATACAGATGCTGTCAGGGCTGTGACCGGGAGTATGGTACACATCAAGGGCTGGGCCGGAGCCAAACCGGATCTGCTCCCGTGCAAGACCGGTGGCAGCCGGTTTGCGGATTATGGAGACCGTTGCGCCGTTTGAGAATGTACGGGATACCGGCACACCGCAGGAATCGATCCGTCCATCCGTTAAGAGGGGAAGTCCGATCCGGAACGGTGAAATTATCTGTCCCAGCAGATCAGCCTGGGTCAGTTTCCCGTCCCCGCATTCAAGCGCTGCTGCACCGGTCTCCTGTACGGCAAAGACTGCTGCTTTTGAATGGGCAAATGCAGGAGTGCACTGCGTGCCAAGGAAATGATCGATATGGGCATGGGTGAGAAAGACAAAGACCGGGCGGTCATGTTCCCTGCGGCACTCTTCGATCACCAGTGCCAGCTGTGCAGCCTGCTCGGCAAGTCCACCGGGGTCAATGAGGAGAATGACATCGTCGGTCTGGATCAGGTATGCATTGGAAGAGGTAGTATCGAGCTTTCGAATAAGCGGGTAAATCCGCGCCCCGGGGGCACCCGGTACCGGCTGCCATGACAGGGAAACGAGGGAAGCGTTACCACCCGGCAAGCGCTTCGCCCTCGGAAGGATAGATAGAGAAGATGGTGGTGAACCCGGCAAGTTTTAAGATCTTGTTCACTTCTGCTGCCAGAGAACAGAGGGCATACTTGTCACCGGGATTCTTGAGTTTCTTTGCGGTTGCCAGCAGCACCCGCAGGCCACCGCTGCTGATATAGGTAACTCCGGCAAAATTGAGCAGGATCCTCCGGGTTCCGCCCTCAATAGCCTTGTTGATCGCCAGTTCGAGTGCCGGTGCAGTAGCAGTATCGATTCGTCCGGCCACAGAAAGAATGGTTGCGTCGTCGCGGGTTGCAGTTGTAATCTCCATATTTTTTCCCCCCATTTCTGGTGCTTTACTCCAGAGATAGTCCTGATATTTTTTTGGCGTTTTTAAAAGATAATGCTATTCCCCGATAATCCCGTAATGATTGGTACCAGTACCGGCAAAAAACTCCAGTATTGCAGGGGAAAGGAAAGGATCTGATAGTAAAAACCGTAAAAATATTTTTGCGGTCAGGGCGTGACCATTAAGTTGACCCGTGCACAATATCGTAATAATTATGGATGCAACAATCTTTTCGTCCCTGCGGATCCTGTTCCCGCGGACAGGTGTCCGTGCATCCCGGAAACTCCCTGCGCGGGAGATCGTCACTGCGATCCCTGAATCCATGCGCATATTCTGCGGGGGTTATACGCTGTCGGACGACATTACCCTCAGGGTTATACGGGTGAAATAGCGATGGAGAGATCCTTTTCCTGCACGATCGATGCCGATATCCATGCAATCCCCAAGATATCCCTTGCGCTTGACCAGGTGATGCGGGCTCACGCGTTTTCGGATGAGGAGATCCTCGATACCCAGCTTGCAGTTGAGGAGGCAATTACGAATGTGATCATGCACGGGTATGCACAAGGCACAGGAAAGATCCTGGTCACCTGCTGCACTACCCGCGGGCTTACCAAGGTGCAGATCGAAGATAACGCCCCGCCGTTCAATCCCCTGTCGCTACCGGAACCCGATATTACTGATGCCATCGAGGACCGGAAGATCGGGGGACTGGGGGTGTTTTTGATCCGGCAGGTCATGGACGACATTGTCTACCGGTATGAAGACGGGAAAAATATCCTGGTGCTGGTAAAAAAGAGAAAGGCGTAAGGAAACAATCAGGCTTCCTTAACTATGTCCTGAATATAGGCAATGCCGATCTTGGCCTTGCTCAGCCGGGTGCTGTCCAGAAGGTGCCGCATATCGGAAAATTCTCCATCGGTTACAATTTTTTTTACCTGTGTGTTTAAGTCAAGCGATGCATCGTAGGGAACGTTTTTGAAGACTACCCCGTGATTGTGCAGGTACATGGTTTTAGCCGCACCTTTGTTGAGAGGATTGGTGTAGAACAGGGAGGAGAGCTTGTCTGCGGGGAAAAAGGAGAGATCGGCGCTGAGATCAACTCCTATACCGAAACTCACCAGGGTCTCTCCTTTGTGCGAATTGCCGCTGTCGGAAGCGATCCACTCGTGAATCTGCGAGGGGTCCATGATCGAGACTCCCCCGGGGGGAGCTGATCCTGCTACCGGGGATTTTTTCAGGCCGGAACTGGAGAGCCCGGCAAGCACGCCCCAGATGGTGACCGCAACGACCCCATGGTAATTCTTTACCCGGTTCTGCGAGGATGAGAATATTGTCTTGTAGATATCAGAAATACTCACCCCGTCCGGCAGGCTTGTTTCGAGGGTAAAATATTCATTGAACGGACCGTCTAACGAGACATTGAACCCGGTATAGACCCCGACATCACTTTCAGGATCCAGCGGGGTTAAGAAATCCGGGGTGTTATTCCCATCGGTCGGAAGCCAGACCATTGACCCGTAGAGCGTGATCATCTCACCCATCAGGGGCATAGCCTCCTGTACATCAGCACCGAGAGCTCCAAGCCCCAGCGAGTAGGTGATCTCCGAGAACTTTCTGATTTTGATATCGGATTGGGTAATCTGCGCATAGAGTACCTTGTCGAGATCCCCCAGAACCCGCAGGACGGGAGGGGTGGTCATCCAGCCCGGTTCCACGGTAAGCGTTACACCCTCGCCCATGATCTTCTTGTAAAAAATTTCATTGAAAAGGGTGGGGTTCTTGCGTTTGTGAGCAATATCGGTAACCGCAAGGTCTGCAGTCGGGAAGATATCAAAGACTGTTGAGAAACCGGCCATGTCGAGCACTTTTTTCGGGTATTCCCCGACAGCCGCAAGCGCAAACCGCCCGTTCCTGCGCTTCATCTCCCTTTTCAGCGCATTGAAGACCCTCAATCCCCCGCTGCTCAGGTATCCCGTACCTGCCATATCCACGACCAGTTCCTTGTCGTCATCGTGGAGTGCCTCACGGGTCCAGGTATCCAGCTGCTGGGCCCCGAATGCATCGAGCCGCCCCGATACAAAAAAGATTACTACCCCGTCCTTTCGCTCGCTTCGTGCTTCCATAAAAGTATTCCAGATGAAGTATATCCTGCTCCTAGTTTTTTATTCTTGGGGAGAGCGCGGGACTTCCCGATCCCGGGACAATTGAGAGATGATCCGGGAAAAATGTGTTTTTATGTTTAATACTCCGGAATCCAATTCTAATCATGGATATGTCAACTGTCAGGAAATGGGCGATTTTTTTTCTCGGCATTCTCTGTTCAATCCTCATCGCAGATACCTTGTCAAATGCAATTGTCACTGCTGTTGGATTGAACGGATGGGTAAAGTTCGTTGCCAGCTTTGTCCTGTATGCAGTATTGTTCTTTGGCATCCTGTACATAATCGAGAAAATACTGGATATCAGGTTCTTTAATTTCTTTCAGGAGCAGGAATAATTTTTTGTAGAGGGCATAATTAACAGTATAGATTTTGTAGTCGGAACACCTATAAGGAATAATAACCCCGGGACATATAAATTCCCATTTGATCTGGTGACTGATTATGGATACAAAAATGTCATGCCTCATCCAGGGTGTGATCGGTATTGTTTTTGGGCTACTGGCACTCCTGGTGCCGGATATTACCCTTGCCACTTTTTATGCCCTGTTCTGGGTACTGCTCGCTGTGGGAATCGCAGGTTTCCTGCTGCTTGCCATTACGTCGAAAAGTGACGACTCAATATTCTGGTTCACCCTGTCTGCGGTTCTCCTTGTCATAGGTGCGTTCTCTTTTTTCGCCCCTTATATCGTTGCGATCATCTTCCTCCTGCTCATTACAGGTGTCGCCGTGTACTCAGGTTTCTTTGATGTCACGCTCGCACTCACCCACCCGAAAACAAAATATATTCTTATTCCAGGAATGTTTATTGCCGGGGGAGTGCTCCTGGGAGGGTTGATCTGGTATTTCCCTATAGTGTCGAAAAATCTCTTCCTGACCGTGCTCGGTTCATTTGCCCTCGTCTTTGGTCTTTTTTCCATCCTGCTGGGCTGGTATGTCCAGGATGAGGTCTTCGAATCGCCAGGGGAACAACCCGGGCAACGCATATGGAGAAAAATAAACGAGAAATAACATCACCCTGATTATTCCCCTTTTTTACTCCGGTTACGATCCCCATGCCTTACGATGTAATAATTGTCGGAGCCGGCCCGGCAGGAAGTGCCGCGGCACAGACCTGCGCAGTACAAGGGCTTTCAACGCTCTGTATTGAAGAGCATGGCACGATCGGTTATCCGGTGCAGTGTGCGGGACTATTATCGAATGCTGCATTTTCAGAGTGCCGGATCACAGACAGACCGGTACTGAACCGGGTCTCGGGTGCCCGGGTGATCACCGGGACGGGCAGCGAGATCCTCATAGATGCAAAGATCCAGAAAGCCGTAGTCGTGGACCGGGCTGCTGTGGACCGTGAGATGGCTGAATCGGCAGCGGAAGCAGGGGCGGAATACCGGTTGAAGACAAGCGTGTATGGCGTGGAGGGAAACACGGTGCTCACACGGGGAGCATACGGGCACGAGGAGCATACCTTTAAGATCCTGATCGCAGCGGACGGCCCGAGAAGCACCATCGCGCGGCTCTACGGTATGGATCGGGCAAAGGTGTTCCTTGCCGGCATACAGGCAGATATACCCCATGACTGCGACCCCCGGTTCGTGGAGATCTACCCGGACGCCTCCCCGGAGTTTTTCGCATGGTCGATTCCCACCGGTCCCGGGCGCATCAGGATCGGTCTTTGCGGGCAGACACGGGTCAGGAAACGGTTTGCTGAGCTCATAAAAAAGTTCGGTGCTGCTTCCACAACCCACCTGGTCACCGGCACCCTCCCGCTCGGGCTGATGCCCAGAACTTATGGCCACAGAACCCTGTTTGTCGGGGATGCAGCGGGATTTGCAAAGCCCACGAGCGGTGGGGGAGTTTATACCGGTATCCGCTCGGCCCGGCATGCTGCGGCAACAGCTATCGGATGCTGTGAGCACGGTATATTTGATGATCCGGCACTGGCAGAATACGAGCGGAGGTGGCAGGCGGATTTCGGGCGCGAGCTTGAGCTCGGGTTCCGGCTCTTTGGCATGCGCCAGAAAATGAGTGAAGAAGAGCTTGCCGGCATTATTCAGGCCCTCAGAGAACCTTCCATCCTTGCTGCTATCATTGAGCATGGTGATATGGACCGGCCGGGAAGGCTTATTAAAAAACTCATGCTCAACCCGGGGATGATCCCTCTGCTCAAGCCCCTGATCCTGTCAGGAATCCGGTCTTTTTTGTAGGCGGGTAAAAACAGGCTCTGGGGAGAAGAGAAGAAAATAGGGGTTGAGGAAGGGGCATTTGGGGTTTCTTCACCCTCGGAGGAAGAGAGGAAAACACCATTTATCAGGGTTTTTTTAGCGGGCAAGGTATACACGAAACCCGGATTTCTCCAGAAGCTAAAAAAGGTATCAGGTTTTCTTGTTCTGCAGACCGCTGTAAATCTTTTCCCGGAATGAGTGGGGAGAGGCCTGGTCTTTGGCAAAGATATGGCAGCGATCAGTCTGAGCATGGGGGGAATAACGGTACTTGCCTCGGGGAACAAAAAATTCGAACCGTGCACCCTGATGATATTCTCCTGTCTCTTTTAAGTTAATTGCAGTAATTGAGAGGATCTCCTGTGCCAGAAAAAGACCAAAGCCGGTGTTTTTACCGAATCCTTTGGTAAAGATCCTCTCTTTATCCTGGGGGGGAATCCCAATACCGTTGTCCTCAATACTGATGACGATCCCCTCAGGCGTTTCTCTGGAAGACAGCCGGATAACTGATACACCTGCCCCGTATAACAGGGTGTTTTCTACCATGTCAAAAAAGACCCGTTCCAGCAGGGGATCTGCATAGATCTCAAGCCCGTTGAGATCTGACTGCACCCGGATCTTTTTGATATCGAGCTGTGCACAGGTGGAGAAGAAAAGATCGTGGACATTCTGCCACACCGGGGGTGTGATACCCAGATTTTCATATACCTGGGTAAACTCGATATTTTCACTGATCGTCAGGAGTGTTTGTTTGAGCTTGGAAAGATACATGGAGTACTGCATAGCGGGGGGTGGATCCCTCATCAGTTCAAGGTACCCTCCGAGAACGGTGAGCTTATTCCGGATGTCATGACGGGTAACCTCGGCCAGCATGTTGAGTTTTTTGTTGGCGAAACGCAACGCATCCTGTGCGTTTTTCATATCGGATACATCATGGAAAATTCCCATAAGGCACGGTCGCCCGCCAAATTCCAGCCGGGTTGCGCTCACAATGACCGAAATCTCACGACCCGTGCGATCGACAATGACTTCTTCCTGTACTCCGGAACCTTCAGAAGCATGCTCGTCAAAGTACCTGCTGTACGTTTCTTTATCCCGTTCCGGGTGGATCTCGACCATGTGCATCTTCTGGATCTCTGCTCGTGTTCGCCCAATCATCTGCTGTGCCTTGTTGTTCGCATCGATGAGCATACCGGTCTCGATATCGGCGATGAAGATAGCATCGTTTGCAGAATCCATTAGTCCCTTGTTCTTTTCATAGGCAGCCAGAAGCTCGGACTCTGCCTTTTTACTTTCCGTGATATCCCGGATGGACTCAATAGCGCCGGCAATGTTACCGTTTTTGTCATACAGGAGCGAAGCTTTGACAATGACAGTGCTGATTTTTCCTCTCGGACGGGTCTCTGAGGTCTCCGCGATCAGGACTACTCCTTCCTGGCTTATGAGAGAGTACTTGTATTCATCGATCTCCCGGGGGGATTTTAAGATCAGCTCGCACAGCCCCGGTCTCCTGATGCCGTAAAACGGCAATGCATACTCCTGGTCGCCTTTACCCAGAACCTCGGATGCAAGTACTCCGGTCATCTCCTCAATCGCCTTGTTCCAGGCAATGATATGTCCCCCCGTATCAATCGCAAACGTGGCATCTGGCAGGAAGTCGATGATATCGGAAAGACGCTGCTGGGACTCCCTGAGCGCATTGACGGCACTCCTGCGCTCAATCGCGGTTCGTATCTTGTGTTTGAGCTCGGCAAACTGGGCTTTGGGATCGCCACCTTTCTGGAGATAGAAATCCGCCCCGTTATTGATCGCCTCGATCACCACTTCCTCGCGCCCCCGGCCGGTAAAGAGAATGAACGGGGTATCGGGATATTTTTCCCGCACGATCTTTAAGAATGCAAGGCCATCGGTATCCGGCATCTGGTAGTCAGAGATGATGAGATCGACAGGATGCGATGCCAGATGTGCCAGTCCGTTTTGCACTGAATCGTGAGTGATAACAGAGAAGTCTCCCTCCCGTTCAAGGTAGATCCTGCCAAGGTCCAGCAGTCCTTCTTCATCATCAACATACAGGAGAGAGAACATTAGTGAACGGTATTTTTTTATAGTTGATATAGTTTTCTTTTAGCAGTTACGAGGAAGTAATATAGTAACAAATATATACCGAAGCATGCGGTCTTTTCAGAGGGATATTTATATCCTGAAATGACGGTATCCCGCATAACAGGCAGCCCCAAGGGCACCCAGCACGAGAGCGTACAACTGGGGACTGCCTTCGAGGGTAATTTCGGACCATCCGCCACCACCACCGCCTTCTCCCCCGTTTTCCCGACCCACTGCATGGGTGAACCGCTCTTCGATGCCCATATTCCCGGAGAGCAGGTACGCGATAAAGGCCATCACCATTACCAGCAGGAGAAGGCTAAAAAAGGCCAGTCGTCCTTTTGTTTCGTCCAATTTCTTCACGACCGTTCAATGCCCAGCAGATCAGGCCGGACTTTTCCGATATAGGCTACAACCAGTCCGGTAATGAATGCCTCAATCACCGCAACGCCCATATTTACCGCAGCAATCAGTGAGAGCCCGGTCAGGATCTGACCGGTGCTCTGGTTCACACCCTGAACACCGGATATGATGATGATGAGGATCATCACGATATTGCCGCAGAACAACCCGGCTAACGTCGCGATACCCGCTCGCGAGAAGAGATCGGGAATCGTGGATTTCAGCAGATGGAAACAGGTGAATCCCACGAATACTTCAACAATGTTGATTACGGTATTAGCCCCAATGAGCCCCCAGCCCCCATGACCTATGGCAGCGGAAAGAATGTTGATGATCAGTACCACAAGGGATCCTGCTGCCGGGCCGGCAAGAATACCAATCAGCGGAGTTAAGTTGATATGAACTCCCCCAAAGAACGGTAAGCTCACCTGGAAGATGGCAAAAGCCGCAGCAGTACAGAATGCGGCAAGCGTGATCCTTCTCCGGTCAGGTTTCTTTTCAGACCGCATCAGCCAGACTGCTATACCAACAAGAACGATGGCAGCAGTCCACCATACGAGGGCAAAAAACAGCGAGAATGATCCGTCTTCAAGATGAATGTGCGCCATGAGATCTCAGTCTGCTCCCTGCCATATACGGGAATCTACCCGGGTGTTGAAAAAACAATTGACGGAAGCGTATAAAAAGATTCGGGAAATTTTGGGGGGATCCCAAGTTTTATCGGTCGCTCTTTAAGGAAGGTGAGGATTGCAGGGCCCGAATGAGTTCTTCCCTTCGTATGGGCTGTTGTCCGGGTTCTCTTCCCTGTGCTTTACAGTAATCCAGGTATATCCTGACCGTCTGGGGAAGGGCGAGACCGGCCTCTTCGATAAGTACCGGGTTATAGAAGACCTCTGCCGGAGTTCCTTCAGCAAAGACCGAACCGTTCTTTACCAGGCAGACCCGGTCAGCAATCCGTGCGGCAAGGTCGAGATCGTGGGTAGCGATGACAACACTGATACCGTACTCCCGTTTGAACCGGAGAATCAGCCTCTCAACCCGTTCGCTGTGCAGGGGATCCAGATCGGAAGTAGGTTCGTCAAGGACCATGATCTTCGGTTTCATGGCAAGAACGCCAGCAATAGAGACCAGACGTTTCTGCCCGCCACTTAAATAATTCGGGAGTTTTTGTACAAGGTCAGCAGCGCCTACCCCTTCAAGGGCACTCATCGCTGCCGCTTCCGCATCATCGTGAGACAAGCCAAGGTTGAGCGGGCCAAACATCACATCATCAAGTACGGTGGGGGCAAAGAGCTGGTCATCGGAACGCTGGAATACAACCCCGACATCTTTCCAGAGATCGGACCGTTCGCCATGCGTTATGGACCTGCCATTGACCCAGACATCTCCCTGCGAAGGGGTGAGGAGCCCGTTCAGGTGCTCAAGGAGCGTGGACTTTCCCGAGCCATTCGGCCCGCAGAGTGCCACGATCTCTTCCTTAAGTACATAAAAACACATGTCGTGGATACCAACGCTGCCGTCAGGGTAGGTATGGCTTGCGCAGTCGACATGGATCAGGTCGCGCATCTTATCGATGGGGGGGCAGTGCGGAGCGTGGGGATCACGGCGTATGATAGTCATTAAAAGAACCCTCCGGGATTTGGCATCCCCAGGACAATAATGGCAATCGCACAGGCAAAAGCACTCATCAAAAAAATGCCGGAAAAGCCGGGTTTTGGTATGACCGTCCCTGCCTCGTACTTCCCGTTATAGCCGCGGGCGATCATAGCCTGGTGCACCCGCTCTGCACGGTCGAATGAGCGGATGAAAACAAGGGCAAATACCTCGGCAAAAATCCGGCCCTGGACCCGGATACTGCGGATGATTCCTCCCCCCCGTGAACGCACTGCCTTGAAGATCGCACCGGTCATCGAGAGTGTCAGGAATAAGAACCGGTAAGCCAGGAGAAAGATCTGATCAAGAGGTGCAGGAAAAATGCGATAGATCATGGCAGAGAAATGCTGGTAACGGGTAGTCATAAGGAAGAAGAGGGAGTACGTAACCGAGATGAGTGCCTTGAGGAGCAGGGTGAATATCAGAATTACCCCATTGTCCGTAAGCGTGAGGGTAACCAGACCAAGATCCCACGAGAACAGGGGGGTACCAGGCTCAGTCCAGACCATGATTCCCACCAGGGAGATGACAAAGAGCACTGGCAGGGTGTACCAGGCAAACAGTTTTTTTACGGGAAGACCGGCAGATGCGTAGACCCCGAGAATGATGAGATAGAGTACTCCGCAGATCACCAGGTTTCGGGTGAGCGTGATGAGCAGGACGACTAAAAAGAGCCCGGTAAACTTTGTCCACGGGCTCACGCGGGAGAAGAACGTGCCCTCACGCTGGGCATACGAGGTGATCAGGTCAAGATCCGGGATATGTGAAGAGATCATCGTCGAACTCATGGCTGTTCCCCCTTACCCGTCATACATACCCCGGGTGATTACCTGATACCGCATCAGTCATACACCCCTTATCATGGGTGATCTCCCCACAGATGCCGGTACGGGGATGGCCCATTGCCCGGCAGAGATTGTCTATCGCGTCCTTGGTTACGAGGCTCTCGAAGCGTGAGACTTCCCGGCATGCCTGCTCATCGGAAAGCCCGTATCGCACAAGGATGAGGCTGAGGATACGGTGCCGTTTTACCAGGAATTCCGCATGATACCGGCCTGCATCGGTCAGGCAGACGCCATGGTACGGTACATGGGAGATATACCCACCAGCGGTAAGTTCTGCAAGGGTTTTTGTAATTGTCGAAGGATCAACGGAAAATGCAGATGCGAGCTCGCTGGTCCTGACCGTAGCACCCCGCCCGAAGATATATTTCAGGTACTCCACTTTCCTGGGGGTGAGTGCAAGGCCGCTTTCAGGCTCCATACCGGGTATATTGACGTACCGTCACATAAGGTTTGGTATCACCCCAAACCTCTGAAGGACGGTTCACAGTAGCCGGAAAAAGAATGTGATTACTCTTACTGCTGCAATTAGCAGGCACAACCGGGGAAAATAAACAAACAGCGGAGAAGGTACTTATTGTTAAGCGTTCCATCATTTCCTACCTTAACAGTCAGCAAGGGGCAGTTATGATAGATCTGGGAAAAAATTCTGAAGAGATAAATCATCTCGTCCAGCTCACGATGATCTGCCTCTGTGCAGGTATCCTCACTGCGGATGTATTCCTTCCTCTTGGCTTTATCATATGGATACTGTACCTCTTGCCTCTCTTAATGTCGGTCTGGCTCACCAGTCGCTATGCTCCGTTTATTATTGCATGGCTGGTGACCGGCGCAATCCTGCTTGGCAGCCTGATCTCTGCAACCCTCAGGGAGGATCCGTCCGATCTGCCGAACCGGGCGGTATTTATCCTTATGATCGCCATCGTCACTCTCCTTGTCTGGGAGATACGCAACAATTATGCAATGCTCGAAACTGAAGTGATCGAACGGCGCAGGGTACAGGAAAATCTTGAAGAACTCACCCACAGTCTTGAAGAGCGGATCACCATAAGAACCCGCGAGCTGTCGGAGGCAAACCAGTCACTGACTGAAGATATTGAGAAACGCCGCATTGTGGAAGCAGCCCTGGGTACGGCGAACCAGAAACTCTCCCTGCTCACGCAGATCACCAGGCACGACATCTCGAACCGGGTCTTTGCGCTGCTGGCGGAGCTCGATCTGGCAAAGGATCTCGCAACCGACTCCCGTCTCTCTACGTCCCTTGAACGTCTTGAGCGGACATCCATGGCGATCCAGGACCAGATCGCATTTACCAAGGATTACCAGGAAATCGGAGCACAGGCACCGGCATGGTATCCGGTAGCCCCCATCATCCTAAGTGCGGCGGCCCAGCTGGAGACACCGGATGTGCTGGTCACTGCAGATTGTGAAGGTATCGAGCTCTTTACCGACGCCATGATTGGCAAAGTATTCTATAACCTGATCCACAATTCCCTCCGGCACGGAGAGCATGTAACCCGGATCAGATTCACCTACCGGATATCAGGTTCGGATCTGGTGCTCATCTGCGATGATAACGGGGCAGGAATAGGGCCGGAGGAAAAAGAGAAGATATTCAGGAAAGGGTTTGGCAAAGACTCCGGTCTCGGACTCTTCCTGATCCGGGAGATCCTCTCCATCACCGGCATCACCATACGGGAAACCGGTGAACAGGGGGAAGGGGCGCAGTTCGAAATCATGGTGCCCAAGGGAATATACCGGCAAATGCCGGATCATAAAGGAACCAGCAAACCATAACTTTTTTGTCGTCCCCATGCAGAAACACTTATACTCCGGGCACCAATATTAGGATACAGTTTATAAAAGGACTGTTTGAGTAATCATTATGTATGGATCATCAAATTTTGGCGGCAACCGCGGTCCCCGCGACTTCGGTCCCCGTGAAATGACAAAAGTAGTCTGTTCAGACTGTGGAAAGGAATGCGAAGTCCCGTTCAAGCCAACTGAGGGAAGGCCCGTCTTTTGCAGAGACTGCCTCCCGAAACACCGGAAGCCCCGCTTCTAAGTGTTTTACGGTTAATTATTTCTCTTTTTTTAGTTTGGCTTTCGCCAGTATTCCGGGTTTAGGGTATATTTGCCAGAGTGTAACTCCGGGTTTACCGTTTTTTCGCAGGAAACACTACGAAAGTACTGTGCGCGGATCCGATCCAAAATTATTTGGGTGAGACCACCAATCACTCTCACGAGATACCATGCATAGTCAAGAGGATTCAACCCACAGATTGCAGCATACCGCGTTATTCCTGGCTGCGGTAATCTTTGTATCTATCCTGATTATTCCGCCTGTTTCTTCGGCTGATGACGCACTGACACGCGGTTCCCGGTTTACAATAACAGTCACCGGAACCCCCAATACCCCCTACTATGTCTGGCTGACCAATACGTATACCATGAGTGGGGAGCCGGGCGATCAGCCACCCGTTCTCCTCGCAAACCAGGCAAACACAGAAAAAGATCCGGTTGACGGGCCTTACGTGATCGGATCATACCGGTTCAATAACGGGGGAGGACGCACGATACGCGAGGATGTCGCCCCCTCAACTGCCACGATGTCTGACACCAATTATTACGCGCTGGTAACCACCGATCGTGACGGGCGTGCCACCGTCGCGTTCCAGACTTCAGCAAATACTGCAACACGAACCTTTTCAGTGAAAGTGGAGAATCCCCAGTCGGTGGCAAAAGACAATATTGCGGTCCAGCGGGGGGATGTGGGAGTGAAACGCGGATCAGTGGGGTTTGATACCATTCCTGCGCTGCCGGCTCGCACTGGACAACCGACACCGGTAATCCCGCCCATAACGGAAGCGCCCACACCTGTCACGACAACCGAGGTACCGGTGGTGCCGTCGCCGTCACCGGCTCCAACCACTCCTCACCGTGTACCAACAGGGATCTGGGTGTGCTTCGCTGCGGTCGGAATCGGAATACTGACCGGACGGAAACCGGCATAATTTTTGTCACTGTTCTGATAAGGACTGATGTTCCCATACTCCCCCATACGATGAACCCCGCCGCCCCGACGGAGCACCCCAGTGGCGGTTTTAGCCGGTTTAAAGGAGAGAACAATTTTGCTGTTCCATTTGCTCATTCTTTTCAAGAGACGAAACATCGTAATGTTTATTTGGAACACATAATATCCACAAGAAACAGCGAAGATTCGGTTCTGGAGGAATGGTCAAAAAATCGGACGCTTATTGGGGGTTCCGGCGTTTTTGCTCATCCGGACTCCACCGCGTAGAGATCTCGAAGTATGCAATGGTCCTCATATGCTGATAAATACCTCATCAAAAAAAGGGGGTCAAAGGATTACCCCCCATTGCCGCAGAGAATACGTGAAAAACGATTTAAACAGAAATTCTCAAGAGCATCTCTTTTCACCCCACAGAATGCGTTACACCGTCATATTCCGGAATACCTGCACGCAGACGATAAGAACCAGCCCGCCGGTAACAAACAGCAGTCCCATCTGCATCAGGGGTACCTCACCGAGACCCACGGAGCGGATCGCATCGATGGCAAAACTGAGCGGGTTGACCATAGCAATGGACCGCATCCATGACGGCATGACGCTGTAGGGCATGAGGGCACTGGACATGAAAAAGAGCGGCATCGAGATCAGCGTATTGACCGCTGCATAGGAATCATGGTCATCAATATAGAGGGCGAGGGTTGTAGCAAGGCCGGAGAAGAGGATACCAAAGAGGATCAGGATCACATAGATCATCCCGTACTGCAAAGGTGAGAGGATCGTTGCCCCGATAAGGATGGCGATGAGAAGGATAACCGTCGCCTGTATGACACCTCGTATCGTGATGAACAGAATTTTCCCGAAAAGAATATTCTCGCGGGGAGAAGGAAGGGCGAGGAACTTATTTAAAAATCCCAGGATCTTGTCAAACATCAGGAGCGATCCGCCCTGCAGGGACGAGGCAAGCATAGTCATGACGAGAATGCCGGGCGTGATGAAGTCCAGGTAATTGCCGGTGAACCTGACCGGCAGGGCAAGACCTACAAAGATGAGCCATGCAGCAGGCATGACGAGCAGGGTGATGACTGCCACCCTGCCCCGGGCCCATTTCACCAGATCGCGTTCCATGTAATGCCATATGCCCTTCATTTCCGCCTCCTGAGCATGACCCGGAACTGCTGGTCATTGAACGAACGGGGCTCATCGCTGCTTCCCACGACATTGAGAAACACATCGTCAAGCGTTGGTTCATGCAGGGAGAGCGAGTGGACTTTCATACCCCGGGCAACCAGGGCTTCTGCTATGAGCGGTAACGCTTCGCGGCCATTTTCTGCGGTGAACGAGACATCGTCTTCTTTCCTGCCTAAAAAACGGATACTGCCCAGTTCAAACGGAATGAATTCTCCGGAGATTGTGGCCGTGATCACATCTTTCATCAGCTGGGCCTTCAAGGTTTTTGGCTTCCCGATAGCCATGATGCTCCCCCGGCTGATGATCGCCACGCGGTCACAGAACCGGTCAGCTTCATCCATATAATGCGTGGTAACAAAGACCGTCATCCCCCGGCTGCGGAGTTTACGGATATGCTCCCAGATCTTCTTTCGTGCCGCAACATCGAGCCCGAGTGTGGGTTCATCCAGGAAGAGCACGGCCGGTTCATGCACGAGTGCCTGTGCCAGTTCGAGCCTGCGCCGCATGCCCCCGGAATAGGTCTTCACCAGGTCGTCAGCCCGGTCCGCCAGCTCCATGATCGCAAGGGCCTCGTCCGCCTGAGCACGGGGATCTGCAACCCCATAGAGTTTGGCAAAGAAGACCACATTCTCCCGCCCGGTCAGCCGGATATCAACTGCCATATCCTGCGGAACATAGCTGAGTTTTTTTCTGACCATATCTCCTTCTGTTGCACAATCGTACCCGCAGACGGTTGCGGTACCTTCGGTCGGCCGCAGGAGCGTGGTGAGCATGAGCACCGTTGTTGTCTTCCCGGAACCATTGGGGCCAAGAAGAGCGAAGATCTCGTTATCGACCGAGAGGGAGAGATGATCCACGGCACAGAGGTCTCCATAATATTTGGTGAGGTCATGTGTCTCAATAGCGGTCATTTACATTCTCCGGAAGGGGGCATGATACAGCCGGCGGACGGATGCCAGCCTACAGGATTCTTACCGAAGATGTCTTTTGAGGGAAAATAACCTTATGGTTCCGGGCAAGAGTCCAGACATAAGGGAAGGATAGGAAAAAACCGGAAGAGTACTTCAGGATATTGACAAAAAATAGGGGTCATATGAAAGAAAAATGAAGAGAAAATTCCCTTACTCTTCTACCTGGATGGTCGTAAGTTTCACCGACTCAACACCCTTCTGGGACATGAGCCGCTCGGCAAACAACTTGAGATCGGATCCATCGCCGTGCACAAGAATTACTTCCAGACACCGGTTGTGGGTGACATGCGAGTGCAGCGATGCCTTGATCAGTTTATGGTACTCGTGCTGGATATCGGTAAGCGTGACCAGCAATCCCCGCTGATCGTGATCATATACCATGGTGATGACCCCCTCGCGTTCTCCTTTGACATCGGACATCCATTTGTAGTACGTGATGTAGGTGCGAATCGCATCGCGGATACCTTCTGAACGGGATGAGTACCCGCGCTGATTGATAATATCATCAAACTTATCGAGCAGGTTGCTGGGAAGCGAGATACCTATGCGGGAGAGATCGGAGTCCATGGTCATAAAAACCCTCAGGTATGTGTACATGATTGCGGAATGTTTTTTAAGGTTTTGTAAAATGCCGGATCCGCGTAATACTTGGTAAACTAAATTCAGGACAGGTAGTGTTTCCCCTGTCCGCTCTCAGGAAAAAAGAGGATGGAGTCAGGCATATTCCCGTTAATATCGTTGAGCCGGACATCTGCAGCTCTGTAAAACCCAGTTTGCTGCTTTCAAAAACCTGCCGTATCCGGATGCTGACAACCGTTAAAGTGCACCTTGTGCATACAGGACAGAACTATCCTCTGCGTCCTCCGGGTAAAATCCTAGGGGGGGGTAAAAATGGTAAGCAATATCCGAATGTTAATATAGGTATATTATGACAAAGATTGTATGAAAATTTCCTATCCTGCTCTTATTCTTATCCTGCTTGGCATTTTGATCGTGATTTCGCCATGGACAATCGCCCCGGTCTGTGAAGTGGGTGGAATGTACGTAAAAACGGCCTCGGGCATGAACCTGCCAATGCCGTGCGGCTGGACTGCCCGGGCCGAGATCGGGCTCGGTGCTCTCCTTGTTATCGGTGGGGGTCTGCTCCTCATTGCAAAATCCAATGAGACAAAAAGGATCATCGGCATTTTCAGTGCAGCAATAGGTGTCCTTGTTATTCTCTTCCCGACAGTTATCACCAAAATGTGTGCATTGCCTGACCATCCCTGCAACCTGCTGACAAAGCCGGTGCTTATTATCTTGGGTGTTGCGGCCCTCATAGTCTCGGGATATATCGCCTACACGGCACGGACCGATTGACCGGTTCTTTCCGGTCTCATTTTTTTATCGTTGCACGGGGAATTCCGGTACACATCTGTGCCGGTACTTGCGGAGTATGGCGTTTTTTCCAGTATTGTTAAGGATCCGGTACCATTCCGTTTTTTATGATTCCCGCTGCTTTCCAGCACAGGAACCTTAAAATTATGTAAAAACATTCCTTCAGAATATCCCCTCCCTCCGCGGCTTAAATACGCGAACTCCGGAAGCAGGCTGCCGGTTTTTTTTGGTTTGTCCTATCCGAAAAGCACGTAAAGAAGAAAAAGAGAGAAACAACCATACCAGCACCATGCAACCTTCTTCTTTCATTACAGATTTCCGAAAAGCACCCTGCGGGTATGACCGATACCGGCAGGTGCTTTGCCGTCCGGCAGTGCTCCTGTTCATGGTTGCATTTCTGCTGGTGCAGCCGGTCTGCGGTTTTGTAACCGTTGAATATTTTCACCAGGCTGATTGCCTGAACTGCCTGCGGACGGATCCGATCATCCAGGATGTCAAGGAGCGCTATGGGGATCGGGTAGCTGTCAGGGATATCTCAATCGATACCCGGGAAACGATCCGGCTGCTCATGTCTTACGGGAGGACAGAAATTCCCGTAGTTGTCATAAACCATGTTAAGGTGCTTGACGGGCCCGGGATAACCGCAGAACGGCTCGATAAGGAGATTGGATTTGCCGAGAGCGGTGCGTACGCGGGCAAGGGTTCTCCGGCAAACGCCGGTTCCCTTTCAGATTCCGGATCTTTATCGATACTCTTTTCGTATTTCCTGGGGATTATGACCGGTCTCTCCCCCTGCATGCTCGGGAGCCTTGTGGTGATGATCGCAGCAGCGGCTGATGCTGCGGGATCCCCACTAACCCGCCGGCTTTATGCACCCCTCTTTGGTGCAGGGCTCGTGGCTGCGTACCTTCTTGTGGCAGCCGGGATCCTTCTGGCCGGGTTCAGGTTCACCACCGGATCAGGATTCAGCACCACGGTCTATGCAGTCACCGGCATTGTTACTATTATCTTTGGACTTCTCCAGCTGGGCCTGTTCCGGCTTTCTGGGGGAGCCGAGTCCAGGGCCCTGCACCTGATCTCCCGGTTCAAAAACCTCCCGGGGGCGTTCCTGCTTGGCATGATCTTTGCTGTCATCCTTTCGCCCTGTGCAGGCGCACCGCTTCTCATCCTTATCGAAACACTCCTGTTTACCGGCTCGGTTTCCGCACTGGCCATGGTCATTGCATTCGGGGCCGGAACCCTGACCCCGTTTTTCGTTATCGGTATGGTCTCCGGTTCGCTGCCCAAGGAACGGCTGATCCGGTACAGCACCCTGGTGCAGAAAGCGAGCGGGATCCTGCTCATCGTGTTTGGCCTATGGCTGCTGATGGCGATATAATCCAATTCTCTTTTGTTGGTAAGTCCGGGTGATACGACATTTCCTTAATCTGGGTAAGAAACACGTATTTCGTACTGGCAGGCGATGTGATATTTTTTTTTAATAAAATACAAATAAAAAATATGAAAAACCAAAAAAAATAATCAATTAAAATATCAAATAACAACGCTTTTTAACCACTGGGTGTTACAATAGTTTGCAATCGTAACAACAATTATTGGTGAACCCATGCATATTCCTGACGCATTTATTCCCATCTGGCAGGGTGCAATCTACTGGATCATTGCCCTTGTATTCATAGCACTCGCCCTCAGGTGGGCACGAAACGAGATGAGCGAAGAGAAGATCCCCCTGATTGCGGTTGTGGCTGCTGGTATTTTTGCCCTTCAGTCATTCAACCTCCCCGTTTCCATGGGGACGAGCGGACACCTTGTCGGGGGTGCACTTGCCGCGATCATTCTCGGTTCGCCATTCGCTGCTATCTTCATTCTCACGCTCGTTCTGATCGTGCAGGGTGTACTCTTCGGAGACGGTGGCATCACCACCATGGGTGCCAATATCATTAATATGGGCGTTATTGGCGGTTTTGTCGGGTTCTATTCATTCAAGGGACTCATGGCAGCGACCGGCAACGTCAATATCGCTGCGTTCATTGCCGCGTGGCTGGCGTGTGTAATTCCTGCACTTGCCTGTGCGGTAGAGATGTACTTTGCCGGCACATTCCCGCTTAACGAGGGGTTAGTCGCCATGGGACTGTACCATGCCCTTATCGGAGTCATCGAAGGATTCGTCACCGTGGTTGCCATCCGCCTCATTGTGGCAGCCCGACCGGATATTGTGGACTTTAAAATTGAATTCCCTGCTGCGAAAGGAGTGGATGTGTAATGGACAACAAAACATTTCTTATAGCCGGAATCATTATTGCCCTTCTCATTGGAGTTGTCGCCGTATTCATGGCATCCGGGGATCCGGATGGTCTGGAGAGCACCTCCCTGATTGTTCAGGGTCAGAAAACACTCACGGGTGGCACTCCCGCAAATGCCGAGATCCACGAAGACACGACCGGAAAATTCGCGTACCAATCCCCGATGCCGGATTACTCACTGGGTGAAAGATTCGGACCGCTGGGAGGAGTCATCGGGATAGTTGTCGGTGTCCTTCTTGCATTCGTGATTGTGATCGGAATATCAAAAGTGCTCGTGACAAAAAAGAAGGCAAAAGAAGCGCAGACAAACCAATAGACCTTTAATTTTTTCCACCTATTGTACCAGACACATGCACCTCATTGAAACACGGGATCTCTGCTATTCTTACCCTCACAGTGTCAGGGCACTGGAAGGCATCAATTTCATCGCTCCGCGTAATGCGAGAATCGCGGTTATCGGTTCCAACGGTGCCGGTAAGAGCACTCTCTTTAAACATTTCAATGGCATCTTCAAACCCACCTCGGGATCGATCCTCATCCGGGGTGAACCAATTACCAAGGTAAATATCCGGGAGGTGCGGAAATTTGTGGGGATCGTCTTCCAGAATGCTGACGACCAGATATTTTCTCCAACCGTAGAACAGGATGTTGCATTCGGCCCTACGAACCTTGGACTTGATGAAGAGACCATCCATCACCGCGTGCATGAAGCCTTAAAAATTGTCGGCATAGAAGACTTGGCCGGTCGCGTTCCCCACCATCTGAGTGGGGGAGAAAAGAAACGTGTTGCAATTGCCGGCGTGATTGCAATGGAGCCTGAGGTGCTCGTGCTCGATGAGCCTACTGCCGGGCTCGATCCCCAGGGCGTCCATGACCTGATCGGTTTCATCAACTCCCTCTCAAAACAGTACGGTATGACCGTTATCTTCTCCACCCATGATGTCTCCCTTGTTGCCGAAGTTGCGGATTACATCTATGTCATGAACAAAGGCAGGTTTGTAGCAGAAGGCACTGTGGAACAGATCTTCATGCAACCGGACATGCTCAAATCAATGCGGCTCGATGTGCCGGTACTGCCAAAACTGCTCAGGTCCCTCCAGAAACAGGGTGTGCCGGTCTCGATGGCCTATACTTACGAAGATGCGGAGAATGCACTCGTGCAGGCATACAAGGGAAAGTCATGATAGAAGATCTTTTCTTTATCGAAAAGCAGGCTTACCGGGAGAGTTTAATGCACCGGCTCGATGCCCGTGTGAAGATTATCCTTGCATTTGCCGTCATCATCGCCATTGTTGCAGTCCCCTATTCCATCATGGTCTACACGGTAGGAGCCACCTTCTTTTTGTTCTTTTTGATCTTATGGGCAGTTTCAAAGCTCCCTCTGAGCGTGTATGGCAAACGACTGGTTGCAATCGTCCCCATATGGGGTATTATTATTCTCTTCCAGATCTTCTTCAAGAACAAATATTACACGGATTACCATGTCCTTTATACGTTGCCACTCGGAATCAGCATCTATACAGAATCGGTCGAATTCGCCTCTATACTCGCAGTGAAATTCCTCATCAGTATCTCGTTTATAATCCTGCTCTCATCCACTACAAAGATGCAGGATCTATTGCAGGGTGCAAGCCGGCTCGGACTGCCCGCAGAGATTGCCCTAGCGCTCGGCATGATGATCAGGTACCTGTTCGTCTTTGGTTACATATTCCGGAAGGTCAACGAGACCTTAAAGACCAAATGTTTTGACGCATTCGATCGCCATCTCCCGTATCGTTACCGTCTCCGGCAGCTGGGCTACACTATTGGGACAATGTTCATCCGTTCGTACGAGCAGGGGGAGAGGGTGTACACGAGTATGCTCTGCCGGGGATATGGCAGGGAAAGCCACCTGTTCATCACAAAAAAACCGCTGAGGGGATTTGAATGGGCTTTTTTGATCATCTCCCTCACCTTCATCATTGCCGTCCCCGTCACTATCTGGCTGACCGCCCTCCGCTTTTTCTAAGGCATTTTTCTAAGTCATCTTTTTTAATTCGCCCTGCTATCATCTTTGTTATGGCAAACCAGTTCGGGCACGGGTTCATCACGAGCATCATGCTGATCGCAGGGCACTTCGCACTTCCTCCCGATAAGGCATGGTATGGGGCGGGCGATCATGTCGAGGGGCTTACGCTTCCTGAGATGTTCCGGGGAACCGAAGTTGAGGAACTCACCACGCTCCTGCGCAAGAAAGTGATCTGGCACCAGCCGGGCAGCATGGACAAGGAAGATGCCCAGGAAGTGGTTCGCACTCTCAACCGGCTCGTCATAGCTATCGATCGCGAACTGGGAATTGCGGATGCCGAAATAGGGCAGTTCCGGTAATAGGGGAACCCTTTATATAGGTTAACCCTGTTTTTACGCCTATCCTTTAAGTCATTGAACAGCCTATATTTATTGTGATATTTCAACACTATTTTTTTATTTTTTTAACGGAGGTTTTACTTGACTGACACGTACGACGCATCCCATATCACGGTGCTTGAAGGGCTCACACCGGTTCGCGAACGCCCGGCCATGTACATCGGAAGTACCGACACCCGGGGCCTTCACCACCTTGTGTATGAAGTGGTGGACAATTCTATCGATGAGGCCCTTGCCGGGCATTGCAGCCGGATTTCCGTCATCATCAACAAAGACGGTTCGCTCCAGGTGGAGGATAACGGCCGGGGCATCCCGGTCGACCGTATGGAAAAGAACGGCAAGAGCGCCCTTGAAGTGGTGCTGACTGTTCTCCATGCAGGGGGCAAGTTCGACAAGGAAAGTTACCAGGTATCCGGGGGTCTTCACGGGGTCGGTGTCTCGGTTGTCAACGCACTCTCCAACTGGCTCTCCGCCCATGTCTACCGCGACGGCAACGTCTACGAGATGCGTTTTTCAAAAGGGATTATGACCTCCCCTCTCTCTACGCGGGAAGAGTCGCTCAATGAGCTGCTCGCCCGGTACCAGCAGTGGTACGGGGCACCGGCAGCCTTTACCCGTACCGCAGTGCCGGTCAACACCCACGCATCCGGCCAACAGGATCTCTCTGTAGCACCGGAAATTGATCCGATCGAATCTGAACGTGAGAGCCGCCTGACATTCCTTGCACAGTTCGGTGCAAAGATGAACGGGACCAGGATCCATTTTGTCCCCGATGCCACCATCTTTGAGACCACCACGTTCGATTACGATGTGCTCGCCCACCGGATGCGGGAACTGGCGTTTCTCAATGCGGGTCTTACGATCACCATCACCGATGAACGATCCAGTGATGCTGCAACGTATTGTTATGCCGGCGGACTCATCGAATTTGTCAAATACTTAAACGATGGGCTGGAGTGCCTTCACCCGACCCCGATTGATATCTCCAAAAAAGACATCGAGAACAAGCTCGAGATCGAAGTGGCAATGCAGTACACCACCGCGTATGACGAGAAAATCTACTCGTTCGTCAACTCGGTCAATACCCGGGATGGCGGTACCCACCTCGAAGGATTCAGGAGCGCCATCACCCGGACGATCAACACGGTGGCCAAGAGAAACGGTCTCATTAAGGAAAACTCGACCATCACCCTCCGGGGCGAAGATGTCCGGGAAGGTCTTACCTCGGTTGTCTCCATCAAGATGGCAAACCCCCAGTTCGAGGGGCAGACCAAGATGCGGCTCGGCAACAGCAGCGTCAAGGGCACGGTCGACTCGCTGGTCTACGCCGCACTGAGCGAATATTTCGATGAGAACCCAAACGTGCTCAAGATCATCATCGAAAAAGCCCTCTCGGCAGCAAAGGCCCGCGAAGCCGCAAGAAATGCCCGCGACCTTGCCCGGCGCAAGAGCTCGCTCGAGAGTTCCGGACTTCCCGGCAAACTCGCCGACTGCTCGGAACGCGACCCGGCCAAGAGCGAGGTCTATATCGTGGAAGGAGACTCCGCAGGCGGCTCGGCCAAGCAGGGACGGGACCGCAAGTTCCAGGCCATCTTACCTCTACGGGGAAAGATCCTCAACGTGGAGAAAGCCGGCGAGCACCAGATCTTAAAGAACGCTGAAATCCAGACGCTCATCTCGGCAATCGGTACGGGGATTGGCGAGAAGTTCGATCAGGAGCGGGCCCGCTACCACCACATCGTTATCATGACCGATGCTGATGTCGACGGTGCCCATATCCGCACCCTCCTGCTCACCTTCTTCTACCGGTATATGCTCAAGCTGGTCGAAGCCGGATATATCTACATCGCCCAGCCCCCTCTCTTCCGCATCTCAAAAGGAAAGGAAGAGAAGTATGTTTACACGGAAGACGAGATGCAGACCGTCTCTGCTGCCATGGGTGACAAAGGCGTGTCCATCCAGCGCTACAAGGGTCTTGGTGAGATGAACGCCCAGCAGCTCTGGGATACCACCATGGACCCGGAATACCGGGTCTTCAAGCAGGTCACGATTGAGGATGCTTTAGAGGCAGACGAGATGTTCAAGACGCTGATGGGAAAAGACGTGGAGAACAGGAAAAATTTCATCATCCGCCATGCAAAGGAGGTGACCAACCTTGACATCTGAAGTACCACCCGCAAGCGGTCCCGAAACCCACCGCACCGAACCCATCAGTATCGCCTACGAGATGAAGACCTCGTACATCAACTACGCAATGAGTGTTATCATCGGGCGTGCGATCCCGGATGTCCGCGATGGTCTCAAACCTGTTCACCGCCGCTCACTCTTTGCCATGTGGGAGATGGGTAACACCAGCGACAAGCCCACCAAGAAGAGTGCGAGGGTGGTTGGTGAAGTGATGGGTAAGTTCCATCCCCACGGCGATGCATCCATCTACGATACGATCGTCAAGATGGCGCAGCCGTTCTCGTACCGCAACATGCTGGTACAGGGACAGGGTAACTTCGGATCGGTTGATGGCGATGCTGCGGCAGCCAGCAGGTACACCGAAGTCAGGCTCTTCCCGTACGCAGAAGCCCTCTTAGAGGATCTTGACAAGGATACCGTGAAGTTCCAGCCGAACTACGATGAGTCATTAAAAGAACCTACCGTACTCCCCTCCAAGATTCCCAACCTGCTGGTCAATGGTACCGATGGTATTGCCGTTGGTATGGCCACCAAGATGCCTCCGCACAACCTGCGTGAGGTCTGTGCAGCGGTCGGCCTTTACCTCGATAACCCGGAAATTCCGATTGAAGAGATCATGAAGGTCATGCCCGGCCCCGACTTCCCGACGGGCGGAGTCATGATGGGGACCGAAGGAGTCCGGAACATCTACACCACCGGCCAGGGCCGCGTGATCGTCCGGGGTGTTGCCACCATTGAAGAGAGCGAAGGGGGCAACCGGGGCGACCGCATCATCGTCTCCGAGCTCCCGTACCAGGTCAACAAGGCCCAGTGGATCACCAACATTGCCGAGATGGTCAAGGATAAACGAATCGACGGCCTTTCCGATATCCGCGATGAATCGGACAAGGATGGCATCCGGGTAGTCTTTGAGCTTCGCAAGGGGACGATGTCAGCGGTCATACTGAATCAGCTCTATAAACTGACCGCACTCGAATCCAGTTTCTGGGCAATCAACCTGGCAATTGTCGACAACCAGCCCAAGATCCTTAACCTCCATGGCCTGCTGGAGAAATTTGTCCACCACCGGATCGAAGTGATCCGGCGCAGGTCAGAGTTTGACCTGAAGAAGGCACAGGACAAAGTCCATATCCTGGTCGGGCTGCTTATCGCCCTTTCCAAGATTGACCTGATCATCGCCGCTATCAGGGCATCAGATTCGGTTGATAATGCAAGGAATGCACTTATCCTCCAGTTCGGGCTCGATGAACTACAGGCGAATGCAATTCTCCAGATGCAGCTCCGCCGCCTCGCAGCGCTTGAGCAGCAGAAGATCAATGATGAGAAGAAGGGACTTGAGGCCGAAATCTTACGGCTGGAGACCATCCTTGCAAACGAAGCCAATATCAAAGACGAGATCCGACGGGAGACCGTTGAGATCGCAGCCAAATTCGGGGATGCCCGGAGAACCGAGATCGCGATCGATACCAGTGACCTCTCCAACGAGGACCTGATCGAGGACAAGACGGTCTTAATCTCGCTGACGACCGCCAATTACATCAAGCGGATGGATATCGATACCTACCGCAAGCAGCGGCGGGGCGGACACGGGATCACCGGCATGACCACCAAGGATGACGACGGGGTGGACCGGGTCTTTGCGGCAGAGATGAAGGATTACCTGCTCTGCTTTACCAACATCGGCCGGGTCTACTGGCTCAAAGTCTACCAGATTCCAGAAAGCTCCCGTGTTGCAAAGGGCAAACCGATCGTCAACCTCCTGAACCTGAAAGACGAGATCGTGACCAAGGTCATCCCGATCCGGGTCTTCAGGGAAGACCAGTTTATGCTCTTTGCCACCCGGTACGGACAGGTCATCAAGATCCCCCAGACGGAGTTTTCCAACCCGCGATCGGTAGGAACAAATGCAATCCGGCTCAAGGAGAATGACCAGTTAGTTGATGTCATTGCAACCGACGGCACCAGGGAGATCGTCTTATCGACACGGTTCGGCTACAGTCTCCGGTTCCACGAAGAGACGGTCCGGACAGTCATGCGCAATGCATCCGGTGTCCGGGGTATGAAACTCCGGGGCGAGGATACCATAGTCGCACTCACGCTGGTTGAGAAAGATCACCTTCTCACCATATCCGATGTCGGGTTCGGGAAGAGGACGGAGTTT
>JANXYM010000120.1 GCA_025350045.1 Methanomicrobiales archaeon | reverse complement strand
AGGAAGTCGAACTGCAGGAGATTGTGCAGCTGGTGGGACCCGATGCCCTGCCGGAGAGCGAGAAGGCGATTCTTGACGTGACAAGGATGATTCGCGAGGACTTCCTCCAGCAGAGTGCGTACAGCGACACGGACTCGTTCTGCCCCATTGAGAAGCAGTACCTGATGCTCAAGGTGATCATGACGTACTATGCCAGCGTGATCGAAGGGATGAACCGGGGCATCACGCTCAAGCAGGTGCAGGGGTTGTCCTTAAAGGCGGAGATCGGCCGGATGAAGGAGATCCTGGAGGTCAACCAGATCCAGGACCTGATTGGCGAGATCGATCGGCAGCTGATGTCTTTAGAGGTGGAACGATGAAACCCGTCTCACTGGTGACCAAGGAGTATAAGACGATCGATTATGTCTCGGGCCCCCTGATCTTTGTCAACAGTGTCAAAGGTGCCTCGTATGGGGAGATAGTCCGCATCACCCTGCGGGATGGGGAGGAACGGACCGGGCAGGTGCTCGACATCTCGGAAGAGCATGCGGTCATCCAGGTGTACGAAGGCACCCGGGGCATTGATACCACGGATACCTCCGTCAGGTTCACCGGTGAACCTGCCCGGATCAATGTGTCGCTGGATATGCTGGGCAGGGTCTTTACGGGTGTGGGAAAGGCCCGGGACGGGGGCCCCGAGATCATTCCTGAGGCAATCCTCGATATCGCCGGTACGCCCATCAACCCTTCCGCCCGGGACAAGCCGGCTGACTTTATCCAGACCGGGATGTCGGCCATTGACGGGCTCAACACGCTCGTGCGGGGCCAGAAACTGCCAATCTTCTCGGGCTCTGGACTTCCGGCGAGCAAACTTGCTGCCCAGATCGCCCGGCAGGCGAAAGTCCGGGGCGAGGGAGAAAAGTTTGCCGTGGTCTTTGTTGCCATGGGTATCACCCACAAGGAGGCCTCATTCTTCATGCGGGACTTTGAGCAGACCGGGGCGCTTGAGCGGGTGGTTTTCTTCATGAACCTTGCTGACGATCCCACGGTGGAGCGGCTCGCCGCCCCGCGATGCGGGTTGACGGTAGCAGAGTTTCTTGCCTTCACCCACCACCTGCATGTGCTCGTGATCTTAACGGACATGATCAACTACTGCGAAGCCCTCCGGGAGATCTCTACCGCCCGGGAAGAGGTGCCCGGCCGGCGCGGCTATCCCGGCTATATGTACACGGATCTTTCCTCGATCTACGAGCGGGCCGGGCGGCTGAAGGGTAAGAAGGGGTCGATCACCCAGCTCCCTATCCTGACGATGCCTGACGATGATATCACCCACCCGGTGCCCGATCTCACCGGGTATATCACGGAAGGGCAGATTGTTCTGTCCCGGGACCTCTTCCGCAGGGGTGCCGATCCGCCTGTCGATGCCCTTCCCTGCCTGTCCCGGCTCATGAACTTAGGGATTGGCCCCGGCAAGACCCGGGAAGATCACCGGGGGGTTGCTGACCAGCTCTATGCCTCATACGCGTACGGCCGCGATCTCCGCAGGCTGGTGGCGATTGTCGGGGAAGAAGCCCTTACGGATCTGGATAAAAAATATTTGAAGTTAGCGGATGGATTTGAGAAGCTGTTCATCTCGCAGGGAGATGAGGACCGGTCTATTGAAGATACGTTTACGATCGCCTGGGACCTGTTTGCCATGCTTCCCGAAGAGGAACTCAAGCGGATAAAGCGGGAACATATCAAAAAGTACCATCCCCTGCACAAGGAATCCTGCGGTGGCTGAAGTATGGAGCAGGTCAAGCCTACCCGGATGGAGCTGATGCACAAGAAGTCCCAGATCAAGCTGGCAGAGCAGGGCCGTGACCTCCTTCGGGAGAAGATGGATGCGCTCATCCAGGAATTTTTCAAGATCCTCACCACCGTCTCGAACACCCGAGACGAACTGGAACTGGTCTCAAAGGAAGCTGACCTCGCCCTCATGATCGCCCAGGCAGTCGATGATCCGGTCACGCTCAAATCCACATCCTTTGCCACGCGGAGATCCATCACGGTCGATATCACCGGCAAGAACATCATGGGTGTCCCGGTTCCCGTGATCGAGAAGAAACGGATTTCCAAGAGCACGCTCGAACGGGGGTACGGGATCATTTCCACGAGCGGGAGGATCGATGAGACTGCGGAGCGGTTCGAGGCCGAGCTGGATCTTCTCATCCAGCTCGCTGAGACCGAGACTGCGATGCGGCGGCTGGGAACCGAGATCCAGATGAACCGCCGGCGGGTGAATGCGCTGGAACAGATCCTGATCCCCGAGCTCAAGAGCCAGGCAAAGTACATCAAGAACGCGATCGAGGAGCGGGAACGCGAGGACCTGTTCCGGTTGAAGAAGGTCAAGAGTATACTAGAGCGGAAGAAGAAGAAGGCGAAGGAGAAGAAAGAGGCTGGGAAGTGAGTGCAGGCTCTCAACAGCGCTGACCTGTTATTTTTTGATTTAATCAACCGTTTTTTTCTTCGGGTACTGGTACTCACGGACTCATATCATACCAGAAGCAGCCGAAGCACTGTATCCACAGCTCCGGTAACAGGGATTCCCGGATCATGCCTGTGGCTTTGCAGAGATAGCCATGAAGGGATGTTCTCCGGGTTTTTTTTATCGCATGCCGGCAGGCATCACATTGTTTTGGATGCATCCGGGATCACGATACGGTTGAATTCTGTGTATCTTGTTATTTTCTGATCCGGGAATTCTTTTTTGGGACAACCGGTCGTTCCTTGATTGAAAAATGGTAACCGGACTTTGAATTTAAATTTTCAATCACACCTTGCCGTAAAAATTTCAATCAAAGTATGATTTAAAAATTTCAACCGGATCTTGCTCAATTTTTTTAAATCGAAGCTTGATTTTTGCTTTTCAACCAAATTCTGCTCATAACAATTCAATCAGAAGTTGTTAGTAAAATGGTAACCGGACTGTGATTGAAAATCCCGGACCGTCTCCCGATTATAGTTGCGTGCTCTGGGGCTCTCAAAGAGATTTGACGCTCCTGGGGGTTCCAGCGCCCTTACGCCTCCACCCCCGCCGCGTGGGCAACCCCCCCATATTGCGACAGCCCTCCAGACAGTTGATGAAAAACCTGAAAATAGCAGGGGGATGCTCCCCTTGGGCTGCCTCCCCCTCTGGGAGAGAGAGGGGGTCACTCTCATAGCTGCTGAAGAGAACAGCCGAACGACTGGTAAAATGGTTTTCACATAGCCTGGTTTTTCAACCGGACTTTAATTAAAAAAAAGTAGGGCGGGGCAAATCTCCCCCTCCCCATTTGTTCTCATCGCGTTACTTTGGACCGTTGCCACCGGATTCAATGTGATCCAGCACCCGGTCCCAGACTACGAGGAGTCCGGGGATGATCACGTAGGCGAGCAGTCCTGCCCCGAGGAAGGCCCCGGTGATGATGAGTTCATTGTCCATGGTCATCATCCCAGTGCTGGTACGGTGTCGGCCCAGGTCTCGACCCTGCTCCGGATCGCATCATCTGAGAACGAGGTGAGGGTCACCTGTTCGCGGCTGAAGTTGAGGAAGTAGATCTCGCCGTTTGCATCGTGGCACTTCAGGGTGGCCGCGTACTTCTCGTTCTCAAGGTCCCGGACCGGTGTCCCACTGAGGGTGGTTGCGATCGTGGTGTCGGCAACGATATGGTTTGCGACACTCGTGAAGGCCGCGATGGTGGGTGCCCGGACCGTGATGATGGCGACGACTTTTGCGTCCCCATTCTGGTAGAGGACCCGAGCGGTATACCCCTGCTTGCTTCTTTCTACCGGGGGGTGGTTCACTCCCTGTGCATTGTAAGAAACGCACTGGAAGGGGTTGTTCGTGATGACGCCCTGGACGATGTTGTCAAAGGCAGTCACATCTGCGAGCGGGTCGGCGAGTTTGCGGACCGCGCTTTTTGTAGTGTTGCTGGTGGTAAAGTCTGCCATGTTGTTCATTCCTTCTTTTTCGTTTTTTTCAGAGATTCTCCGAACCTCTTTTTGCCTGGTGTCTCGGGGCGCCCTTTGACATACCAGTATGAGTCGGGTGTATAGATGGGCTTTGATTATGAAACGGTTTTTTGGAAAAATGGTGGGATATTTGGGGCGTATTGGATGTTTGGGCGGGTTTGTGTGGTTGGATGGAAGGAACGTAAAATGTTCCTCCGGCGGGAAATCTCGACAACCCAGAACAATTTATCAGCATTTTTCAGATCAGTTTGGCATTTTCCCAATTACTAATAATTACTAAAATCTACTAAATTAGTAGTTGCTTCGACTGAACATTTTCTGAAATGCGGATTTTCGGGCCGGATTTCGAGTCATTCAGAATAAAAAGGATCGTAGATGATGACTCTTTGGAAACTGTAAATCAATTTATTAGCATTTTTAGCTCAGTTTGGCATTTTCCCAACTACTAATAATTACTAAAATTTACTAAATTAGTAGTTGCTTCGACGGAACATTTTCTGAAATGCGGATTTTCGGGCCGGATTTCGGGTTATTCAGGATAGAAAGGATCGTAGATGATGACTCTTTGGAAACTGTAAATTTTTCAGTAATTTTCAGATTTTTTCAGGATTTTTTCCCAAATTCGAATGCGACCACTAGTGAGAAGTGATCCTGTGCGCTAAGATCAGTGCCTGATTTAAAAATACCATTTTTCAACCGGAGCTTGCTTGAAAAAAAATTACCGGACCCTGATTTCAAAATTTCAACCGGTTCTTGATTTTTATTTTTCAACCGGACCCTGCTCAAAAAATTTCAATCAAACCTTGCCTGAAAAAAACCAGTCACCCTTTGATCTCAAATTCTCAACCAGATCCTGATTGAAAAAAGTTAACCGGACTTTTATTGCAGATTGCGTCCGGTATCCTTTAGGTTTGAACGGTCAAGCGATCCATTTCCCTTGCAGTCCGCGAGAGTTCCCTGTCTCCCGGAATATTTCTGGCACAAAGACTGATAATCCATTTACCTCGCGTTCCGTTCACCCAATCCCGGCCCCATCAGAACAAAGGCCCTACCGTCCCCCCTCCTCCACAACCGCTTTCTTAAACGGCTTATACACCACACCCCCGCCCTCGTAGAACTTCGAGAAGAACTCCACGATATGCAGACGCATCGCGTGGATCGACGGACTGAACAGGGCAAGCGCAATGTTCAGTGCGTGCAGCAGCAGTGCCACAATGATACCGATGATCACGATATCAAAGGACTCCCCCAGCTTATTTGCAACCATAGCAAGAATCACGGATGCCATGCCAATCGCCATCAGCCGGGCATAGGAGAGAATGTTTCCCACCGTGCTCATCACCTCGATCGTCCCGAAGATGCCTGCACCGTAGAGGATCAGGGGCAGGGCAATGACGATCAGTATGACCGTGGGATAGATTCCTGTCTCCGGAATCGCGCCTGCAAGCATTGCCATGAGAATGATAATGCCGGTCAGCATGAGGAGCATCCCGATCTTTTCGGAGAGGTGTTTCCTGCTTTTCCTGATGATCGCATTGCGCATCCCGATGATGAGCCCCAGGAAAACATGCAGAACACCGATACTGATGGCAAGGATCAGCATGGGGATCATTGCATCCACCCGGTTCCACGTGATACCGTGGAAATGCACCGGGTGCAGCCAGCCCATCATCTCGCCGAAATCCCCGAAAAATTCGCCGAACAGGTAGCCGAATATGATGGTCGGGATCGACGAGATGATGAGGATCTCAGCTACGCTTGCGGCAAATGCAATGGTCCCGTACAGTTTTTTGATGAGCAGCGCGATGAGGAAAATGACTATTCCGTACCCGATGTCACCCACCATGATCCCAAAAAAGATCGGGAAAAAGACTGCAAGGACCGGGGATGGATCGATCTCCCGGTACCGGGGGGGAGCAACAAGCTGCATGATCATTTCAAAGGGTTTCACCCACCGGGGGTTATCGTAAAAGACCGGCGCCGCTTCCATATCCTTTTCTGTCGTTTCCAGTTCCTGTACGATAACCCGGTCAGAGAACAAATCCGATAAGGATTTTTTTGTATGTTGTATCTTCTTTTTGGGAATCCAGCCCATGATGACAAAGGTATATTCCGACAGGGCGAAGTTCGAAAATGCACCCAGCTCGTCGTTCATGTCCTCAAGGGTTTTTTTCAGGACCGAGAGTTCCCGGTACCAGGCGGATGAAAGGGTAAGAAGATCCCCATCGATCTTTTTGATCTCATCGCTGGCCCTGAGTTTGTTTTCCTCGATAAGGGTATACATCTCGTAAAATGGTTTTCCCATGTATTCACGGGGCAGGCGTACCTCGTTCACGTTCACCGAGTAGATGAAGGCATGGACCTGTTCGGAATGCCGCCTGTTAAAGACCATGATGACAGCAAATGTATCCGCATCAACGGTTGTCGATGTCATCTCGAACTGGTTTTTCGTGATGATATCCAGTTCCTTTTTGATCAGCTCGACAACTTCGCTGTGTTCTTTTAAGATCAGGAGGATCGTGACTTCAAATCCCTCCAGCAGGGGCAGTTCGCGCTCAAGCGGCTGGAGGATGTCGAGAACCTTAGAGTACCGGTTCAGGGCAGTGATGGTTAAGGTGAGTTCACTCTTTTTTGAGGCAAGTGCCCGGGTGGTGGTCTCAAGGGTGTGGATGTTCTCCTGTGCCTTGAGCAGAACCTCTTCATGGCTCTGGCTCCTTATGGTGGCTAAGAGTTCCCTCTGGCGTGCCGGATCATCGGGTACTTGAGGAAGAGTAGAAAGGATTCCGTTGACTCTCCCCAATACTTCAGTAACGCTGGTTGCGGTATCCAGTACCACTTTTTGTAAGGGGATCTCATCCGGGGAGATTGACCGGGACACATCTTCAAGATGAAGCGTCCCTTCCTGGTACAGCAGGTCAACTACCTGGTTGAATGCAGGTTTTGGTCCTATCACCTGGATTCTTTTCATTGTCTGGAGCATAGGGAACCCTTCCGGACTACTCCATGGTCACATAACGCACTATGGCATCCGCTGCCGCGGGAATATTTTTTGTACCTCTCTCCTCTGTTGCTTTAACTTCCCGTTCTGCATCCTGTCTCAACTCTTCGATCCGGGCTTCGGTTCTGCCTTTCTCCCGCCAGTACAGTTCTTCAGCTGCAATTTTTCCTTCGGCGCTTGCCGTGCACAGCAGGTTTTCTGCCTCAGTCTTTGCTGCGGCAATGGATGCGTCCGTCTCTTCTTTTACCGATTCAATCTTCTTTGCCACACTCTGTTCTTTTTCCCGGATCTGCTGCAGCAGTGTCTTTTCCATGTTCATTTCCCCATTACAGCCCGTGCTTGCGTTTCAGAATCGAAGTGACCCCGCATGGGGGTTCTCCGGGGCCTGATTGCATCTTCTCCTCTTCTGTCAGCCCACCGCCCCGAATTTCTCGCGCTTTCCGGGCAGCCTCTTCGATGCGCTGGCGGCATCTCCCCACGGCCGTATTTTTCAGGGCATTGATAGCGTTTAAAATATCCTGGACCATTGCGTTGAGACACCTCCTGATATGTTCAATTGGTCTATACCATCGAAGGTGAATAAATAGTTTCTTGTAACTCATTGGAGAGAAAATGAAAATCCACCGGGGGTTCCCAACCATAAACCGGATCCTATCTGCAGACCTGAGGCAACCCGGACATATGAGAATTGTCAAAAATTCTTCTGCAACACTCTTGCTCGCCACCTGATCAGCACCCGGGCGGTACCTTCCGCAGTTACCGGAAGGTGAACTCCGTGATGGTGAAAAATGGTTTAATGGATACCGAGATACCCGGGGGCAAACAGGATGGCAAAGTAGATCAGCATCAGCGCAAATCCGAGGGGTACACCGTACCGCACCCATTCCCTGCTGGTGATCTCCATCCTGCCCGCAGCAATGATATTGGGAATATTGCCGGGAATCAGCATGCCGCCTGCGATCAACAATCCCATCAGGGCACTTTTTATCTGGATAATGCTGAGCTGCGGTCCGATCTCTGCTGCAGCAAGGGTCGCATTGTCGAGCACAGCAGAGATGATATTCACCCAGAAAAGGCCTTCCGAGGGGATCTGGATGATATACTCAAGGATGAGCGGCTTGAATCCTTCCCCGAGAAAGACGAGAGCCATGATGAAGAGGTACACTTTACCCGCACGCAGCACCACTTCGCGCATGCTCTCGCGAATGAGTTTACACTCCAGTCCCTCAGTGCCGGCGCCCTGCCGTTGTAAGAAAACCACTCCAAGGATCCCCAGAGCAATGATACCGGGTATGATGTACATCCCCAGAAGTTCAAACAGGAACATAAATCCTGCATGGTATGGATCACCGGATAGTTTCGAGATGGCGATCGTGGAGAGCGGTTCACCGAGCGGTGTGAGGGCTGCCCCGAAGCCAATGGAAAAACAGGCGATCACGGTCACGCCAATCTTCTGCTGCCGTCCCAGCGGAAGGGCGCAGACGATCTCAACAAGAATGATGGCGGCAAGGATGGCCGAGATGACACTCGACACAATCCCGAGAACTCCTATCAGGAAGAAGACGATGACTGATATCGGTACCCGGTTTACCATCGTCTGGATGGCTGCCTGGATCTGCGTGTGGCCAAAATAGATGATCAGGCCCATGATGAGCACGATCTGGACAATGCCCACCGGAATACCGGCAACAGTGGTGATCATGATCGGTGCGGTGAGCGCTTCAATCACAATGGCAGGCGTCCACCCGAATGTTTCCCCGTGCAGGATCGCAAAACTGGCAACACTCAGCGCAGCAACTCCACAGACAAAGAGGAATGCTTCAAGATTCTCTTCGACCTTTTTGACCTTGAACGGGAGTAGCAGTACGGCAATGAATATGCAGAAGAGCAGGATGTTGACGATCATGAGCTGTTCCATGGTAACCGGTTCCTGTGCAGAAAACTGCTGATGGTAATTATTCACCAGCCGATCTTAAAAACAGTTATCCTGCTTGTTTCTGTATACCATCTGTCCCGTATCCGGCATCTCAAATATGCGGAAACGGTCCCACCCCTGCGAACAACACACAATCCATTTATCTATTCCTTGACAAAGTATCACCAGATGGGATGCATCCCGCGCTTTTTCCGGCAGAAACGCCTCCTTTACCTGATGGTGCCAATTGTCGCGGAACTGGCTTTTTTTGATCGTTTCAATCCTGCAGGACTCCTGGGTCCAGATGTGAAAAAGCTCAAGAGCCGGTGGGATGTTGCAGGTCTTGCCCGCCTGCTGGAACATACAGATCCTCTTGTCCAGTATGAGGCAGCCGAAGCGCTGGGAGATCTCGGGGATGAAAAAGCGGTCGGGCCGCTGATTACAGCATTGAAACGCGATGAGTTCAGTGGTGTGCGATGGAAGGCGGCCGAAGCGCTCTCAAAGATCGGGAATCCTGCTGTGGGATCGCTCATTGCTGCACTGCAGTATCCCGATGACGATGTCCGCTGGAAAGCCGCGATCGCGCTGGGGGAGATCGGGAATTCGGAGGCCGTTGAACCCCTCATCCGGCTGCTTTCCGATGAAGACCGGTTTGTGAGAAGCCGGGCAGCGCATGCACTCAGCATGATTGGCGAACCCACAGTCCCCTCTCTCGTCCATGCCCTCAAAAAGGGGGATTCCGGTGTACGATGGGGAGCAGCTCTTGCCCTGGGGAAGATAAAAAACCCCCTTGCCGTTGAACCGCTCATCTTTGCCCTTGCCGATGATCAGGCGATGGTAAGGGCAGAAGCAGCAGCAGCGCTCGCATCAATCGGCACTCCTGCTCTGGCCCCCCTGCTGGGTTTTTTAAAGGGTGCCCAGGGTGAGATCCGAATCGAGGTGATGACTGCGCTGGGGGAACTCAGGAACGCAGACGCAATCGAGCCCCTTGTCCAGCTCCTTGAGAATGCGGATGATGATGAGCGAAAAGCAATAGCCGATGCGATTGATGCCATCCTGATCCCTGCTATTGAACCGCTGGTCCGCAGGATACGCGATGGAACTGTAAAGAAAGAATGCAAAGATCCAAAAAAGAGGTAATCATGCCGGAGCAGAATTCCCGAAACGATCCAAACCCGTCCGATGCGCAGAAGATCAACGAGCTCATTGCGGCATTGGGAGATCCATCTATTGATACCCGGCACGAGGCGGTGCAGGTGCTCGGAGTGCTTGGGAAACCCGCGGTCCCGCTCCTGATCACAGCACTCGCGGACTCACCGGACAATGATCACCGCTGGTATGCGGCAGTTGCCCTCTCCCGGATTGGCGGGCCGGCAATCGATCCCCTGATTGCTGCGATGCGGTTAAACCATGAAAAGGATTTCCGACGCTATGCAGCAGCAGCACTCGGTAACATGGGTGCCCCTGCTGTTGAATCCCTTATCGATGCGATGGGAAGCGATGATGCGGACCTGCGGGGATATCTATCGCGTGCACTCTGCCGGATAGGAAAGCCGGCCGTTGAACCGCTCACCCGGCGGCTTGACGATGCCGATGCCCTCCTCCGCACCTGTGCGTCCCTGACCCTCTGGCAGATGGGCGAGACGGGGCTTCCTGCGATGGTTGAGAAGATCCAGGGTGAAGAGGAGAAGAGCTAAAGCTGGATGGGTTCAGCTCCTAGGTTTTTCTTTTTTGAATCGGTAAAGGATGTATTGAGTGGATTATAAGATGCGGGCTGATGCCCTCATACCCCCAGATATGATGAACGCCATCGCCCCCGACGGGGCGCCCCCGCGGCGGATCAATGACCTGAAACTCCAGAAAATAATACCCTGCTTATGTCCTGATAATCAGACATCCTCAATTATGTTAACCTTTCATAAGGCAAAGGAAAATCCTTCAAAATGGGGGGTCAAAGGGGACGCTCCCCTTGGGATTCCTCCCCCTTTTGGGGAGGACTGGAAAAAGGGTCCTCAACTGAATATATATTTTAGATTTTTTCTCTTCCCATGAAATGACGATACACCTTTTTTCATTGCGATAAACCGAAGGGATAAATTCCCTCCCGGACCATCGTACCGGTATGTTAGTGCTCTCGCCCGCGATGGAGGCGTATGAAAAATCCCTCCTGGATGGTCTTCATCACGCGATAGCGATAGCAAAGGAAGCCCGTTCCCGTGGTATCGACCCATCTCTTGATGTCGAGATCCCCATAGCCAGCGATCTTGCCGACCGGGTGGAGGCGCTGCTCGGGATCAAAGGTGTTGCGGTCCGGATTCGTGAACTCGAGGCCCAGATGTCGCGTGAGGAGATTGCGCTCCGGATTGGTGACGATTTTGTTGCCCGGAAGTTCGGTGAGACCTCCGTTCTTGAAGTTCTTGACCATGCCATCCGGACGGCTATGGCCCTGCTTACCGAGGGAGTCGTGGCAGCCCCCACCGAAGGGATCGCAAAGATCGAGCTGGGCAAGAATGACGACGGTACCCAGTACCTGATGATCTTCTACGCAGGGCCCATACGGAGTGCCGGCGGGACTGCACAGGCACTCTCGGTGCTGGTCGGGGACTATGTCCGCCAGAAACTGAACATCAACCGGTATATTCCCCGGCAGGAAGAAGTGGAGCGGTACATCGAGGAGATCCGGCAGTACAACTCGATCATGAACCTCCAGTACCTGCCAAGCGAGGCGGAGATCCGACTCATCATCGAGAACTGCCCGGTCTGCATTGATGGCGAAGCCACCGAGCAGGAGGAGGTCTCCGGGCACCGGAACCTTGAACGGGTTGAGACCAACACCGTGCGGGGCGGCATGGCTCTCGTTATCGGGGAAGGTATCGCCGGCAAGGCCCGTAAGCTCAAAAGCCGGGTCGAGAAGATGAAGATGGAGGGCTGGGACTGGCTCGACAAACTCATTGCCGGTGCCTCGAAATCCGGCGATGAGGAAAATAAGGGGGGTATCAAACCGCTGGACAAGTACCTCCGCGATCTCATAGGGGGGAGACCGGTTTTTGCCTATCCCATGAGAAAAGGCGGGTTCCGGCTCCGGTACGGCCGCTCGCGCAACACGGGCTTTGCCGCAGCCGGGTTGCACCCGGCCACCCTGTATGTGCTGGGCGAGTTCCTTGCAACGGGTACCCAGATGAAGACCGAGCGGCCGGGCAAGGCCTGCGGCGTGGTGCCGGTGGATTCGATCGAAGGTCCGACCGTGCGCCTCACCAGTGGTGATGTGCTCCGTATTGATGATGAAGCAATGGCAAAGAGGCTTCAGCCCGTGATCGAGCGGATCCTTGATGTGGGGGAGATCCTCATCTCGTACGGGGAATTTTTAGAGAACAATCACCCGCTGATACCTTCCGGGTACTGCGACGAATGGTGGCTGCTCGACAGTGAACCGGGCACAAAGCACCCGAAAGACGAGGGGGAAGCGATCGCTTTTGCCCGGGCGGGGGGATATCTCCATCCCGCGTACACGTGGTTCTGGGACGATGTCACCATGGACCAGATCCGTCTTCTTGCCGACGCGGTTGCGGGTACAGGAACGATTGTTGATGATCATCTTTTGCTCCCTCTTGAGCCGGTCACCAAGGAGATCCTTGAAACACTGCTCCTCCCCCATATCGTGCGGGACGGGTGCGTGAAGATCCCGCTCTACCGGTCATTCATCTCCTGCCTTGGGCTGGACGAAAACCTGAAAAAGCGGGACGCCGGGAATACTGCCCCGGACGCGTCCCAGCTCGACCTCGTCCAGCACCTTTCCGGTTTTAAGATGCGTTCACGATCGGGGACCCGGATTGGCGGGCGCATGGGGAGACCGGGGAAATCCAAGCCCCGTAAGATGAACCCTCCCCCGCATGTTCTCTTCCCGCTCGGCGACACCGGGGGCGCCCGGCGCTCGTTCCAGTCTGCTTCCACCCATATCGAGCAGATGGACCAGAACGATACCGAGATCGGCATCCAGAAGGAGTGCGGGATCATCGAAGTTGAAGTTGGTCGCAGGCGCTGCTCCCAGTGTCAGGAGATCACCTATCTCAACCGGTGCGACAAGTGCGGGGGACATACCGTTGCGGTCTTCACCTGCATCAAGTGCGGCAGGGAGACCAACCTGCCCCGGTGTCCCGGCTGTGATGG
>JANXYM010000046.1 GCA_025350045.1 Methanomicrobiales archaeon | reverse complement strand
AAGCGAAGTTGCATAGGAGGAATGGGAAGCCCCTGAATTCTTTGTGGCAAATGCTGTTGTTCCGTCTTTCCCGCAGTAAGGAATAATCTGCCCCGGACCTCCCGGATGGATACCGATGTAGCTTGTCAGATCGTATACTTTGCCGCTGATTACCACCCAGCAACTGCCCGCTGAACCATGCTTTGCTATCTCTGCCGGTGTAAGTGTTAAGCCGGAGCTGCCGGCGTTTGTTAGACCGGTATTGTTTCCGGCTGTTGCCGGGGCAGTGGAAAAATAAACAATGCCAAATACCAGGAAGACCGCTGTCCATCCAATAATTACCGAGGCGGTCAGGATTTTTTTTATGCTCAAGTCCTTTCCTTTTGAGAAGCATCATTATGCCCCCAAGAGTGTGCAGATAGAAAACAGGTATCAGCACGATCAGTATGAAGAGCACATGAATATCGCGTATAAGGCCGTAGCTTACCCATGAAAAGAGCGGGTATCTGACGAGCATAAGCCCTGAGAACAGCGCAACTATCATGGCTGCTGCAAGAATCCACGCGCTTTTCCTTGCAATCCGGGAAAGGAGCGGCATCATATGTATACTGTGTACGGGATTTTTTATAAAAGGGTATTTAAGGAATTTCACCTTTACCTGTCAGTTGCGTTATCACCTCATCACAAAGAAGAGAGGTAAAAAATCTGCCCTGGAGAAATCATCGGGTAATCTTTGACGCTCCCGGGGGCGCCCCCGATTACGATAGTGACGTAAATACCGGTAACCTCTTCGTTTCATCGCAGGGTACCCCGCCCCCCAGCGCGGGACGGGTGGCACAGGAGGGGGCGTCAGATGATGTGACAGCCGGTTTTCTACAGAGCAAAAAAATCCGATATGAACTTCCGCGTTGGTTTTCCGGTGTAATGCTCTTCTTGTGCCCGGGCTTCCTGCCCGGTAGTTACTGCCAGAACAGTACTATTGCTTCAAATCGCGAATACTACGATGATTGGTATCAACCACGGGATACAAGGAAGTACTTCGCTTCGGGATTTTGTGTGCCGGAAATACTGTTTCCTGCCGGTTTTTTTTACCGGATCTCAAAGATGATTTTTTTGCCGAACACCTTTTCAAAGGCCTTCTTCTCGCTCTCGATTCCCCAGATCTCGAGCTGGCAGTCGCCCCGTGCTACCATTTCGAGATGTACCGAATCCGCTTCTTTTTTCGTGAACCTGACATGCTGGATCAGGGCCGCATGACTCCGGTCAAGGCTCTCCCCGAGCCGGATGAAGGTCGAGAGCATCCGTAAGGCTTCGCGTTCAGGGGGATCGAGTTCCAGGATCCCGGGATCCTTTTTGCGCGGGCTTTTTTTGCGGTGGAACCGGGCAAGATAGGCCATGAAGGTCACCTCTTTTTGATCGAATCCCAGCAGTTCGGAATTTTTTATCATGTAGTAGGAGTGCGCCTGGTGATTGTTGTACGAGATGAATGAGCCGATGTCGTGCAAAAAGGTGGCATATTCCAGGAGCTCGCGTTCCGCATCCCCGTACGGGTGCAGGGACAACTCCCGGGCAGTATCGAACATGGCAAGGACAAGTGCAGTCACCGTCCGGGCATGGGCCTCGTTGATACCGCAGGACCTCCCCAGCTGGAGCACGCTGCGCTGGCGGGGCGAGAGTTCCCCTAAGAGGGGAAACTCATCCATGCGGGAGAGGTAATCCACCAGCAGGCCGTCCTGCAGTCCCCGTCCCGTGACCGTGATCGATTCAAGGGAGAGCTCCTCCATGAATGTTTCGAGAATCGCAGCACCCGGCACAATGATATCTGCCCGCTCGGGATTCATACCGGGAATTTTCCTGCGCTCCTCAAGCGGCAGGGAACAGATCAGGCTGACAACTTTCTTTAAGTCCCGGTGCGTGAGCACGACAGGAGAAGCGGTATCCGGCTGCAGGGCTTTGTGGGCAATCTCGGCAAGGTTCATGGCGGTGCCGGAACTGGCAACCCCGCAGTCCGGGAGGAGTTTTTTGATCTTCTTTACCGACCGGATGATGCTGTTTTTTATATGCTGCTGGATCTTTTTATAGCGCTCCTGGGTGATGGGGCCGGTATCAGAACGGGGCACATACTGGTTTGTCAGGCGTATGGAACCGAGTTTGAAACTCTCGAGGTACTGGTAATCGCGTTCGCTTCCCACCGCAATCTCGGTACTGCCGCCGCCGATATCGATGAAAAAGGCTTGTTTTCCCTCGAGGTGTAAACCACTCGATACCCCGAGATAGATCAGCCGGGCTTCTTCCTGTCCCGAGATCACCCGGATATCGATCCGGGCTTCCTGCCGCAGCCGGTGCAGGATCTCCTGCTGGTTGGAGGCCTCACGCATGGCAGAGGTGGCAACGGCCACAAACTCTTCGGCCTTGAATGTGCGGGCAAGATCCGTGAGGGTTTTACAGACTACCACCGCCCGTTCTGCGGCCTCAGGAAGAATCTCCTCATCTTCGAATTCTCCATCGCCCAGGCGCACCTGCTGCTTCTGGCGGGTGAGGACCGTGTACGAGTGATTCGGGTTGAGACGGACCACGAGCAGGCGGACAGAGTTGGTGCCAATATCGATAAAGGCGACGACACGGCCGTTCTTACCGGGCGGTTTCATCTTCACCGGATCACCAGGTCCCTGCCAAATGCCGTACGGAACAGGTCGGATTTGGTCCGGGCACGCTCTTTCTCAACAGTTACATCAGCAGCAGCGATCACGTCGCAGGCTATCCCGGTCTCCCCAATCACGCAGTGGACTTCCTGTGCGGTCCCGAGATGCAGGAAATCCAGCCCGTCAGCAATGCGGAGCAGGGCGGTGATCCGGAGGGTCTTTTTCTGGTATTCCGGGGAGAGCAGGTAAAAAAATCCCCGGGATTCCAGAGGGGCAGAGCCCCGGTGGGCAAAGGCTGCCAGGGCAATTGTCCCGCGCTCTGCAAGATCCATACCGAGGCGTTCTTCTGCCAGGATCATGGCTGCACTGCGCCGGTTATGGCCCTTTCGTCCTCCTTTCCACCCGATATCATGGAGCATCGCGGCGCATTCGAGTAAGAACCGGTCGCGCCGATCCATCCTATGGAAGGGCTGCAGGCTGTCAAAGAGCATCAGGGACAGGGTAGTTACGTGCAGGCTGTGGTTCAGGCCACCGGGAAATTCCCCGGCTATTGTGGCAACAGCCGTGCGAATCTCTTCTTCCGGCACCGGGACAAGCGGCCGGAAACTCATCTTCCTGCCGGTGTCAAGGGTAGTGCGCAGCCCCTCCCAGATCGCCTCCCGCTTCAATGATGCCCAGTAGCGCACGAAATGCCGGTACAGAAAAAGCCGTTCCTTCTCCCGCTCTGCAAGAAAGAGCTTCAGGCTGGATAACGTGCAGGTATCCGGGCGTTTTTCATCGGCGCCGTTCCGGAGAAGCGAGCGTTCGCGCAGGAGGAGGCGGGTGATCGCATCGATCCAGACATCGCAGTCATGCAGGTCGCCTAATATCTCCTGTACGGCCTTGACCCGGGCGATCGGTTTTTTCAGGCCCAGCCGGTACACGGGCGCATAGACTTCGAGCGTGTACCGGAGTTTCTTTGCCGCTATGCGGGTGGCATGGTGTTCGGCCACGGCTTCGGGATGGGATACCCAGGGCTCGAAGGCGAGCAACGTGCATAACCGCTCTTCGATCCGGAGGGCAGCTACCGGCGATATACCATAGGCAAAGGAGCGTTTCAGCGCGCCCCGCAGGGGAGGAAGCGGCTGGCTGAACGCTGTGCGCATATCCTCGATAACCCTGCTTTTTTCCAGGCTGGCTAGGGCCGAGAGGACCTCTTTCTGGAGGTCTCCCCTGCGCTTCTGGAGATTCATAAGGAGATACCGGACAGCAGGACTGGTTGGTGCATCGCCGTTTCGTTCCGGCTTTCTGGATCGCCAGGCTTTCTCGGTTCGCTTCTGGTACCGGGTGAGATAGGCGATCTGCACATCCGTGTCCCGCGCTTCCCCCAGTGCCCGGGTGATCTCCCGGAGCTCTTCAGACCACCGGTTATAATTTTTCCGGGGATAACAGGAAGCAAAGAGGGGGAGCGCTGCCCGGAGGCGGCGGGATGCCACCCGCATCCTGTGGATATATTCGATATCTTCTGCCGCCCGGACCCCATCGGTCTCTCTGGCAAAAGCTTCGAGGAGGGGAAGCAGTCGCCGGTTGCCAAAAGAGCAGGCTGCTCTCACAGGAGCAGGTCTTTCTCCGGCCACGGGCGGTTTACCGGACGCTGTCATACCAGCACCCGCTGTGTTTCAGGAACCATGCCTGGGCATTGAGGGGCCGTATCCCTTCTGCAGGAGTTCTTCGCAGGTACGTTCCGTTCGCCTGGAGCACCCGCAGTTTGCAGGTATCGGTCAGCTGTACGGGGAGGATTTTGGCAAGTATCGTAGTGCGGATGGCCGGATTCTGGACCGGGAAGAGCACTTCCACGCGCCGGTCCAGGTTCCGGGGCATGAGATCGGCACTGCCCAGGTACACTTCCTCTTCCCCGCCATTATGGAAATAGTAAACCCGGGCATGCTCCAGGAACCTCCCCACGATCGTGGTCACTTCGATATGCTCACTGATGCCGGGTATCCCTGGCCGCAGACAGCAGATGCCCCGGACCTGGAGATCGATCTTCACACCGGCCTGCGATGCCCGGTAGAGTGCGGCAATACAGATCGGATCGACAAGGGCGTTCATCTTGAAGATGAGATGCCCCCCGCCTTTCTCCCGGTGGCAGGCAATCTCGCGTTCGATCATCGCAAGCATGCCCTTCCTGAGCGTGACCGGGGCAACAAGAAGTTTCTGGTAGCTGTCGATCCGGGCATACCCGGTCAGGAAGTTGAAGAGGTTTGCCACGTCTTCGCCAATCTGCTTGTCACAGGTCAGGAACCCGAAATCGGTATAGATGCGGCTGGTGGTGGCATTGTAATTGCCGGTGCCAAGATGCATATACCGCCGGATCCCGTCTTTCTCTCTGCGCACTACCATGCAGAGCTTGGCATGGACTTTGAGCCCGACAACCCCGTACACCACATGCACACCCTGGTGCTCAAGCGCACGGGCCCAGCCGATATTGTTCTCTTCATCAAACCGGGCCTTGAGCTCGATCAAGGCAGCAACTGCCTTGCCATTCTCGCGTGCCTCCATGAGCGCCTTGACTATCGGGGAGTTGGAACCCACCCGGTAGAGGGTGATCTTTATGGCAAGCACATCCGGGTCCTTTGCCGCCTGGCGGATAAAATTCACTACGGGCGTGAAACTGTCATACGGCTGGTACAGGAGAATATCATGCTGCCGGATGGCAGTGAACATATCCCTGCCTTCCGCAAGGTCTTCGGGGAGGGACTGGGTGAAGGGCGCATCCTTGAGATCCGGGCGGTCCAGGGAGAGGAGCTGCATGAGATCTGCCATTCCCACCGGGTGACCCACGCGGTGGATCATGGCGGACGTGACGACTAACTTCTTCTCGAGCATGTGGCAGATGCTGTCATGCATGGAGCATTCGACCTCGATGCGTATGGGATTTCCATGGGCCCGCTGTTCCATGATCTCTTCAACGGTGGTGAGCAGGTCCGAAGCATCATCGACTTCGATCTCCGGGTCGGCATCCCGGGTGATACGGAACGGAAAGGATGCGACAACTTCGAGACCGCAGAAGAGCATGTCAAGATGGGCGGCGATGATCTCTTCGAGATACACGAAATGGACCACCGTGTCATTGCGGCTGAGCCCATCCGCCTCGGGAATCCGTATGAGCCGCGAGAAGAGGTTGGTTGGGACTTTGACCCGGGCAAAGAACTCTTTCCTGCTGGCATCCCGGACAATGATGGCAAGGTTTAACGAGAGATTGGAGATGAAGGGGAACGGGTGGGAGCTGTCAAAGGCAAGCGGGGTGAGCACCGGGTAAACTTCATCGACAAAGAAGCGGTGCATGACTGCTTTCTGGCGTTCATCCAGATCGCTGTAGGTGTGGATGTGAACACCCTGTTGTGCCAGTTTGGGCAGGACATCGTCATGCCAGCAGGTATACTGGATCACGAGTTCCGGCAACAGGGCCTGCTGGACCGCGTCCAGCTGCTGGCCGGGCGTCATGCCATCGGGAGGGAACTTGCGCACCCCTTTGGCAAACTGGCGCTGGAGTCCCGATACCCGGACCATGAAAAATTCATCCAGGTTATTGGCAAAGATGGAGAGGAATTTTACCCGTTCGAGCAGGGGATGGGAAGTGTCCAGGGCTTCATCCAGCACGTGCCGGTTGAACCGTATCCAGGCCAGTTCGCGGTTGATATATAACGAAGGATCATCAAGGGGGATTATTGAAGGTGTATCCATAAACTGCTCCCGGCGGGTATTGTTCTTAACGGTGATGCCAATGCTAGAATGTGCACCGGGGAAATATAACAGTTTTTACGTTGAAAACAGTGAACAGTAACTGATAAGAACCTGATAAAAGGGACGAGGCTTTTGACAGTCGGGGATTGTGGGGATGGCTGTATCGGTGAACAGAATGGGGATTGAAAATGTTGGAGATGATTTAATTCCCTATTTCCATAGTTACCAGGAAGTTATTCTGGCAAAATTAAATTTTTTTCTTGAAAAAAAAACATTTCTCCCTCATTATCCGGTTATGTTCCTGCGAACTATGAGGGTGACCCCCTCTCTCCCAAAAGAGGGGGAGGCAGCCCAGGGGGTGCACCCCCTTGACCCCCGGCGTTACGAAGATTTTCATCAATTTTTTAACAGTTGTCGCACAATAGGGAAATGCCCAAGTCGCGGGAGAGAGGAGAAATATTCAAACCGCCGCGGGGGCGCCCCGTCGGGGGCGGCGGGTTCATCGCATTCGGGGGTATGGGGGCATCAGCCCCCATCTTGTTATCATCTCAATATTTGAGGTACCTCATCCGATAAAACAAATAAAAAAAGCCGGTTCCGCAGACGCAAATGACTCACCCGTTGAAATTATGGAAATCATGGCAGTTCCGTATGAACTCCTGCTTCTGGTGCGGACTTGCATTCACCGGGGGTTTCAGGTAACCTATCGCCGGGGTCTGGAGTGCAGGGCAGAACGGGCAGATGGCGGCATCCACATCACCAGCCTTCTCCCGTACCGGGCAATAGTATACGCCCTCGATCAGCTGCACGGTATCGCCACCCGGAAACGGGGTGCCGACGGGATGACCGGGCTCGTTTTGCACGAACATGCAGAACGCAGCGAGCAGGTAGTTGAGGAAACGGATGCGGGGGTTACTGTCACCGGTCGTGCACTGGCCCGCCACCATTGCCCAGTAGGACTGCTGCAGGGCAGTGACCGGCTCCTTCATGGCCCCAAACGCACCCTGCTGGTGCCGGAGCCGGATGGTCTGGAAAGTGCCGAGCAGGTGCTCGTTTATCTTTCTGGTGAGCTGCTCGCGGTATTCCGGTGCCAGGTCCTCTACCTTCCTGCTAAAATTCCGCTTCATCTGCTGGATGTCAGCAGGGGAGTGACGGAGCACGAGAATGGCTATCTTTGCCCCGAGTTCCCCGCGGTTCGTTGCCTCCTGCAGATCCCGGCATTCGCCCGCAATCTCCCGGCAGGCGTCTGTGCTGTTTTTTGTGGTGAAACCAAAGAGGGACATGGGGGAACCAAAAATTTTCAGTATGTAGGGTTTTTTCCCGGATGCCTAAAGGTTTTCTGAACCTGAGGAAAAGTGGTGCAGCAATCATTTTTATATGCACCACTCCTATGTAAGATCATGGTGAATTCTGCCATGAGTGGTTGTTTTATTGGGCCAAATGCTGCGTTTTTTTGATACCACACTGCGGGACGGGGAACAGACGCCCGGCGTTTCATTAACCCCGCATGAGAAGCTGGAGATTGCAGTCAAACTCGATGAGATTGGCGTTGATGTCATTGAAGCCGGCTCAGCTGCCGCTTCGGTGGGTGAACGGGATGCGATCAAGCTCATCTCGGATGCCGGGCTCTCAGCGGAGATCTGCACGTACGTGCGGGCCCTGAATGCTGACATAGACGCTGCTGCGGACTTTGGCGCGGATTCTGTCCACCTGGTGATCCCGGTGAGCGACCTGCACATCGAAAAGAAGATGCGCAAAACCCGGGAAGTGGTGGCACAGATGGCATGGGATGCCGTCGAGTACGCCAAAAGCCGGGGACTCGTTGTCGAGCTCTCGGGCGAGGATGCCTCCCGGGCCGACCAGCAGTTCCTCAACTATGTCTTTGCAGAGGGCGTACGGTGCGGGGCTGACCGGCTCTGTTTCTGCGATACGGTGGGACTCCTCACGCCCGAGAAGATTGCGGAGTTTATTCCCCCGCTTGCAACAATCGCTCCGCTCTCCATCCACTGCCATGATGATCTCGGGTTTGCCCTGACGAACACGATGGCAGCGCTCAAAAGCGGGGCCAGCTGTGCCCACGTGACCGTGAATGGTCTCGGGGAGCGGGCGGGAAACACCCCGCTCGAAGAGGTGGTCATGGCGCTCGAGATCCTGTACGGGTGCCAGACCCGGATCAAAAAAGAGCAGATCTACCAGCTCTCCACCTTAGTCTCGCGCCTGACCGGCGTTCCCCTGCCCGTGAACAAGGCGATTGTCGGGGAGATGGCCTTCACCCACGAGAGCGGTATCCATGCGCATGGCGTGATGCGGGAACCCGCAACGTATGAGTCCGTCAAACCCGAGCAGATCGGCCGCAAGCGGCGGATCGTGCTCGGCAAGCATTCCGGTTCCGCTTCGGTAGAAGCAGCGCTCCAGGAACTGAATTACAAGGCTGATGAGAACCAGAGCCGGGAGATCCTCAAACGGATCAAGCTGCTCGGGGATGAGGGAAAACGTGTAACGGATGCCGACTTGATGGCCATTGCCGATGCGGTGCTGGCCATTGAGTGCAAACCGTTCATCAGGATGCGCCAGTTCACCGCCACCTCCGGCAGCCACATGATCCCCACCGCTTCGGTTACGCTCGTGGTAAACGGCGTGGAGATGACCGGCGCTGCAACCGGGGACGGGCCGGTGGATGCAGCCATGGAAGTGCTGCGCAAGTGCGTGGCCGATGTGGCCGATATCCGGCTCGAAGAGTACCATGTCGATGCCATCCGGGGCGGAACCGATGCGCTGGTCGACGTAACCGTAAGATTAAGTAAAGACGGGAAGATAATTACTTCCCGGGGCGCACGCACGGATATCATCATGGCGAGCGTTGAGGCGATGATCGCCGGCATGAACAGATTATTGAGGGAAGAACATGAAGACCGGGGCAAAAATACTCGTTGAATCACTCCTGCGCGAAGGTACCGAGATCATCTTTGGGTACCCCGGCGGTGTGGTCCTGCCGATCTATGATGAACTCTATGATTCACCATTGCGACACCTGCTCGTACGGCACGAACAGGCAGCAGCGCATGCCGCAGACGGCTATGCACGGGCAAGCGGCCGGGTAGGCGTGTGCCTCGCCACCTCCGGCCCCGGTGCCTGTAACCTGGTCACCGGCATTGCCACCTCCTACATGGACTCAACGCCCGTAGTTGCAATCACCGGGCAGGTCCCAACGAACCTGCTGGGCAACGATGCCTTCCAGGAGTCGGATATCACCGGCATCACCCTGCCCATTACCAAGCACAATTACCTGGTGAAAAGTGCCGGCGATGTGAGCCGGGTGGTCCAGGAAGCGTTCTATATCGCAGGAACGGGAAGACCGGGACCGGTCCTCATCGATATCCCCAAGGATGTGAGCACCGGCCTTGCCGCTGAGGTGAAACTGCCCGATAAGGTGACGCTCCGCGGCTACAACCCTACCTACAAGGGGCACAAGCGCCAGATCGAAAAAGCCCTCGAACTGCTCGGTCACGCCGAGCGCCCGCTCATCTATGCCGGCGGGGGCATCATCTCTTCGAATGCCTCGCCCGAACTCATGGAGTTTGCCACGCTCGCGTCCATTCCCGTCACCACGACCCTGATGGGCATTGGCTGCATCCCCTGCCATCACCCGCTGAACCTGGGTATGCTGGGCATGCATGGCACGGAGTACGCAAATTTTGCAGTCACCGAGTGCGACCTGATGATCGCGATCGGGGCCCGGTTCGATGACCGGGTGACCGGCAGGATCGAGACCTTTGCCCCCCATGCAAAGATCATCCATATCGATATCGACCCGGCCGAGATCGGCAAGAACAGGCGGGTTGACGTGCCGATTGTCGGCGATGTAAAAGGGGTCCTAAAAGATCTCCTTGCCCTGATGAAGAAGCAGGGTGCGCATGAGGTCTGGCTCAAAAAGATCAAACACTGGAAACAGCACCACCCGCTCAAGTGCCCGACAACTGATGGCCTGCACCCGCAGTTCGTCATCCGGACATTGAGCGAACTGGTGAAAGACAAGGCCGTGATTGTGTCTGAAGTGGGCCAGAACCAGATGTGGACTGCGCAGCACTTCTGCTTCCACAACCCCCGGACCTGGATCACCTCCGGGGGCCTCGGCACCATGGGCTTTGGCTTTCCTGCGGCGATTGGTGCGCATTTCGCCCGGCCCGATGTCCCGACGTTTGTGATTGCCGGTGATGGCAGCATCCAGATGAACATCCAGGAGATGGGGACGGTTGCGGCGAATAAGATCCCGGTGAAGATTGCGATCCTCAACAACATGTATCTCGGCATGGTCCGGCAGTGGCAGGAGCTCTTCTTCGACCACCGGTACTCGTTCACCGAGCTCCCCCCGGTCGACTTCGTGAAGATCGGCCAGGCTTATGGAATCGAAGGCATGCAGGTCAACAGGCCCGAGGATGTGCTGCCTGCCTTCCAGGCCTCGCTCGACTGCGACGGCCCGTTTGTCATGGACTTCCGGATCGAGCGCGAAGAGAATGTCTTTCCCATGGTCCCGGCCGGTGCTGCGATCAACGAGATGATAGGAGGCCACCCGCGATGAAGCCGCACACGCTGTCCATCCTTGTCGAGAACAAGGCCGGTGTCTTATCAAGAGTCACCGGGCTCTTCTCGCGCCGGGGATTCAATATCGAGAGTCTCGCGGTCGGGCCCTGCGAAGAACCGGGCATGAGCCGCATCACCATTGTGGTGATCGGCGACGATGCCAAGGTCGAGCAGGTGATGAAGCAGCTCAACAAGCTCATCGACATCATCAAGGTCTCGGACTTAACCGAGAACGAGCGGGTTGAACGGGAGCTCGCGCTCATTAAGGTGACCGCAGAACAGGGTACCTCCCGGGCCGAGATCATGCAGATCGCCACGATCTTCCGGGCCTCGATTGTGGATGTCAGCCCGAAGTCTCTCGTGCTGCAGGTGATTGGCGAGACCGACAAGATCGATGCCCTTGAAAAACTCCTGCGCCAGTACGGGGTCAAGGAGTTTGTCCGGACCGGTACGATCGGGATCCTCCGCGGCTCGAAGATCGTATCGGGCGGGAAATAATCTGCACTTTTTTTTTTGGAACAATACCCGGGAACATTCCGTAACTCCGGGCAGTATCCATGCTCTTGACAGATTTTGCTTTTCCGGCTCTGTTGAAACCCTCAAAAAAATCAGGGGGTCAAGGGGGTGCACCCCCTGGGCTGCCTCCCCCTCTTTTGGGAGAGAGGGGGTCACCCTCATAATTACTAAAAGAGTACAACCAAATTCCAGAATATAACAGGATTTCCCCTAAAAAATCATGCTTTTCTGATATGATGATGGGGGAGACCCCCCTACCCCCGGATAGGATAAACTCTGCCGCCCCTGATGGGGCACCCCCGCGGCGGATCAAATAACTGATTACTGTTAAAACTTCTTTCCCTGCCGTGCCTAAAGAGAGGTCCTGAGGCGGGTGAACATCCCCAAACGATTTTCTTAAGTCAGGAGCGAACCAGTCCCGTTCATGTGCGTTTCTGCAGAACAGTGACTGTGCATACGGTTTACCCGTGCGGGCTTTCTACCGTCCAGGTAAGGGAAAAAAGGATTATTATTAAGATTTTTTACATAATGCTTTCGAGCTTCTGCTCGAGGACGCCAAGACCTCTCCGGATGTCTTCAAGGTTCTTGCCGCCGGTGAGAATGATCTTTCCGGAAGAGAAGATAAGGACAACGATCTTGGGATCCTTGATCCGGTAGACAAGGCCGGGGAACTGTTCGGGTTCGTACTCGATGTTCTCGACATTGAGGGTAACAACGACCTTGTTGAGATTGATGTACCTGCCGAGATCATAGGAGCAGACCATGTTGGTGATTGCCACCTTGGGCTCCTTGAGCGTCTTGATACCTGCACCGTTCAGCGATTTGATGATGATAGCCAGACCGTCGGTAAGCGCCTTCTGGTTCCGGATGCCGGTGAGCACGACCTTGCCTGATGAAAAGATCAACGACGCGATCTTGGGGTCTGCGATACGGTAGACTGCGCCGGGGAACCGCTTCTTGTTGAGTTCACAGTTCTCGACCTTGTCGGACAACTCAACCAGGTCGATGGATTCGGCAATGACACCGGATGCTACGATATTCTCAATCTTCAATGATTCGTACTTTTTATCAGCCATCTTCTAATCAATGATTCTCATCGAATCATATACCTAATGGACAACCTTTATGATAGGTTCCGGTTGCACGGTTCCCGCAGCACTTGAAAACGCAATTTGTTTTAAAACGTGGCCGTAGGGATCCTGCTCCCGGGTTTTTGTCTCTGCTCCCGTAAACATCCCCGCTGCCCGCTTGCACGGTCACAAGGATCCCCCGCCCGGGCCCGCCCCCCTGTCCGGGCAGTGCCGCAACCCCGGCCCGGAATACGCAGGGTACCCGGTTGCCCGTTCTTCCCCACGGGATCAGGATTTGCACGTAAAGCCAGCCGTTCATCGCATCGTATATTTCCCGGGGCGGGATGGGAAACGCGGGAATCATGCTGTAGCCCGGATGATTACCATGAAACCCGGGTCTTTAACCCCCACCCGGTCAGGATCCGGCCATAGACCGGAAGACAGACGGAACGTGCAGGAACCGGCACGCGTAGAGAAAAGACAGGATTGGGGGGAACCGGAACGCATAACGAACTATGGGGGTGCAGGGAACCGGCACATGTAGAGGACAACGGGATTGGTTGGAACCAGAACTCATAAAGAAAGATGAGATTGCCGGGAACCGGAACTTGTGAAAAGCAACGGAATTAGGGGAAACAGAGAACGCATAGCGAACAACGGGGACGCAGGGAACCGGCATGCGTAACGATCCGGTGCCCCCCTTCCCGCAGGGCCGGGTCCGTAAACCCGCAGGACAGATTATAAAAATTCATTACCTGCCACTCACTACATACCATTTACATGGAACCCGTGAAATGCCCGTTCTGCAAGCCTTTTGCCAATGATATCGTGGCACGCAACGAGCTCTGCTATGCCCGCTGGGACAAGGTTCCGGCCAGCAAGGGCCACCTGCTCCTGATGCCCTACCGGCATACCGCGGATGTCTTCTCGACAACTGTCGAGGAACGGGCGGCATTGTTCACCCTTCTCGATGAATGCAAAGCCTTAATCGAGAAGAATTTCGAGCCTGCCGGGTACAATATCGGGTTCAATACGTGCATGACGGCCGGCCACTCGGCTGTGCACTGCCATTGTCACATCATTCCCCGGTACTCGGGTGATTCCGGCAAACCCCCGGGGCTTAAGAAGATGGTGATGGGAAAGCTGGGCATTAAGAAACGGTAATGCCGGCGCAGATACCCGGGCGTAAGGATTTTTTTAAAAGGTGTTTTTCCCAGGGAGAGATGATCCCGGTGAAAAAACCCTGCGTTCCTGCCATCACATCCCCATTATCATCCCCACAACCTGCTGTGCGATCACCGGATCCATGACCCGCACCAGCACCAGTCCCGCCAGTGCAGCAAACATTGTCCAGAACACTTTCTTTACCTGCTCGTTCTTCCCCAACAGGTCAAGGATTGCTGCGGTATCCGCCTTCATCCCCTGCTGAATCGCCCGGGGCAGGAAGACAAAGAACGGCAGGAAGACCATCGCTGCGCCAATGAATGCGAGCGTGATATCCGTTCTCTGTGCCAGGAACAGCCCCAGTGGAACGCTGAAGACCAGGGCCAGCACGGCCGCTGAGGCAACTTCGCCAAACCAGAAGTAGTGTTTTTTCTCCGTGCAGGTTGCCTGTTCTTCTTCATCCAGCAGCGACCGGTCAAAGATGCCGGCTGTGTGGAGCATCCCGTACCATACCGCATGCGTCTCTTCGGGGTCTGCCACGATGCCGAGGAACAAGATGGCAACCGGTGCTATGAGGAGAATGAGCGGCAGGTGCGATGCGAGAAAAATAATGGCGAGCAGAATCCCGGTACCGCAGATGGCGATCCGGGTCTGCACCACGTTCTCAAACATCGTCCCCATCCGCAGTGATGGTGATCTCAAAGAGCGGGCTCGTGCAGCCGCGATTGGCGGGAGAGAAGTCCCGTTCCTTTCCCATACGGTCGAATCTTCTCTTTGCCGTCCGGATCCGGACCGTGTGGATGCCCGGTGCCCGGGGGTAAACACGGCGGCCGTCAACGTCCCGCATCTCCCGGTAGTGCGGGATCTCGAACCAGTCCGGCCAGAAGCGGACCCCCCGGGGGATATCCGTTCCCCGGTTAAGATCCTGCAGCCGCAGGGGTGACAGGTTGTCGTAGATGACATCGATGATCAGGTTCTCATCGCCCGCCTCCGGGTGCAGCTCCAGCTCATAGAAGATCGGGTTTCTCCGGACTTCGTCCATGGTGAGGGGCGTGTCCTTTGTCAGCGGTTCAAGCCCGCTCCAGGTGCCCCGGTAGAGACCCGTCACGGTTGCGACCGGGCGGCTTTCAGCGTCCATGATGCACCTCCCCGTTAAGACCGGTGATCATTGTGACCGGTTTTGTTCTGCCATTCCCGTGTACATTCCGGTACAGACCAGTCACAGTTATGACCGGAGTTTGTTCAGCTTCCATGATGCACCTCCTTGTAATGTTCGTGTTCCTTGCGGAGTCGTTTAAACTCCTCGACAATCTCATCATACCTGCCGATTCTCTGGTAGATGACAAACAGCAGGGGATAGACCGGGAGCACTGCTCCCAGGATGATCCCCAAAACTTCAGTTTCCATAAGTAAACCTCCTTTGAAAAACCGGGACAGGCACAGGAAAGGAGTATCTCACCGTTCCGTGGCCTGCCGGGTGAGCGGGAGAGGAATGCAGCTGTCCTGCAGGGCCGGTGCAGGGATTCTCCCGGGAGAAGCTGTGCCGGGTTCACCATCAGAGGGACTAGTAACCGTTCTGGTGAATCCGGTGGAGCCTCACCGGTGTTTCCCGTTGCGGGCCTGCATTTTTAAGTACGTCTTCCTGCTCTTATCTCACAATCCGGTTCTTCGTTTCTGGTACCTGTTCCTTTTCGTATCTCACGCACCGGTTCTTCGTCTCAGGCCAGCGCCGGTACGGTATCGGCCCAGGTCTCGACTTTGGTCCGGATGCCATCGTCCGAGTAGGATGTCAGGCTCACGCTCTGCCGGCCGAAGGTGACCATGTAGAGCTCCCCGTTGGGGTCCCGGCACCTGATGGTGGCCGAGTAGGTCTCGTTCTCGGTGTCCCGGGCCGGTGTGCCCGTGTGGGCTGCGGTGAGGGGCGCACTCGCGAGGAGGGCTGCTGCCCCGGCATTGAACCCGGCGATCGAGCTGAACTTGCCGGAATCATTGCCCACGGTCTTTGCACTGCTGTCCTGGTAGATGATCTTTGCCACGTAGCTCTCCCGTGCCTTCTCCACGCCCGGGTGGCTGACGCCAGAGACTGCATAGGCCACGCACCCGAACGGGTTGCCGGTAATGACCGACTGCACGATCGTGTTGAACGCTGCCACATCGGCAATCGGGGCTGCCAGCTGCCGCACTGCGGTCTTTACGGTTGTTTTCTGTACGAAATCTGCCATAGTTGATTACCTCCTTCTTTTTTTTGTCCAGCGGAATCTTACCGGGAAATGATTTTTTGTCCCGGCAGGATTCTCCTTAAACGGTTTGTTCTCCTGGCTGTGCCTGTGCGAAGTTGTTCCTTCGCTTTTTTTGTTCTGGTGTCGCAGGGGCCCCTTTGACATACCACCATTGGCAGTGGGGGTCAATGGGCTTTTATTATGAAATGATTTTTCGGGAAATTGCTCTGCGGGGGTTGGCTGGATGGGAGAAAGGGGCACTTATAGTTCCCGGTTGGGAGGAACGTAATATGTTCCTCCGGGGTTCGGGGATTGGAGAAAAAAGAGAACGGGAGGATCCGGGGGAGTGGGGGGACTCTTACGCTCAAAAGGGGCTTTGGGGCGAGATGATGGAGAATCAGGAGAAGAGATCCTTTGGCTCCACCCTACAACGACCTGCACCAGCCCATGCAACACATCGCTGGACCAGGGCGCGAGCGCCCATACGCTCGATGCGAAATCCAGCCGGTAGTAGCCGAGTTGCTGTAGCTGGGAAGGCAGCGCGAGGTGATAGGTGAGGTCGTCGAATTGCATGGTCGGCAGCCAGCACGCGGTCGATGCCAATCCAACTACGAGCAGCCCGAATGTTGACAGCCACGGTGCCGCAGCGACCGCTTCGCGCCACGCGCTCGGCAGCGGCACGAGCAACGCGCGAACCGCGGTGCGGCGCCAGATCCC